>JANOZW010000176.1:0-22401 GCA_031429575.1 Ferruginibacter sp.
TGATTTGTTAAAAAAAATAAACCCAGTAAATTTTAATATCATATTCACAACAGCCCACGATCAGTATGCCATAGAAGCAATACGTTTTAGTGCATTAGATTATTTGCTAAAACCAATTGATGCTGATGAATTAAGAACTGCGGTAGATAAATTTTTAGAAAAAGAAGAAGCATTAAAAAACAAAGAATTGCAATATAATAATCTACTGCACAATATCGGTAGCGAAAGTAAAAAAGATTTTAAACTTGCTATAAATACTACGAATGGTATTCATTTTTTTCTTACATACGAAATCGTACGGCTAGAAGCACAGAGTAATTATACGAAAATTTTCTTTCTAGATAATAAATCAATACTTGCTTCAAAAACCTTAAAAGATTACGAGGAGATTTTAACAACACATGGTTTTATTCGAACACACAAATCTCATCTTGTAAATCCCTTGCATATCATTAATTATATGAGCGATGGCTTACTAACAATGGCAGACCAATCTAAAGTAGAAATATCTAGGCGAAGGCAACATGAAGTTATTGAACTGTTAAAAAAGGGGTAGAGATTAAAGGGCTATATATTTTTTAAATAACCAACAATAATATTTACCATTTATTATTTATCATTGGTTTTAATGCAAAGTATATTATTTATTGTAGGTTTTGTAAATGGCAATCTTAATATTTATTTATCATTTATTATTTATCATAGGTTTTAATGCAAAACATATTATTTATTGTAGGTTTTGTAAATGGCCAACCTTAATATATATTTATCATTTATTATTTATCATTGGTTTTAATGCAAAGTATATTATTTATTGTAGGTTTTGTAAATGGCAATCTTAATATTTATTTATCATTTATTATTTATTAGTGATTTCAATGCAAAGTTTATTATTTATTTTAGCGTTCGTAAATGACCAACCCCAACGGGGTTGACTTTGCATAGCCACGGGTGAAACCCGCGGACAGGTGCGCAGCACCGTGGGATGCAGGCGCAGCCTGCCGTATTTTAAATAATAAAATAATTCAAATGTGTAGTAAAACATGATTTTAGTTATCTAATATCTCATGTCTAACATCTATTATGGGTATTGCAGAAATAAACAACGATACAAACACCATTTGCATAAAAGCAAATCTTTTCTTTTATGGCAATGCGGCAAATGAAATATTGAGTAAACAAATAGCTGACGACATCAATTTGTTTTGGAATATTATAGATGGTCATGCAATGATTGGTGGAAGAGGATATGGATTTATTTTAAATACTACAGGTTTTTATGAGCCTGCGCTTTCGCAAAAAGATGTAATGGAAAATACAAACCCACTGAGTAATTTTTTTAGAATAGAAGAAAAAGTAAGTGGTAATATTTCTTTTGTAGATGGTATAAATAGCAATACTGGTTATTTTCAATTAGACAATTTGCTCAATAATTCTAGTACAGCTGCGCATGAGTTTGGCCATACACTTGGGCTAGAGCATCCTGAAGAGTTGGATATACGTGGGCAAGGTACGCCCGGTATTATGTACCCACGAGGTACTATTGTAGATCCGCATTTTCAATATGACCCTGCTGTACCTGCTGGTGTAAAAGGTGGAACGATGAATCCTTACCACCGAAAAGTTTTACAAAAAGATATTGATGATTTGCATTTGGAAAAACTACTGTTTAAAAATGGTATGGCTTTTATAGGTGCTTTTAGTAGTGTGTGGCATATGGCGCATGTGCAATAGAATATAGTTTTATTTATTTAATATAAATCTTACTGACTACTTTTTTGTGAATAACTATTTATTAATACTAGATGTTTATAAACCACAGTACAAATTATTCATATCAACTTTTGCCTTTCCTTCTAATTAAATTTAATCTACTGCAAACATGCAAAGTTTTCATTTCAATTAATCTTCTATTTTATAGCCATAAAGCGTTACTCCTTTATATGCTGAGAGCAGCCTTTGTATTAAATAAACCAATTTATTTTTCCTTTTTCTTTTTTCTCGTTTGCAAAACTTTAACAAGTTTAATTGTCCAAATTAATTTTTATTGACTTTTGTCAACAAGCTTTTGTATGTTGGTAATATAATTTTACAAAATAGAAAGTATTTATTTTTTTACCCAACTAATTGCATATGATAAATCCTTCTCAAAAACACAGAAAACTTTTAATTATGCTGCTGCTGATATTAAATTGCCTAAAAAGCTAATGCAGCACTCATTATTTTGAATAAGCATAAAAATATAGTAACAATAAATTTTAAGAATATGAATAAACTCAAATTTTCGAAAGACGAAGGGCTGTTATTTTATAAAGAACTTAACCAAAAAGTAGATGCTTTTTTTATTGAAAACAACATCAAAAACAAAGGTAGTAGCAAAATGATTTTTAAAATTTTTTTATATTTTGGATTGGATATATTGTTCTATAGTTTAATGATATCAAGCAACTCAATGATATCTTTTTATTGTTATTATTTATTAATGGGGTTATCTGTATTGCTTACTGCATTTAATATTTCACACGACGCAGCACATGGGGTAGCATTAAGCAATAAATACTGGAATAAAATACTATTTTCCATAAGCTTTAATTTGCAAGGAAATAATGCATACGTGTGGGGAAAAAATCATAATGAATCGCATCATTTATATACAAATATAGAAGGCAGTGATATTGATGTGCTCAATAATCCATTATTTAGAATGACAGAAACGCAGCCTTTGAAATGGTTTCATAAATATCAATATGTGTATGCCCCTTTTTTATATTTATTGTATTCTATAAACTGGTTTTTCTTTAGAGAAACTTTAATGCTAGTAAATATAAGTAGCAGAACAATTAAAATAAAAATACCAACCAATGAAATAATAAAGTTAATCTGTTATAAAATATTCTACATAGTGTACATGATTGTTTTACCAATTTTACTCTTGCCATTTGGTTGGGAAAAAGTTTTATTAATTTTTGTGTTAAACCATTTTATAGTGTCCTTAATATTTGTTGGAGTGTTGGGAGTTTCACATTTATCGGATTATGTATCACGTCCTATAGCTGATAAAAATAATACATTAGATATGAGTTGGCCAAAATTACAGATGGGTACTTCTGTAGATTATAATGCTAATAGCATTTTTTTAAATTGGACCTTAGGGGGTTTTAATGCGCATGCATTACATCATTTGTTGCCACATGTAAGTCATGTGCATTATTTAAAAATACTGCCCATTTTTAAATCTCTAGCAAATAAACACGGGTTAACTTATATGGAAATGCCTTATCACAGATCTTTAGTATCACACTTTAGATTTTTAAAAGCAATGGGTAATTATAAACTACCTAAACCTATGTACTATGAAAGATAAGCATATCTATATAGCCCAAGATAGTGATTTGCTAAAACTTATTTATCGTAGAGTAGATGAGGTATTGAAAGTAAACACTCCCAAATTCACTTTACTTCTTTGGGTTAAGTTTTTTGTGTATCTACCACTTGCAACTATAATGTATGCAGCATTGTTTACACTCAATAATCCAATATTTTTTATAGGTTGTTTTGTCGCTTATGGTTTTATTTTTTTACTTTTTGCATTTAATTTTTCGCATGATTTTGCACACAATACAATTTTCAAAAGCAAAAGGATAAATAATTTTTGTTTTACTTTAATTTATTCTATGGTGGGTGCTCATGCAGAAGCTTGGAAACAAAGGCATGTGCATTCACATCATTATGCACCTAATGTAGAAGGGTATGATTCTGACTTAAAAATATCTAAACTTATACGTGTAATACCAAACAGTGATTATGAATGGTACCATAAGTTTCAACATTATTATGCACCTCTTGCTTATACTTTCTATTCTTTGTTTTGGATTTTTATAAAAGACTTTGTCATTCTTTTTTCTATGGATGAAAAAAATAAAAAGAAGCACTTAGCGCAGCATTGCTCCTTTTGGTTGCAAAAATGTTTTTACTGTACGCTTATGATTTTTTTACCAATAAAATTTAGCCATTTTCCTTGGTACACGGTATTAGTAGCATTTTTAATGATGCATTTTTTTCAATCTTTATTTTTATTGCTTACATTTTTTATGACGCATCATGTAGAAAAAACAGCATATCCTACTACAGATAAAAATGGATACATTAATACTTCATGGCTTATGAATCAAATAAAAAGTTCTAATGATATGCATCCATTTAGCGAATCTGCCAATTTTATTTTGGGAGGATTCAACAATCATATAGCCCACCACCTTTTTCCACATGTACATCATATTTATTATCCTGAGCTTAACAAGATTTTGTACAAGTTGTTAATTGAAAATGGCATTACCCCCAACCAAACTAGTTATTGGAGTGGTGTAGTTTCTCATATGCGTTTGTTAAAGAAAATGGGTGAACGGTAATTTGTACTTTTTTAGCAGTGCTAGCTCATTTGGCACATGTTATTTATTGACTTTTGTCAACAAATATTAAAAATAAAATTACTAGCTTGCATGAATAATTATATCAAAAAATATTTTTTTGCGAAGCATCATTTTCTTTCTTTTAAGCGTCTTACTTTTAAACCTAATTTTATGAGGATATTCTACTATTTACTAGGCATAATGCTTCTTTCCTCTTGTTGGGGTAAAAAACCTTATTATCCTGAGCCTATTGATTTTTCGAAAAAAGTAATGGGTTGGAAAGCCGTGTATGGAGCAGACTCTGCGTACAAAAAAGTAAAATATTTTAATACCCCAAGGGCAATGAGCCAAGCGGGTAAAATTTATGTTTTTGGTAATACTATTTTTCAAAACGACGTGGGCAAAGGCATACACTTAATTAATAACGCTATTTCTGCCAATGCACATAGAGTGGCATTTATAGAACTTGGCGGCAATACCGATATAGCCATAAAAGGAAATTTTTTGTACGCCAATAATTACAACGATATGGTGGTTATTGATATTACAAATATTAACTCGCCAGTAGAAGTAAAACGATTTAAAAATACCTTTTTTACGAATGATGTTTTACGTCCTTATATATGGCAGGCTCCAAAGGATACAGGCTATTATGAATGTCCAAAATATAACAATGATTCTGTGATAATAAACTGGGTAAAAGATAGTGTACAACAATTTTGTAAAAGATAATTAATAAAAATATAATGAGATTAATACTTTTTTTAGCGATAGCAATATTAATTTTTTCTTGTGAAAAAACAAGCGATGGAAGTTCTGTAAATGCTGCATCTGCATCATCTAGTGGAACAGGTAAAGGTGGATCTTTGGCAAGGTTTACCATCGTAGATAATTATTTATATGTTGTAGATGTATTTACACTAAAAGTATTTAACATTAGTAATCCATTAAATGCGATAGAACAAACTAGTATTAATTTAGGTGGAGGTGTAGAAACCATTTTTCCTTATAAAGATAAATTGTTTATTGGTTCCAGAGATGGTATGTTCATTTACTCTTTGGCAAACCCTGCTGCGCCTGTAAAACTGGGCGAAGCTAGGCATGTAAGAAGCTGCGACCCTGTAGTAGCCAACGATAGTATTGCCTTCGTAACGCTGCTTGGCAATCAGCCTTGTGGTCCTGCACAATCTGGTTTGTACATTTATAATATTACCAACCTTACTAGCCCCACATTAATTAAAACCAATTTAATGAATACGCCTGTGGGCCTAGGTTTGGCAGATTCTATTTTATATGTATGCCAAAAAAGTAGCGGTATGAGTATTTTTAATGTAAGCAATCCTGCTGTGCCTATTCTTCGTGAGACAATTACCACACAAACTTTTGAAGATGTAATTCCATACAATAATCTATTGATTTGTTATATAAGTACCGGACTTATATTGTACGATATTACCAATAGAGCAAATCCTGTGCAAGTTGCATTGATTAATAATTGATGTGCCGCAAATAACTTTTCTTGTTTTACTTTTTTGCAATAACTTACAAGTATGAAAATATTTGTATTGTTATTTTTTGTGGCGTCATTTTGCGCTTGCACATCTACCATCTACATTGTGCGGCATGCTGAAAAAAGTACAGAGCCAAAAAACGACCCACACCTTACACTGCAAGGTGAGCAAAGGGCGGCAGCATTAAAAACACTTTTGCAGGATAAAAAAATACAACAAATATTTTCTACCAATACCAATAGAACAAAAGAAACGGCAAATCCAATTAGTGATTTTACAAGTATCCCTATTGAATTCTACAACAACGATACTACTACAAATTTTTATAAGCGTATTTTTTTATCTAAGAAAAATACATTGGTTGTTGGGCATAGCAATACGGTTTTAAGAATGTTAGATTCATTGCACTTGCATGGGAACGTAAAATCGATTTCAGATAATGAATACGATAATTTATTTATTGTAAAAGTGAAGAAATATTGCGGCACATGTAAGATTGCTTTTAAAGCTAAGCTAATAGAAGGTAAATATGGAATACCTTCATTAATGGATTCTGCTAAAAATATAATGAAATAGGTATAGAGTTAAAGAAAGCTGTCTCACACACCACATCAAAATATTAAACCAATAACGCCCTTCATTTTACCGTTCACATAAAAAAATTGTTTACTTCACATTCAATGTACTTTCTTTGAATCATAAATTTTTACCATGGCAATACTAACAGTAGAAAATATTACAAAAGATTATGGCAAAATAAAAGCGCTCAAAGGCGTGAGTTTTTCTGTGCCTCAAGGTTGTGTATTTGGCATACTCGGCCCAAATGGGAGTGGCAAAACAACACTACTTGGTATTGTAATGAATGTACTCAAAGCCACTAGCGGTAGTTATCAATTGTTTGATGAGCCCGCTAATTATGACCATCGCAAGAAAATAGGTACGTTGTTAGAAACGCCCAATTTTTATCATTATTTGTCTGCAGTGCAAAACCTAAAAATTACAGCAGCTATAAAAGGGCTTGGTGAAGATGATATAGAGCAAGTATTGCAAACAGTAGATTTATTAAAAAGAAAAGACTCTCCATTTAGCACATACTCTTTAGGTATGAAACAGCGATTGGCTATTGGTGCAGCATTACTTGGAGACCCAGATGTATTGGTATTTGATGAGCCTACGAATGGGCTAGACCCTGTAGGTATTGCAGAAATACGAAACTTAATAAAAGATTTATCTGCAAAAGGTAAAACAATTATAATGGCAAGCCACTTGCTAGATGAAGTAGAAAAAGTTTGTACGCATGTAGCCATTCTTAAGCAAGGGGATTTATTGGCTTCGGGTAAAGTAAAAGAGGTTTTTCAAGAAAGTGATATCGTACAATTAGCTGCGGGAGACAATACTAGTTTGAAAAATATTTTAGCAAAAATGAATAACTATGTTAGAATTGACGAATTGAATGGGGTGATTGAATTATCATACAATGCAGGTACAGCGAACCTTTCCGCCATTAATAAATTTTGTTTTGATAATGGTATTGTGCTGTCGCATTTACAATTAAAGAAAAGCAATTTTGAATCTAAATTTTTAGAACTAACTAATTAATAAACTTTTTATGGGAAATCTTTTAAGAATAGAGTGGCTTAAAATAAAAAATTATACAGCATTTAAGGTGATTGCTATATTTTTTATAATTGGTATTGTACTAATAAATTTGGGTACTCATTTTATATATGGAAAAGTAAGTGCCAATACCCCTGCAGGAGATTTAATTGGAGCAGCTTTTAATCCATATAGCTTTACGAGTACATGGCAAACGACTAGTTATATGTCGGGTTTTTTACTTATTCTGCCCGCCATGCTAATTTTAATGTTGGTTACCAATGAATATACTTTTCGTACAAATAGGCAAAACGTTATAGATGGGTGGAGTAGGGGAGAGTTTATTAGTGTAAAACTGATGATGGCTTTTCTATTTGCATTGGTGAGTACAATTGTCGTATTCGTTACTGCGCTTTCTTTTGCAGCATTTACTAATACTTCTTTTTCATTTAATAGTATTTCTCATGTTGGCTATTTTTTCTTAAAAGCCATTACCTATAATATGTTTGCAGTACTTATTTCTGTACTTGTAAAAAAGACAGGTTTTGCCATTGGGTTATTTTTTATATACCTAGTTGGAGAAAATTTCATATCAAATATTTTAGATTTTTGGAGTATAAAATTAAGAGATGATAAAACAATGGATCCTGGAAGTCTTGGAAGTTATTTGCCGATGAATGCTGCCGATGGTTTGCTTACATTTCCTGATAACCCATTAAAATCTTTTGCAAAAGGTATTTCACCTACAGATTATAAGTATGTTGTTTTGAGCTTTGCTATATTTTACATTGTACTATTTATTATATGGAGCAGAAGAAAATATATAAAAGCTGATTTGTAAGTAAACGTGCTATCCTGAGACTTTATCTCAGGACTTGTTGCCTTGAGATAAAATCTCAAGGTATTATTGTATTTATTTCCCTTCAATTTCTTCTACAGCAGCCTCAATACTCGGATACAAAAAAGTAAACCCTGCTGCTTTTATTTTATCGCAACTCACCGTAGCACTTTTTAAAATTTCCACACTTCTATTTCCCATCATTATTTTTAAAACAAAAGTGGGCACATGTATTGGTATGTAAAATTTTCCTTTTACATTTTTTGCTATTTCTAGCGTAAGCGTTTTATTACTCACTGGTATTGGTGCCACTGCGTTGTAGCTTCCATTTATATTTTCATTTTCTAAAGCAAAAATATATTGGCGACACAAATCCTCCATATGTATCCAGCTCACCATTTGTTTGCCATTACCAAGTATAGATGCTACACCAAGTTTTAAGGGCGCCTTAAATTCTTTGTATGCACCACCATCATCGCTTAAAACAATACCAGTCCTAAGTTTGCAAACACGTATTCCAAGTGTTTCAGCAGCTTCCACACTTTCTTCCCATTTTTTACAAACCACACCTAAAAAAGCTTCATCTGCTTTTTCATTTTCTGTAAAATAATGATTTGGTATTTTATCTTCACCATACCAACCAATGGCAGAAGCGCTTACCAATACTTTTACTTTATGCTCCATTTTCTGCAAGGTATTTATGAGTAAAGCACTGCTTTTAGTTCTACTTTCTTCTATCTCTTTTTTATAAGCTTCATCCCACTTTTTATCCATTACACCAGCACCTGCCAAGTGGAAAATTGCATCTGCTTTTTTTAATGCATCCACAGCAATCGTTCCTTCTTTTACATTCCACAATGCGTATGATACATTTTTTTGATGTGGCACATCTGTTAATTTTCTTGTTAAAACAATTACTTCGTAATTTTTTTGTATCAGCTGTCTTACAAGGCTTTTTCCCACTAACCCCGTGCCTCCAGTAATTAAAATTGTACGCATATTGTATATATTTATTGATGCAAAGTTATTTTTAATAAGATTACTAATTGTTTTATTATTTATGTTCTTTGGGAGAAGCCTTCTTTTTGGTTATTTATTTATACAAAAAGGTACAACTATTGCTACTACCTATTAAAATCGTAATTTTATACCAATCAATTTAACAGTATGAAAAGAGTATTCATTTTTTTAACGTTATTTATTTCTATTTTTTCTTTAAAAGTAAAGGCCCAAAGTATCATTTACTCTGAAGTGGAGAGGGCAGATAGTCGTAATCTAAACTTTGAGATATTAGGAAAATTTGCTAATAACTTTTTAGTATATAAAAATTTAAACAGAAGCCATAAACTTACTGTATATGACTACAGCATGGTTATTAAAGAAACGATTAAGTTAGATTTTATTTCTGATAGAACAAGCAATATCGATTTTGTAACCTATCCCGATTATTTTTTAATGGTATGGCAATATCAAAAAGGAAATGTAACGTATTGTAAGGCAGCTAAAATGGATGGTGCAGGCAAACTGCAAGGAAAGGTTTTAGATTTAGATACTACCAAGACTGGTGTTTTTTCTAATAACACTTATTACAATTTAACTTGGAGCGAAGACAAGAAAAAAATACTGTTGTACAAAACTCAAACAAGAAACGACAATTTTAATTTTGTTGCAAAAGTATATGACGAAAATTTATTACTGCAAGACAGCACTAGGAGGATGCTTGAGTATAATAACAACAGAGAATCATTTGGGGATTTGCAAATAGATAACGATGGTAATTTTTTATTTACTAAATTAAAGGAAAATGCAAGGCAAGAATATATAAATACACTAGATATAAATATTAAAAAATTTAAAATTGACAGTCTTATTTCTGTAAATGTGCCATTAGACAAACAGCTCATACAAGAGCCAGTATTAAAAATAGATAACCTCAATGGTCGTTATGTTATCAATTCATTTTCTTATAAGAAGAACGGCGGTAATGTAGATGGCATTTTTACCGCAATCGTTTCAAGAAGCCCATTTGTACTTTCCAAAAAAGTAATTAATGTTTTTGATGATTCACTGCGTTCAAAACTTTCGGGAAGACCAGACTGGAGAACAGCATACGATGATTATTTTTTAAAAAATATTATTCTTAAAAAAGATGGAGGTTTTATTGTGGTATCGGAAGAATATACGAAGCAAAGGCGTTTTGGTGGTGGTGCTTTTGATAATGGTTTCAATTCAGGATTGTATGGCAGCCGTTATTATGGCTCTGCGTCAGATTACTATTTTTACAATAGAGGTTACAATGGTTTTTATAGACCTTTTAATGATGGTAACCAACGAGACATTGTTTATAATTATAACGATATTATTACTTATAGCTTTTCCAAAGACCTTCAATTACAATGGAACAATGTAATTAATAAAACGACAAGCGATGTAGAAACTGATAATTTTCTCTCCTTTGCAAATATGAATGCTGGGGCGGAAATACATTTTCTCTTTTTACAAAAAGATAATAATAGACAAATATTAAGTGATCATGCAGTGCAACCCAATGGTTCGATAATACGATACGCTACACTAAAAAGCAGAGAAGCTGGTTATAGTTTTATGCCTAGGCTAGCAAGGCAAACCGGCGCAAGACAAATGATTATACCATGCATCGTAAGAAACAATATTGCATTTGCAAAAATTGATTTTTAACTTTGCACACATTAAAAACATGTTTATTTAATTTTTCATAGTGACAGGAATTTTTAAAGCCAATAATCCATCTGGTAACGCCATTCTATTTCTTTACGCCATCGTATTGAAATTGCCTATGTTTTTGCATGTGCGTAGCCCTCAATTGCAGCCATTGGATGGAATTTTATACAAATCTTTGTTACAGTTTTTAAATCCAATTGCCAATAGCTTTCATGCTACTTACGGCATACTCACTTTTTTTTTATTGTTTATACAAGCCATAGGGTTTAATAAAGTTGTAAACGACCAGCGGTTACATAAGCAAAACAACCACCTTACTGGCATGAGTTATTTGCTTATCACTTCCCTTTTTAGCGATTGGTTTACTTTTTCAGCACCGCTTATTGTAAATACTTTTATGATTTGGATATGGTCTCGCCTCTGTGCATTATACAATAACCAACATGCAAAAGCCACTATCTTTAATATTGGATTGGTTACAGGTATATCTGCTTTTGTTTACTTTCCTTCCATTACTTTTTTAGTACTAATTATGGCAGGTATTGCTATTGCTAGACCTTTTCGTTTGCAAGAATGGTTAACGGGGTTAGCAGGTATTATTACACCCATCTATCTCTTTGGTGCGTATCTTTTCCTCACCAATAATTTTAAAACGTATAATTTTCCTGGGTTTCATTTTTCATACCCACATTTTTTTGGCAACAAATGGGCTTATGCGGCGCTTGCTATTATTTTAATATCTAGCATTATTGGTATTTATTTTATCAATAAAAATATTAACAGACAAGTGGTTCAAACACGAAAAAGTTGGCAATTGCTTTTTCTCTACATTATAGTTGCTGCACTCGTTCCATTTATTAATGCCAGTATAAATTTTTCTTATTGGATACTATTGGCTGTACCATTATCTCCAGTTATTGCTTCTGCTTTTTTCTATCCACAAAAAAAGATTTTTCCACTTTTATTGCATTGGGCAATGTTTGCCATATTTGTAGCTATTGGTTTTTTTGGAAAATAATTTTATCATCGATATATTTTTGTAGCACGTTGCCAATAAACAAAAACGGCTGCTTCATTTCTGAAACAACCGTTGCCATTATCAAACATAAAAATATTATCTTAACGTAAATTCTCTTTGAGGGCGACCATCGATAGAAATAGTAGCTTTATCATTGCAAATACCATCTCCAAAATCAATGATGGCAATATGATTTGGGCCTTGTATTTGATAAGTGCCTTTATCAATATAATCACAACTTGTTTTCTTTTGTAAAGCTGCGAGTACAGTGCCAACCCTTGTTTTGCCCGCTGCATTAGTTACAGTTCTATTTCCTGTTATTGAAAATTCATCATCTGTTAATACAAGTGGAGTTAGGTTTCCGGCTGTTTGTACAATATTTTGTGTACCATTATGTAACCAATATTTACCATTAACAGTATTGGTAATTTTGCCATTTACACATACACGTGTCCAACTTTTTTGTGTGGCTGTGCTTGTATTTGTCCAAGTAACGGTTCCTTCTTTTTTGTGAATGCCCACAAAATAATTATCAAAGTTCATAGTGGCTACACTACCAGAGCGACGAAGCGAATCTGTAAGCGTTACATTTATTTTCCCTCTACGTAATACGCTATTAGGAGATGTACATCCTATAACTCCAAAATCAATAATGATATTTTTTGGAAAGCCATTAAGAGGAGTTACAGTTACTGTGGCACAACTCAAAATACCGGTAGTGCCATCTATGCCAGCTATAAAGCTTGAGCCTGAAAAATTATTAGAAACTGCCGCTTCATTCAAAACTTCTTGCGCATCTTGTGTAAGATTTTCAGCAACACCTTCATTTGCACTCAATTCGAAAGTAGTTTCAATTTCTGTAGTATCTTCTGTGGTTTTATCTTTTTTACACGAAGAAAATACAATAATAGATAATGTTAATCCCGTAAATAGAATGTTTTTTAGTTTCATAAAAATGGTTTTTTAGTTTTGTAATTATTAAACGCCTTTTTCATAGACTTATTACTAAAAGAAAGGTTTAATGCTATTTTTACATTTATTTTGCTATATGTTTTATTTTGTAAAAACACCTGTGTGGCTTCAAAAGCTATTTCCAAAAATGATTTGGGGCATGAATACTACTGAGAAAAAAATTTATCTAACCTTTGATGACGGGCCACACCCACAACACACCATATTTGTATTGGACGAGTTAAAAAAGTATCAAGCAAAAGCCACCTTTTTTTGTATTGGAAATAATGTGCATTTATATCCAGATATTTATAGAAAAATTATTGATGATGGTCATAGTATTGGTAACCATACGTATAATCATTTAAATGGAAAAAAAACAAAAGATGATGTATATATAAATAATGTATTACAAGCTTCAAAGTATATTGATAGTACCTTGTTTAGACCACCATACGGACAAATAAAAAAATTTCAAGTTAAAATTTTAAGAGAAATGCTGATGCCATATAGAATAATAATGTGGACGGTTTTAAGTGGCGATTTTGACATGAAAATTACCAAAGAAAAATGTTTAGAAAATGTGTTGTTTAAAACGACCAATGGTTCCATAGTGGTTTTTCACGATAGTGAAAAAGCGGCTGATAAAATGCGATATGCGCTACCAGCACTATTAAAAAGCTTTTCTGAAAAAGGTTTTTCTTTCGAAAAAATAACAGCATCAGACGTGTAAAAAAAATGGGCCGAGGTAGAAACCTCAGCCCTTTTTTAATCCGTACCCTATGAAAACTGATTGCAATCTACGTCACAGAATTGTCATAGCAATATTTTTTTTCATATTTAATAAAATAAAAGTCAAGTTTATACCTAAATACTACAAAATCAAATAATTAAAAATGATAGATACACATTGCCATTTATATACAAAAGAGTTTAATGAGGATATTGATGCTGTAATTGAACGAGCTATCGATATCGGCGTTACAAAATTTTATTTACCCGCCATAGATAAGAGTTGTACAGAAAGTATGAATTTGTTAGAAGAAAAATACCCTAATAAATGTATTGCCATGGCAGGTTTGCACCCGTGTTCTGTAAATGAAAACTATCAAGTAGAAATTGAACATATTAAATGGCAATTGCAACAAAGAAAATTTTGTGCAATTGGCGAAACTGGTTTAGATTTTTATTGGGATAAAACGTTTATCAAACAACAATATGAATGTTTAGAAATTCAAATAGAACTTGCCTTGCAGTATAATATTCCACTAATATTACATACAAGAGACGCACTACATGAAACGATAGAAGTAATAAAAAAATATAAACATACAGCACTCACAGGAATTTTTCATTGCTTTGGTGGTTCGCTAGAGCAAGCAAACGATATTATAAAAACAGGTTTTTATATGGGTATAGGCGGGGTGCTTACCTATAAAAATGCAGGTTTAGGAGAAGTGTTAAAGCATGTAGATATGGAACACCTAGTTTTAGAAACAGATGCTCCTTATCTTACGCCTGTACCTTTTAGAGGAAAGCGAAATGAAAGTAGTTATTTAAAATATGTAGTAGAAAAATTGGCTGAAGTTAAAAATATATCTGTAGAAGAAGTAGAAAGAATAACTACAGAGAATGCGAAAAAAATATTTGCCATATAATTTTTCTTTTTGTTAATAATAAATCAAATGATATTATTGAATAATATTGTTATTCATTTCAGTAAACTTATTCGCTTTTATTTCTCCAGAGTTTTCTATTTTGTTTTTGGTAAATATATGTTTGGCACTTACAGCATCTTCAAATTGTATTAAAATTTTATTGGTATTGCAATTAATAAATTCATTATTTTCCATTTGGCTGTATTGTACGCCATTGTTGCTTATTAGGGCTTCATTATTTTCCGTGTTGCAATTGGTTATTTTATTGTTTGAAAAAGTAAGCGATGGTCCCATGGTACTTTCGTCATTGCCACCTCTTATAATGGTTAAAAGTTGGGCTTTTTTTTCACTAAAAATACAATTGGTTATTTTAAATTTTTCTACATTGTAATATCCTTTTTTATCTGTCTCCTCATCAAGTTTAAAAAGGGTTTCTTTATTGTTTGAAAAAGTACAGCTTGTTACAACAATACTATCGCACACACTAGATTTGGCTGCTTTAAAAAATATTTTATTAGC
The DNA here is from genome assembly GCA_031429575.1 of Ferruginibacter sp. Taxonomy (GTDB): domain Bacteria; phylum Bacteroidota; class Bacteroidia; order Chitinophagales; family Chitinophagaceae; genus Ferruginibacter. The sequence goes on from JANOZW010000176.1 coordinate 15,201, forward strand.
ATTTGTAATGCTACAACCACTCATTATAAAGTTTGAATGATTTGCACTACCTGATGTGTCTGTTGTAATGAAAACATTCGTATTTATTGCCGATAAATTGAGCTGAAGATTTATAAAGGATAAGCTATTGCCTGCATTTATTTTTATGGCAAAATCATTGCTGCTCTCGCTTGTAGAAAAACGAATGCTTTGTTTGCTATTGCTAGTAATCGTTATATCTTGATTAATGATTATTGGCGTATTAAAATTATAGACAGTCCCTGTTAAATTAATGATTAGGTTTTCATTATTATTTTTGGAAAGTATTTGTATTAATTCTATTGATGATTTACAATTTATTGAATTTGTTTTTTTAGGGATATTGATTTTATTTACATTAAACCATTTTGCCCCTGTTGCATTTGCTCTTATGCTATTTAGTTGCATTGCATTTGATAAACCTGTACTGCTAGATATGTTAGTTTGCAATCTATCTTTTTCTATTTCTTTTAATGAATCAATTATTTTTATTCCATTAAATTTATTATACGATGGCACTGGCATATCGGCAATCATTTGTAGGCCAATAGAAGTTTTAATAAAGCCACCTACAAGTTGTTGTTTCATATTTTTACTTACAACATTTCCTACAATTGTTATCTCACTTATACTATCATACACATTGTACAACAAACTATCTTTTGAGTTATAAAAAAGGTTATTTAAAAGCAAAATATTTTTTGGAACAACAGTTCTTTCTGTATCACTACCTATACCAAAACTCATGGGGGTACATTCGTAAAAACAATTGTTACTTACTACAGCATCTGTTACTTCTACATATCTGTTGGCGGGTTAGTTTACAATACCATTCATAATAGCAATGGGAGAACGAAAGCCCACACCCCCTGCATTTGTAAAAGAAATTATTGGTTACCCATTGCCCTTTGTTTATGATGCGCACACCACCAGTACCCTCTTTATTATTGCCGTAGAAAATATTATTTTCTACATTATTAAAATTGCCATGGCGTAATACTACTGAGCCTTGGCATTCTTTAAAAATATTTTTTCTAATATTATTTTTGCAAGATTTAATAGAAATAATCTCTGTTTCCCCATCGCAATGTTCAAAATAATTATTTTCTATAATCGTGTTGGAATTGTATTGGCAATGCTCTGATACGCCCACTCTTATTATTTCTCCACCATTTGATGCCAATGGTAATCTTACGCCAAAATAATTATGATCTATGGAATGAAAATTTTCTCTGCTTCTTTCATCATCTAAAATAACGGCAAGCAATACGCCAATATTTTTTTTATTTACAAAACTGCAATGGTCTAGTCTATTATTTTTACCATAAAAAGCTACCCAATAATTTTCCTCTAAGCGCTTTTGGTTATTAAAATCATTGATGGCACAATTGGTAACCCTGCAATTATTGGCTACTTGTTTTTTATCTATTCTATAAGTTATAACAGCATCCTTACCCGAATATCCGTTTGTAAAATACAACCCATCTACTTTTATAAATGAGCCACCGATAAACAGTGTAGAGTTTCCTGTAATAAATACTCTTCCTTCTGTTTGTGCTTTAAAAATAATTGGCTTCTCTTTTGTACCTGTGCAATTTAATCGTATGGTTACATTGTACCAATTGCCATTTTGTAATACAATTATATCACCTGGCTTTGCTGTTGAGTTAGCTTTATTCAATTCGGTAATATCTTTTACCAATATAGTTTCTGCATTTGTAGAAATAAATACAAACAATAAACAAGTAACCAAAAATATTTTTAGCATAAAATTATTTTGCATTTTTTATTTTAATTTTTTGAGAAGAAGCCCTAACCAATAATTTTGGACGAAGTACGATTTCTTCATGTATTACACTTTCTGTATTATGAATAGTTTCAATAAAAAGTTTGGCTGCGGCTTTGCCTAATTCAAAAGCAGGCATATCTACACTTGATATTTGTGGCGTAACAAGCACAGTAACTGGTTCGTTGTTAAATCCTACAAGCCCAATATCTTCTGGCATTCGTAAGCCATGCTCTTTTATAGCAAGCATAGCACCAATGGCCATCCGGTCGCTTATAGCAAAAATTGCATCTGGTCTTTTTTTATGCAGCAATAATTCTTTTGTAGCATGGTATGCATAGTCTTGGTTGAAGTCGCAATGAATAATAAGCGAATCAACTTTTTTTATTTTATATTTTTTTAGCGCATTCAAATAGCCTTGCATGCGCTTATTGCTGATGCCTAAATTTTTTGGACCTGCAAGTATGGCAATGTGTTTGTACCCTTGTTCTATTAAATGTTCTGTAGCTAAAAAACCACCTTCTTCATTGTCTATTCTCACACTTGGCGCTACAAGGTCAGGCGTTACTCTATCAAAAACGACTAAGGGTAAATTTCGTTCTTGTATTTTTTTAAAATGCTCAAACGATTTTGTTTCGCTAGATACAGAAATGATAAAGCCATCTACAAGGCTATCTAACAAACGCCTTGTGTTTACAATTTCTCTACCAAACGATTCATTGCTTTGGCAAACCATTACGGTATAACCCGCTTCTAGCGCCACTTCATCTATACCTCTTACCATCATAGATAATACATAATCTAAGTTTGGTACAATTACGCCAATGGTATGCGTTTGTCTTTCTCTTAAACTTATGGCAAGTCTATTGGGTTCATATTTTAATTCTTCTGCTAGTGCCAATACGGCTTTTCTTGTATCGCTTTTTACATCGGTTGCATTTCTCAATGCTCTAGATACTGTAGAAATAGAAATATTTAGCTGTTTGGCAATGTCTTTTATGGTGGCTTGTTTGTCCATTTTTTTTAATGATTGGGACTAAAGGTAGGAGAAAAAACTTTCTGAAAAATTCGGCAACCTTGCCGGCAACGATACCGAAAATTATTATTGCAAAAAAGATTTTTTATCAAAAAAATAAAGTGATATTGGTTTTGCAAATATGGAAGCAAACGTATTTTTTAATAAAGAATGTTTTAAAAGTCTTCTATTTATTAAACTTTAAAAACGATCATTTTTTTAAGCATGAGTAATACATTAACCAATAAAGTGGCCATAGTAACTGGTGGTTCTAGAGACATAGGCAGACAAGTAGCTATTAAACTTGCCGCACAAGGGGCAAGTGTATGTGTAAATTATTTTGACAATAAAGTATTTGCTGATGAAACGATAAAGCTAATAACAGATGCCGGTGGTAATGCATTTGCTTGCTATGCAGATGTTACAAAACAAGATGATGTGCAGAAGTTGGTAGCAGCATGTACAGAAAAGTATGGCAATGTTCTTTTCGACCATTTTTACAAAAATCCTTCGGTTGTGTAAAAAATTATTTATTTACCTCTGCGCCACTTCCAAGCATAGTTATCCAGATAGATTTATAAGCTATATTTCTAATACCATCTCCATGATATGGATTTACATTTTCTTTAGGCGTATTTACATTTAAAAGGGGTTTGTCCAAAGCAAATATATGAGTATCTGGTATTTGTAAAGTTGTACAAATTTCTTCTTAAGAAGTTGCTGCCATTTCATTTATATTATAGGTAGCATACCAATTTTTCATTGCGGTTGCGTTTTTATTAAAATACCATCTAGCAATCTTTTTTTCTTTGGAATTAGAATAATCCCAGCCTCCTGAAAAACTGATTACCCTTGCCAATGATTCTTGTTGCCCAATAAACTCAGACATACCACCTCCCTGTGATTGCCCTGCAATGGCAATTTTATTCCAAATAGGTTTTACCTTTTCTTGATTAAGATATTGAGACCAATTGCCTGATGAATCATTTTTTACTAACCATTGAAGTAGGTTTACAAACCTTGGTATTATGGCATCTTGTGGCTCATCGATAATAATTGAAAAATTGTTATCACCATAAATGCGTTTTCTACGAAAGTCAGCAGCACATGCTGCATTTGCATCCAATACCGCTTCTTTGCAAATTTGTGATACGGCTGGTACGGTAATATAAGACAATGCAATTATTTTATAGCCTTGACCAAGCGCTGTATTAAAAAATTCAACTGGAATATTTAAGGGTGTGCCGTTTGTGCCAGCCAGCCACAACAATATTTTATTGTTCTTTATTGTAGCATCATAATAAACAGCATGTGCTGTGTCCCATTTGTGAATAGCAACATTTGTTGTACTTGGTTTTACGCTTACTATTTTATATTGTATAGTGTCTATAAATGGGCGGCTATTGGTTTGAGCTTTTCCGCTAACCGATAGTAATATAAGTGCAGTTGTAATGATAAATTTCTCTAAATTTTGAGCAGGTTTCATAATAATTTTTTATTGTACATCTTTCACACATCTAAATCCCGTATGCTCTAAACCTGTATCTGGACTACTCTTCATTCTTCGTGCCACACGATAACCACTGCAATAACTATCATTACACAAAAAACTTCCGCCACGCAATGATCTTTTTATAGCATAAGATTCATCTGCATCATAACTTTTTGTTGCACCTGTTGGGTTTAAGGTTGTTTTTCCTTCTAATGTTTTATAATAATCTTGGTTATAAAAATCGCTGCACCACTCCCAAACATTACCTGCCATATCGTACAAGCCATAACCGTTAGGTAAATAAGTTTTTACTGGTGCTGCTCTTATATAGCCATCTTTCTTTTCGTTTAGGTAAGGAAATTTTCCTTCCCAATAATTAGTTTTTGGCTTGCCAGTATTTAGTGACTCATTGCCCCAAGAATAAATATTATTTATTAAACCACCTCTTGCAGCAAATTCCCATTCAGCTTCTGTTGGTAATCGTTTGCCTGCCCATTTACAATATGCCATAGCATCATCCCAACTAATATGTACTACTGGATAATTTTCTTTTCCAATAATATTACTTTGTGGTCCTTGCGGGTGTTTCCAATCTGCACCACTCACCCAACTCCACCATTGTGTATAATCATTTAAAGATACTGGTTGTGTACTTTGTTTAAATACCAATGATGCAGCTTGCATTAAACTATCTGCAGGCTTAGGCGTACTTGGCGGTACTGTTTTTTTTAATTCATCCCAATCAGGTTTTCTTTCTGCCGTAGTTTTATAGCCTGTAACGCTTACAAATTTTTCAAACTGTGCATTCGTAACTTCTGTTGCATCCATATAAAATGCGTTTACAGTCACCGTGTGTTTTGGATATTCATCTGGCGATGCTTGGTTGTTATCAGCTCCCATATCAAAAGTGCCACTGGGTATTAATACCATTCCAAAGGTTGACGTATCGTTTGATACAATCATATTTTGTGATAAACTATCTGTGCCAGAAAAGCGTGATGGCACGTTCATGCAGGAATGTGCAGAATCTTTTGCTGTAGTTGCATTATTAGTTTGATGATTATTGCAGGCAATAAAAACGAAGAGTAAAAATATGAATGCCGTATTTTTTTTCATGTTGCTGCAAATATATTAATCTTCTTTCTTCAAATCTTTTATATCATTTTTCAAAGCTGTCATGCTATTATTATCAAGCCCATTGTATATACCTCTAATGTGCCGGTTCTTATCAATCAGAATAAAGTTTTCTGTATGTAAAAAAACGCTGGTATCACTTTTTAGACCAAGGTCTTCTTCTACATAATAAAATTTTCTCCCAAGGTCATATATTTCACTTACTGTACCTGTAAGCAATTTCCATTTATTGTATTGCACACCTTTATCTGCTGCGTATTGTTTTAAAACAGGCACACTGTCTTTTGTAGGTGTTACCGAATGCGAAACCAATTGTACATCCTTGTCTGCTAAAAATTCATTTTGCAAATCTCCCATACTTACCGACATTTTTAAACAAATACCTGGACAGCTAGTAAAGAAAAAATCTGCTACACAAATTTTACCATCAAGGTTTTTTTCTGTAAATGCATTACCTTCTTGATCCGTAAGATTAAATTTTCTTATGGCATGAAATGTTTCTTTATTTTCCATTTCCCACTTTGGCGTAAAATCCGCAGTGTCATAATAAGGTAGCTTCCTTACTTTTTCTTTGCAAGAAATAAATGCACACAAAAAAATAATAGTTACAATATTTTTCATTTAATTTTTTTTAGTTTTTCATCAGCCAGCGGGTAACACAAGCCTGATTTCTGAAGCCCATATCGAAAGCCATCTTTTGCTTCGTAGTTAATATATGGTTTGCCATTTTCACGCCATGCTTGTTGCAAGCCATCTTCTTTATCATCTTTAAAATTAAGAAAACTGTAAGGCTTGCCGCTTACGTACCACTGCTTGTTAGCACCTTCTCTTTTATCATTCAAATAATAAAATTCAAACTTTTGATAGCCGTTTTCCCAATAGCCATAGTGTTTTCCAAAGCTTCTATTTAATTTGTATGCTCGGCTATCTTTTAATTTTCCATTGTCAAAATAAGTGAGTGTAATGCCGTGCTGCATGCCATTTAAATAGCTTCCAATTAGACCTAGTTTTTTATTTTCATACAATTCTTTTCTATAGCCTGAAAAAGGTTTATTGTCTAAATAATACAAACCGTTATCCAATTTAAGATTTGGGGCTGATGATAAAACAGTATCTTTTGGTATGCCTGTAGTATCAATAATGAAAGAAGAGGAAGTAATTTCCCCTTCTTTCATTGTATTTGTGCAACTGATAAAACAACTTACCAGTGTAATAAAAATGATTTGCTTAAAAAGTAAACGTTCCTTTTGTACCATGGTAACTGCCTGATTTTAGAATATAAAACACAGAATTCATATAGGCTACATTTGTGCAATGGTAGTGATAAATTCCAGCTGGATAATTTTGCGTTGGTCCAACATGACCACCATTTACATCTAGATTAGCAGGTACAACTCCTGTTGTATCTTTTCTACCATAAATAGGAAAACCATCTCTTAAATATCCAATTAATTTTGCATCATTTTTAGAAGTAAAATCTCCGTTAAAATGATAATGATACAATCCACCTGGCCCACTATGTGCCCCACCTCTATCAAATGTTGTAAGTGTTCCTGCATCTACAGGCAAGTTGCCACCTTCCCTATCGTTATAAATAGCTACACCGTTTAGTACCATCCCAATTGGGCCAAGCGAAGTTGCTTCCTTAACAGTTGCTTCTACTGGATTGATTGGAATTGTCATGGAGAAATTTTGTACAGCCAGTGATCCTGGAGTAAGTGTTTGGCCTGCCGTTTGAGCCTCGTACAGTGCATTG
>JANOZW010000177.1:0-3552 GCA_031429575.1 Ferruginibacter sp.
AAATATACCTAGTGAGGCAGGTATTATTTTAAAGAATATTGAGAACCCATCTTTTTTGGTGCATTTTGTGAGCAGCAATTTAAACAGCGAGCTGAAGGATAAACAAAAATTATTGGAGATAAGTGACCTGAAACAGCGTGCAGAATTGCTGATGAACCTTATGCATACAGAATTGCAATATGCAGAACTTAAAAATAAGGTTACCAACAAAACACGATCGGAGTTGGATAAACAACAGCGTGAATATTTTTTGCAACAGCAAATGAAAGCCATAAAAGATGAGCTTGGTGGCGATAATGTGGCGGAAGTAAAAGAAATGCAGAAAAAAGCAGATGCGAAAAAATGGCCTGCTGCTGCTGCGGAAATGTTTAAAAAAGGTTCAGAAAAATTAGAGCGTATGCACCCTAGCACGCCCGATTATTCTGTGGTGTATAATCATTTAGATTTAATGTTGGACTTGCCTTGGGATGATTACACGGCAGATAGTTATGATCTTAAAAAAGCAAAAAAAGTACTAGATCATGACCACTATGGCATGAACAAAATAAAAGAGCGTATTCTCGAATACCTTGCTGTGCTTAAATTGAAGGGAGATATGAAGAGCCCGATTCTTTGTTTTATTGGCCCTCCAGGTATTGGTAAAACAAGTTTGGGAAAAAGTATAGCTGCGGCTATCAATAGAAAATATGTACGGGTAAGCCTTGGGGGCTTGCATGATGAAAGCGAAATACGTGGCCATCGTAAAACCTACATTGGTGCTATGCCTGGGCGAATTTTGCAATCTATACGCAAGGCAAAAAGCGGTAATCCTGTAATGATTTTAGACGAGATAGATAAAGTAGGTACCGACCATAGAGGCGATCCATCGTCTGCTTTATTAGAAGTGCTAGACCCTGAGCAGAACAATGCTTTTTACGATAATTATTTGGAGCTAGAATATGATTTGAGCAAAGTACTTTTTATAGCTACTGCAAATAATATTAGCAATATACAACCTGCACTGCGTGATCGTTTGGAAGTGATAGACCTTAGCGGATATGCAGTAGAAGAAAAAATAGAAATTGCTAAAAGGCACTTAATGCCAAAGGAAAAAGAAATGCATGGCTTGAAAGAAAATAGTTTTAAAATGAGCGATTCGGTGTTGCAAAAAGTAATAGAAGACTATACAAGAGAGAGTGGCGTGCGGGAATTGAACAGACAGCTGGCAAGTATTATGCGCTACCAAGCAAAAGAACTCGTACTTAGAGAAAAACTAAAAGCTACCATTACCAATAATGATGTAGAAAAAATATTGGGCAAACCTCGTTACAGCAATGAATTATACAAAACCGCTAATATGCCTGGTGTGGCTGTGGGCCTTGCTTGGACCTATGTAGGTGGCGATATTTTATTTATAGAAACACAACTAAGCGAAGGAAAAGGTGAGCTACAATTGACGGGTAACCTTGGTACAGTAATGAAGGAAAGTGCTAGCACAGCATTAACATGGCTTAAAGGCAATGCTAAAAAAGCAGGCTTAGATGCAGAGCTTTTTGCAAAGAAAAATGTACACATACACGTACCCGAGGGCGCTACACCCAAGGACGGGCCAAGCGCTGGCATAACCATGATGAGTGCACTTACTAGTGCATTCAGTGGCAGGCGCATAAAACCTTTTTTGGCTATGACAGGGGAGATAACCCTGCGTGGGCAAGTGCTACCTGTTGGCGGCATTAAAGAAAAAGTGCTGGCAGCCAAACGCAGCGGTATAAAAGAAATTATTATGTGTTACCTCAATGAAAAAGATGTGTTGGAAATTAATCCTCAATACATTAAGGGCATGAAGTTTCATTATGTGAAAACGATGGGGCAGGTGTTGGAGTTGGCGTTGGTGTGAAAGAAGGGTTGAAAGTTGTTGAATATTGTTGAAGGGTTGAATAGCTTCTTAGTGTATTAGCTAATTTTTAATTTGCAAGCTATAAATCAAAATGTTTATTGAAAGCGTATATAGATTGTTAGTTTTTCGTATTAGTTTTTAGTTTGATCAAAAAATCCCATCGGAGATAATCTGATGGGATTTTTGTATATACCCTGTAGCGGGTATATGAGATAGTTGTAAAATAAGTTTACTTTACATTAAATTTATTTACATGTACAAATTAATTGCTATCATCATTTGTGTATTAAGTTTTATAAGTGCAAAAGCACAATATGGCGATGCCTATCATGCGCCTAATACACAAGCATTACAAAGAGATAGAGAACAAAGGCAACAAGCCTCAAGTAATGCACATTATAATAATGTAGCTCCAGGTAGTAATGGATTTTCATACAATGGCACTAATGCTGCAAAAGTAAATTGGCCTACAAAAGAAGAAAGAGCTGCTGAAGCAGCAAGAACAGCAGCATCAAATAAAATGCGTGAAGATGCATGGGCATATCAACTCAAAAGAAAGGAAGAAGAAAGGGTATATTATGAAAATTTAAGGTTTGCAGAGGCACAAGCAAAGCAGCAAGAAAAAAAGAATTTTGTGAATACTTATGTAGCAAAATTTGCCAAGAGTTTTTTAAATAAAATTGATGTAAATGAACTGGCAGAAATAAATTATTTTCATTTAAAAGTAAATAAGTTTTTTAATGAAAATGAATACCTAGATGCGATTAAGGCACTTTCAAATTTTAAAAAAGATTATCCAACTGCATCTTTTGATACCCTTACTGACTTTATGTGGCGAGGGAGATTCTTTCCATTTACTACAGCGGAGTGTTTGCCAATTTTGTTAAAAAGATTCCCTGAGCAAAAAGAATATTTACAACAACTAGAATTGGAAATGATGAGCTATTATTTTGGTGGGCATGATCAATATTTTAAATCTAATGTTGACTGGAATTATCCAAAAAGTTCATTTGAGATGATGGACGAAGAAAATAAAAAAAACCTATTTGATAGGTTTGATAAGTTAGCCGCATTCTATCCGGAACAATCTCTTGCAATGGCTGGCAATTGTAGGCCTGATCTTAACCCATTTTTACTTAAATGCAACTCTTTCTTTTCATTTTCTACCAACGATATAAATGAGCGATTTGAGTCATATAAAAAAGTGCTTTATACAGTATCGCAAAAAGTAACTGCACCATCTTATACACAGGCTGATTGGGGATATTTTATTGATTTAAGATTACGTAAAATGGCTTTGTGGCTTATAGAAAACAAACCTGAATATGTAGAAAGGTTAACTGTAGTTGACTGGACTGAGATAGGAAAAAAACAAGCCATGAGCTTGGATTATGTAGCTTGGGCTTTTAGAAAAGACAATGATGTAAAAATATATAAGAACAGGTTTTCTAATTTAAAAAAGGCGGTGATTGGAGATGATTTTAATAAAGCTCCTAAAAGTGGGAAAGGCGAAATTAGCTTTAATAATGGAGACAGATATGAAGGGAATTTTGAAGACAGTGAACCGAATGGGAAGGGAATTTATTACTATTATGAAGGTGCAAAATATGAAGGTGATTTTGTAAATGGAAAATTTACTGGAAAAGGAGCTGTGAAATGGAAAAATGGAAATACAT
>JANOZW010000178.1:0-21590 GCA_031429575.1 Ferruginibacter sp.
TGGTTATTCCTATTTTACGCACATGAGGCAAAACGAAACAAGAAGTATTTATGCCCAAGTAAAAGCCATAAATGTAACTGATGTAATTAATAAAGTAGCTGAAGATGTAATGATGGATTTAAAAGATGTAAATACTCAAATACAGCCAACAAGAAAATCGGATACTGCATCATATTTTACAGAAAAAAATATTTACTACTACAAATACCTTACTATCACCTTAAACGACCCTGATAGCAATTTTAGAATAGATTCATCTTATAATAGTCAGCGGCAAGAAATAGATACAACAAATGAAGAAAAAAATGTATGGCATTGGGCAGTTACACCCAAAACAAGTGTAAAAAATGCAAGGCTATTTATAAAAGTATTAGCAGAAAAAGAAGATGGAGTAAAGAAAACAATTGACACACTTGAAATAGCCATTAATATTCAATTAGAAACAAATTTTTGGAGAACACTAATAGATTGGTTGGTGAAAAATCCTGAAAAGTTATTGGTGCTAATACTAATACCATTGGTAGCATATTTTGGCAAAAAAATATTTGATAGAAATAAAGCAAACAAAGAAAGTTAAAAAAAACAACTTATGTGTAACAATCATAGCAATCCTACCCAAAGCATTTTGCCGCCATATATTGCTGACCAAATGAAAGATATTAGTAAGTTAAAGAAAGAAGAATCGTTGGACAATGAATTAAGAAACTATCGTTTTAAAAGTGATAGAAATTTCTTTTCTGCCATGCTAAAGGTTGAACAGAAAATATTGGCTGTAAAAAAGCTAAAATAAAAAGCTAAATGCTATTGCACCTTTAGAAAATCCTACTGCAAGAGATGATTTTTACCACAACATTTTTATCAATGGTAAAAAAACTTTTTCAACAAATATGGCATTACTAAAAGGCTGTTTTAAAAAAAAATGTAGAGGAATTAAAAGAAAATTTAAAAGTTGATAAAGATTAAACAAAAAAAAGCCGCTCCAAAAAATTAGAGCGGCATTAAAAATAAAATTTTCTTTTTAGTTCTTCTTAGCCACTTGGCCATTCAAAATCATTTTATTTAATATTCTTACTGACTCATCCACATAAATATCTTCAGCTACTTTTTTTACAAATTGTTTATTACGAGTAGCTTTTTCTTTTGTTTTATTTGCTTCTAAAGTATCTGCAACTATATTTTTCACATCCATAGTTTTTGATAGTTTATAAGCTGCTTCCATTTCTTTATAAACAGAACGCTGTTGTGATTGGTCAAAATTATATTGTTTTAAATTAAGGCTAAACTGTTTGTCATAAGCCTTCTGCAGCCACTCAGCGTTATACTTTATTTTATTAAAACTTGTATTGGTTAACGTTGCTGCATTTGCACCCGCAACAACAGAACCAATATCAGCAGTACTCACCCAAGGCTTATATTCTACTTGTGGTATTTCATCCCACTTTAATGCATAGTTATTATCTTTTTCACGAAATTTATAATACTCCATACCGTCGGGCAATACTACATCTGGTGTTACGCCTTTTATTTGTGTAGCTCCGCCATTTATGCGATAAAACTTTTGTAACGTAAGTTTTAGCGATCCTAAATCTTCTGATTTACTTGCACCTTGCAACGCACTTTCATTTTCAGGATTAAGTGGTATAGCTCTTTGCACAGTTCCTTTACCATAGCTGCTTGTGCTGCCAATAACTATTCCTCTTTTATAATCTTGTATAGCTGCCGCAAATATTTCTGATGCAGATGCACTTCTTTCATTTACCATTACAGCAAGTGGGCCAGTATATTGAACCGTTTTATCTCTATCCCTTAAAATAGTTGGTTTATCATCTCTACTTTTTACTTGCACAATTGGCCCATCTTCTATAAATAAACCTGCCATTTGCACCACATCGTATAAAGAACCACCACCGTTGTCTCTTAAATCTAATACAATACCTTCCACATTTTCTTTCTTAAGTTTCTCTATTTCTTTAGCTACATCTCTTGCACACCTTGGGCCATCAGGCTTCTGAAAATCTGCATAAAATTCTGGTAAATAAATATAACCAATCTTATGATCGCTATTTATTATTACAGACTTTGCAAACGTTTCTTCAATATTTATTTCATCTCTTAGTAAGGAAACTACTTTAATGCTCCCATCAACTTTACGAACCGTAAGTTTTACCTCCGACCCTTTTTCAGCACCACGTATAAGTTTTACTGCATCTGCTACAGAATAACCAGTAACATCAATAGCTTCTCCTTTACCTTGGGCAATTTTTATAATTTCATCATTTTCTTTTAGCTCACCACTTCTCCATGCTGGCATTCCGCTTATAAGACTTGTTATTTTTATTTTTCCATCTTCTTCTTTTAGTTGTGCACCAATACCATAAAAACTTCCTTTCATAGATTCGTTAAAACTACGCATATCTACAGGAGCAAAGTAATCAGTATGCGGATCCATACTTCCTGCAATACCGTTCACAAAAACACTAAAATTTTCGTCAACAGTTTCTCTACTTTTTTTGGTAGTAGTATAACGATCCATTTGTTTTTTTACTAATTCTCTAGCTTCTCTTTCTAATGTGCTATCTGCTTTATAAACAAAATCTTTTTTCCCTTTTACTTTCGTTCTTTGTTCAAGTAAATCGGAATACTTAGTAAGCGTCATATATTTCATACGCTTTCTCCACATTTCTGCACGCTCCTGCTCATTTTTGGGAAAAGTTATTTTTTGTGCATCCAATTCTACCGATTCATCTACCGTAAAATCAAATGGCTTTGCAAGAATACCTACGTATAAATTATTTACTTCACTTTGTCTTTTAATATACAAATCGTGTATTGCATAAAAAGACTTTAGCTCTGCACCATGTATTTCATCATCAATACTGTTTTCATATTTTTTTAATGAATCAATATCGGTTTGAAAGAAAATATTTTTTTCTCCGTCCAAATCTTCTTCAAATCTTTTAAGTACAGCTTTACTAAAAGCATCATCAATCTTTTTTGGACTGTAATGACCTTCTTCTAATAAAATGCCTACGTTTCTAAGAATTTTTGCATGCTTGGTTTTCGGATTTTCATTGCTACTTCCTTCATTTTTACCTTGAGATTTGAAAGCAATAAATAGACTTGCGCATACCAGCACAAGTACCACAGGTATAAATTTTTTACTCATCATAAATGTTGCAATTTGTTGCATGGAGTAAAATTAACGATAAAATGAAGTTTTAAGATTAATTGTGTAGATAAACGGTAATAATTTTTTGTTAAACGAGGTAGGGCAGTTGGCAAATGGGCAATTTGCAGTTGGCAATTAGGAGTTTGCAACTTTGCGTTACATAAATTTTAAAAAATTAGTGGCTATAATAAAAGAAAAAGCCTTTTAGCAGTAATTTGCTAAAAGGCTTTGAAAAGTGGGTAATCGAGGGGGCTCGAACCCCCGACCCTCAGAATCACAATCTGATGCTCTAACCAACTGAGCTACGACTACCGTTTGATTTGGGCAGCAAAAATATAGAAAAAAATTTGAGGGGCAAAAAGATTTTAGATTAATAAAGTACTTGTACCAAAAGTTTTTTATAAAAAGCTTATTTTGCGGAATATTATAAAAATTATATGAATAAGACTTTATTACAAAAAGCTGTACCACATTTAATAGCAGTTGGAATATTTTTATTAGTGACCATTATTTTTTGCAAACCAGCATTAGAAAGTGGAGTGGTACTAAAACAATCGGATATTAGTAGCTGGGAAGCTATGAGTAAACAGTCTTTTGAATACAAAGAAAAAAATGGACATTTTCCATTATGGGTTACAAGTATGTTTTCTGGTATGCCTGCTTACCAAATTGCTATAGATGGATATTGGTCACCGTTGGGTTATGTAGATAAATTGTTTCAATTATGGTTGCCAAAGCCTATGAACTTTTTCTTTTTGGCATGCATAGGTTTTTATTTTTTATGCATGTGCTTAAGCATACGACCCTATGCAGCTATACTTGGTGCACTTAGCTTTGCTTTTTGTACATACTCCCCAATCATCATTACCGCAGGACATGATACAAAAATGCTTGCACTCGGTTATTCGCCAGCACTCATTGGTGCAGCAATATTAATTTTCGATAAAAAATACTTAACTGGATTTACACTCACAGCTTTATTCACCGCATTACAAATAGGACAAGGGCATCAACAAATAAGTTATTATGTTTTTATTATTATGGGAATAATGGCTACGTTTTTTATAGCAAATGCTATAAAAGAAAAACAAACAAGTGGTTTAATTAAAAGTATTGGATTGCTTGTAATAGCAGGCGCAATTGGATTAGCCGTGGATGCGATTTCTATTTTTCCAACGTATGACTACGCAAAATATAGCAAGCGAGGCGGGCAATTACAAATGGATGATACAAATAAAAAAAACGAGAAAGTGGTAGATGGAAAAACAACTGGATTGAGCAAAGAATATGCTTTTCAATGGAGCTATGGCAGGGCAGAAACAATGAGTTTGATGTTTCCAGGAGTGAAAGGATATGGCACTTATTATGCACAAAGAGATGGAGAGAGTTATATGTTTCCGCTATTAAAAGAAGATGCTAATGTGGTTAATTATATGACAAGTCAATTTCCTCAAGCCCCAGCTGATCAAATTGCTCAACAAATGAGCCAATCATTGTATTGGGGTGACCAACCTTTTACAAATGGCCCAGTTTACCTCGGTGCGGCTATTTGTTTTTTGTTTTTGTTTGGTATGTTCTATTTAGATAGCAAACACAAATGGTGGTTATTTACAGCATCATTCTTAAGTATTTTATTGGCACTTGGCAGCAATTTTGATGCCTTCAACACATTTATATTTAATTACGTTCCATTGTACAATAAGTTTCGTGTACCCACAATGGCACTAGTTATTCCACAGCTTTTGTTTCCTGTAGTAGCAGTGCTTACTTTAAATAAATTGATAGATGATAATGATACTGAAACTTGGAAAAAATTTAAACTCGCCGCTATTGCTACTGCTGCCATTTTTGTATTAGGCTTTGGATACTATGCTACATCTGATTTTGGAAATGAAAACAAAGTAAGAACAACTGCATTTAATGCGCTGTGGGAATCTAAACCTGCAGATTTTCAAGAAAGGTATGCAACATTAAATGAAAAATATAATGGGCAAAGAGATAATCAAGTATATGAAAACTGGGTAATGCAATTACAACAAAACCCTGAAGCTACAAAAGTAGCAAGAGGAATTGTAACCGAATTAAAAAAAGATAGAGCATCAATTTTATTAAAAGATATTTTCCGATCTCTTATATTCGTTTTAATTGCAGCTGCATTTATAGCCCTTTACATAAAAAAGAAATTAAATGCTATGGTAATGATAGTTGCTGTCACACTAGTAGCATCTATCGATTTATTGCTGATGGGTTCAAATTATTTAAATGCAAAAAGTTTTGATAATAAAGACAATTATCAATCTGTAGAATTCCCTTTAACCAATGCAGATAAAACAATATTGGCAGATAAAGATCCTAATTTCAGGGTATTCAATTCTATTGGTGGAGATCCATTTCAAGAATCGAAAACCTCATATTATCATAAATCCATTGGTGGCTATCATGCAGCAAAAATGGGTATTTACGATGACTTAAGTAGTAATCAAATGGGTGGTAGCCCAAACCCATCAGTATTAAACATGCTTAATGCAAAATGGATTATTACAGGGGAAAAAGGAAAAGAGCAAGCCATACAAAACCCAGAAGCACTAGGTAACGCATGGTTTATAAAAGGCATAAATTTTGTAAAGGGCCCGGTAGCAGAAATGAAAGGTTTAACTAATTTAAATACAAAAGATAGCGCTGTGGTTGATGAATCATATAAACCGTTAATAACGGCCTTCTCTCCTGCTGACAGTACAGCTAGAATTAAACAAACAGTTTATGATAATGACGCTATAACTTATGAAAGCAATTCTAGCACAACTAATGTAGCCGTGTTCAGTGAAATTTATTACAAAGATTGGTATGCATATATAGATGGAAAAAGAACAGATATTTTTAAGGCTAACTATGTATTGCGAGCATTGGCGGTACCTGCAGGTAAGCATGTAATTGAATTTAAATTTGAACCAAAAATATTTTTTGTGAGTAAGATGGTGAGTGGAGTGGCTAGTTGGTTATTGGTTGTTTTATTAATAGTTGCAGGTATTATGTTATGGAAGAAAAAGAATTAATAATAAATAAAAGTTTAGAGATTCAACAAAAAAAAAATATAGCAATACTAGCACCCTATAATGTGTACCCAGCTCGTACAGGTGGGAAAAAGTTTATAGCGCTATTTCACCAATATTTGGCCAAAGTATTACCTGTAGAATTTATTTCTGTGCCAGATAATGATATGCCAATCACTTTCCAAAACGCTTTTCATGGAGTACTAGGAAATTCTACATTGCGATATGCAAACCCGTTTCTATTTTTTAAATTGAGGAAAATTATTAAGCAAAAAAAAATTACAGACTTAATTATTGTACATCCTTATTTTGGATGGCTAGCTTGGTTGCTTAAAAAAAATACTGGTGTACGTTTATCTTTACTTTCCCACAATATAGAATCGGTAAGGTTTAAAAGTATGGGCAAAAGCTGGTGGAGGTTGCTTTGGTTTTACGAAAAAAATACACATAAAATAATTAACAATAATTTTTTTGTAACAAAAGAAGATCTTGAATTTGCTGTACAAAACTATAAACTACATAGAGAAAAATGTTTCGTAATTACGTATGGGATAGAATGGCAAAAATGCCCCGAGTTAGAAGAGAAAAAACATGCAGCATCATATTTAAGGAAACAATACAATATTAAAGAAGATGAAAAAATATTGTTATTTAATGGCTCTTTAGATTATACGCCAAATATAGAGGCTGTAAATTATATCATTGAAAACATAAACCCTATTCTTTTAAAAGAAACCAATTTCAAATATAAAATTATTATTTGTGGCAAGGGGTTACCAGCTTCGTTTAATGACCTAAAAGAGTATATCAATGAAAATATTATTTATGCAGGTTTTGTAGATGATATAAATTTATTTTTTAAAGGCTCAGATATTTTTTTAAACCCTGTAATAACTGGTGGTGGTATTAAAACAAAATTGGTAGAAGCACTTGGCAACGGAGTAACTTCAATAAGCAGCCAAAGTGGCGCTTTTGGAATACCAACAGAAATTGTAAAAGAAAAATTGATGGTTGCAAAAGATTATGATTGGGAAAGCTTTGCAAGCGCCATTTTATCAGCTGATATATATGCAACGATAGGTGCAAGTTTTTTTAATCATTTTTATTGGGGTAATATTGCAGCAAAAGCTGCACAGATAATAAGTAGCAGTGAAATAATAAAGGAATGAAAATTTTAATAACAGGCATATCGGGCTTTGCGGCAAGACATTTTTTAAACTATTTAAACGAGCAGGAACCTAATAGTGAAGTGGTTGGTATATACAATGAGACATTACCAACAATTGATATAGAAAATCTGAAAGGATTAAAAATTTTTTTTTATAAAATAAATTTATTAGATAAGGATAAACTTGCCAATTGCATTCAACATTTCAATCCACAATTTATACTACACCTTGCGGGAAGAAGTAGTGTAGCCAATAGCTGGAAACAGCCAGCTGAATCAATAACTGACAACACAAATTTTTTCTTAAATATTGTAGAAACGGTAAGAACACTGCAATTAAAATGTAGAATACTTTCTGTAGGTTCTACAGAAGAATATGGTAATGCAAACGAAGGTTTGCCGCTAAAAGAAACAGATTGCCCAGAGCCAGCAAGCCCCTATGGTGTGGCACGTGTATTACAACAAAAACTTGTAAAAATTTATGCCGATAGCTATGATGTTGACATAGTACATACCCGATCATTTAACCACATTGGTGCTTACCAAAAACCAGAATATGTAATTGCATCTTTTGCAAAACAAATAGTACAGCAAGCAAAAGATAAAAAAGAAAAGATAGAATTAATAACAGGGGATGTAAATGTGATAAGAGATTTCAGTGATGTAAGAGATGTAGTACGGGCATATTATCTTTTGCTTTACAAAGGAATTAAGGGAGAAACATATAATGTATGTTCTGGCACAGGATATGTATTGAAAGATATAATTGCATTATTATCAAAAATAATTGGACAATCTGTTCATTATACAACTAATGAAAAAAACTTTCGCCCGTCGGAAAATAAAGTTATCATTGGCTCTTATGAAAAATTAATGTTGGCTACAGGTTGGAAACCAGAGTATGGGATTGAGGAAAGCTTGAAAACAGTTACCGATTTTTTTGATAATAATGCTGGGGTCTTGAAACTTTAATTTTTCAGTTCAATAACATTTAAATATTTTCAAGCTTAAAACTTGTTTTAAGCTTATATAAGAAAATTCCTATAGGAGATTTAAGTAAATAAAATAAAAGTTTTAATCTAATCTGCCAAAGGTTTAATAAAAAACTAATACCAAAATATTTAATGTAAACCGCTTTCATTTCTTTTAAAGATTGCAAATAATCTGTTGTACTGATTCCTCCCGAAGCAAACTTAATTAATGGTTTTTCAATAAAAAGGAATTTTTCATTAGCAATTCTACAAACAAAATCATAATCCATAGCAATCTTTTGATTTAAGTTATATAATCCATACTTATCATGAAGGCTTTTTTTTACAAACATACTTTGATGACAAATACTTCGCATACCCCTATATAATCTATCCTTTTCAAAAGGTTTTCCTATAATTACACTTTGCCCGCCTCGTTGTAATTTATATTTACCATGTACCCATTGTAACATAGTATCTTCACTAAAGGCATATAAAACTGTTTCAATTACATTTTCATCAAAAAAACTGTCTCCAGAATTTAACATAACTAAAATATTACCGTTTGCCATATTTATTCCCTTATTAAATGCATCTGCAATACCACTATCTGGTTCACAAATCCATTTGCGAAAATTAGGTTGCTTGTTATTTTCTAAATAATCTTTTACTTCGCTATTTAAAGAGCCGTCAATAATTAAATGTTCGAATGGTTTATTGAACTGTATGTCTACAGACTTAATTGTATTAATAACCTCTTGAAGATTGTTAAAAGAAATTGTTATTACTGTAAGTTTATTAATTTGAGAGAGCATATCTTAGCAATTATAAGTCCAGAAACTTCAAAAGTACTTTAGTTTAGTATTTCAAACTTAAAGTTTTAGTCTTATTTTTGAATTTATTATAAAAAAATAAAATGAAGACAGCATTAATTACTGGTATTACTGGGCAAGATGGCGCTTACTTAGCGGAGCTATTATTAGAAAAAGGGTATATGGTGCATGGCATAAAACGCCGTAGTTCTTTAATGAATACTGATAGAATTGATAGTCTCATTTTTGACAAATCAATTGCTGATAGGTTTCATTTGCATTATGGAGATTTAACAGATAGTAGTAGCCTTGTGAGAATTATTCAGCAAACCCAACCTGACGAAATTTATAATCTTGGCGCACAAAGTCACGTGCAGGTGAGTTTTGAAACGCCTGAATATACTGCAAACTCAGATGGAATTGGGGTTTTGAGGATATTGGAAGCTATTAGAATTTTAGGGCTTACCCAAAAAACGAAGTTTTACCAAGCTTCCACATCTGAGCTTTATGGATTGGTACAAGAAATACCACAAAAAGAAAGTACCCCTTTTTACCCACGCTCCCCTTATGGAGTAGCAAAATTGTATGGTTATTGGATTACGGTAAATTATAGAGAAGCTTATAATATGTTTGCTGTAAATGGTATTTTGTTTAACCACGAAAGTCCTTTGAGAGGAGAAAGTTTTGTTACACGCAAAATAACTATTGGTATAAGTAGAATTGCACTTGGTTTAGATAGTGACCCATTGATGCTTGGAAACCTAGATGCTAAGAGAGATTGGGGACATGCAAAAGATTATGTAGAGGGAATGTGGAGAATGTTACAACATTACAAGCCTGAAGATTTTGTTTTAGCAACTGGTATCACAACTACTATTAGAGATTTTATTATAATGGCATTTGCAGAAATAGGGATTATACTAGATTTTAAAGGCGAAGGAATAGGTGAAAAAGCGTTTGTAAAATCTTGTAGCAATCATTTATATAACTTGCCTATTGGTAAACAAGTGATAGGTATTCATCCTCGTTATTTTAGACCAGCGGAAGTAGAATTATTAATAGGTGATGCTACTAAAGCGAATACAAAATTAGGGTGGAAACCAACATACGATTTGCCCATGTTAGTAAAAGAGATGATGGAAGAAGAATTAAAATACCAGCTAAAGAAAGGATAAAATAAAAATGGTTGCTTTAAACGCAACCATTTTTATTTTGAGCAAGACAATACTTTTATTGATAAATAAGCACAAGTTTAGGATGTTTTGTAGGGTCTGCATGTGTACTTGAACCAAAATTTCTACAATTATAAATGACCTCATTTTGTAAACCAACCATCATTCCATAGTTGCCAGATATTCTCATAGAATCTACCATTTGCTTTACATCAATATCTAATAAATCTAAAAAAGGTTGTGAGGTATGCGGTATAAGTACTTCAGTAGATGTTTGAGTAGTAGGCTGAGAAATCCAAGGAGTAGAAATAGACCAAGCAGAATTAAGACGACGAATCCACATGGCATTGTTTGAGCCTGAGTTTGCATTTACATGATCTCCGTTCCATGGTGTTGGGTTTGTATATAAACTTAGTTTTGCAGATATTAAAGTAGCTGAAGTTGGAATATTGCTCAAATTAAATTTAAATGCTGCACGAGTGGTTAAAGGAGCACCACCATTTGTCCAGGCCATTGCAACCAGTTCTGGTAATACGCTTGATGCATTTGCTCCAGATTGTACAGCAAAAACTAACTCATCTGTGTTATTAGCTGGTTGTAGTACAAGTGTTTGCAGGGTTGGTGTTAAACTTGCCAATACCTTAACAGAAACAGTATCCACACCTGTATATCCTGCACTATCAATTACTGCAAATTGAAATATATAATTACCAACTATTAAATTAGTAATGGCTGTAATACGAGAACTTGGGCTAACGATTACGGGAACATTAGGTCCAGATACTAAACTCCACAAATAACCAGTTATTGGCCCATTAGCTGATGAACCAGTGCCTCTCAACGTATCTTTATTTATCGGCAATTGAATTGTTTTTGAAGGCCCTGCATTGGCTACTGGCACTGCATGTGTAGCTGCGCTTATGATTTGAGCCACCTCATTTTGACAGCTACTAAAAGTAACTATTGAAAAGAGTAAAATTGGTAGTAAGCGTAGAATTGATTTCATTTTTGTCATTTTTGTGAATATTAATTAATTAGATGCTTTGTATTTGTATTTTGTTGCCTGCTTTTTAAGAAATTACTTCATTTTTCTAAATTTCTTATTCCAGTTATTTTTTATCAATTTAAATGGAGCTGTAGCAAAACCATTTACCAATGCCTTAATAAAAAGTGGATGCCACCCATAAATCGATTTTATAATACTTATGTGTTTTTTAATCGCAGCAAATTCGCCATATACAAGTAAGTTATAAATAATAGTTTTTGTAGTATTAAATTGTATTGGCAATTCTTCATTAAATTTTTCAGCTGCCGAAAAACCATACGTTATAATTTGTTGAAGACAATCATATATTTTTACTTCGTTAAAAGAAGCCATTTCTATTAACCCATTGTGAGTAATGTTATATCTATTAAAATCTATAGAAGGTGTATTTATAAAAATTGTATTAGCATTTAACAACTGCAGCATGGGCAAAAACTTGGCAGCACTACTTGTTGTAAGCCAAGTAATACCACTGCTGCAGCCAATAAGCAAGCTGCAATAATGGGTAAGTGCTGCATTTTCTCTTACAGATAATGTGCTTGCATCAATAATTCTTTCAGTACTTTCAAATTTATTGGCAGAAGATAATATAACACATGTAGAAGGCAATGCTGTTATGCGTTTTGCTACAGCCATTACCATTTCTATATTCAACTCTGTTTGTCCGCTTTGTGGAGCATACTCCCAAAGTAGTACATTTTTAAAATTTGTTAGCTTATATCTTTCTGCAAAAATGGAAACATTGCTTTTTTCATTTTCTGTAAGCACAACAACTGGTTGCAAAGCTACATTTACTTTATTAGGATATGCCCGCAATACCATGCCTCTTATAGTACCATCGTACAAAGCAAGATTGGTGTCCATATTGTGGGTTACAAATACTTCATCCCATCTACCTGCTGCTTTTTCTGCAAATACTTTTTTCTTAAATTTTCTGAATGCTACTACATCATTTTTAGCCACTTCATCTGTTAGTAAAACTTCATCTACATAAGGGTTATGGGCAATTATATTTTTACATGAATTGGCTATTGCCCATATAAGTTTACAATTAGGGAAGTCATTTTTTATTTGCCTAGCAATGGTAGTTGCGTATAGGCAATCGCCATTGGCGTATAGTTGTACTAGGAGGATGTTTTGAGGATTATTCATTTTCGGTTATCATCATTTTTGCTAACTGACTAAACGAAATATTTGGTTTGTATCCTAAAGATTTGATTAAGGTATTATCTGATACCAACTTTTTATATGAAGATTTAAAATTATTATTTGCTGTTACATGATTTTTATACTCTTTTCCAATAATCTTAAAACATTCTTCCACCCAATCTTGAATGGAGTGTCCTTCTCCGCCACTTATATTAGCTTCAAAAATTTTATCTTGATTTACCAGCAACCAAATCCCTTGCACAATATCGCCCGCAAAAGACCATTCTTTTATTACAGACATATCTCCAATTTCTAATTTTTCGTTGCTACCTGCAGCTATTCTTTTAGCAGCTTCGCTTATCATTTTGGTAACATGCCTTTCGCTACGCAATGGACTATCATGGTTAAAAAAATATCCTACATACGTTTTTATACCAAGGCTTCTAAAATAACGAGCAGCATGTACACTCTGTATTCTACTAATGGAATATGCATCGTTTGCTACAAATGGATCTGTTTCTTTTATAGGGCTGCCAGTGTTTAAAAATTGTAACCCACTACCCGAAATAAAAACTTTTGTACTGGCTGAAAATTGTTTTATCGCTTCTAGAATATTAATTGTAGCTGTAGCTATGGTTTGATGATTTTCAAAAAGTGCATCGTGCCTTGTAGTAGAATTTGCAGCAAGATGAAAAATATAATCTGGTTTAGTGTTTTTTATAAGTAAACTAACTTCAGTAAAATTGGTAATATCTGTTTGTACAAATTTTTCACTTCTACTTACAGCAATTACTTCAATATTTTTTTCTAGTAAAAGCTTTGTTAGGTAAAAACCGTCTTGCCCATTTGCTCCAAAAATTATCGCTTTCAAATTAGGGAAGTTTTATTTTATTATAGTATTATCGCAGTAAATAGTATTTACCCTTGTATCAGCATAAACAACGTAATTTTTTGAAAACATAAAATCAGTAACATCATTTGTTTTATAACTTTTTTGGTTTTCATCATACATCATAGTTTCTACACAAATAAGCTTTGGCCTAAATCGCTCAAAGTTCATAGCCTTTAATATTTCAAGGTCTAACCCTTCAACATCTAATGAAACAAAATCAGGTGATTTATCAGAGAAATACTTCTCTAAAATTTCATTAACAGGTATTAAAGGTAATTTTATCACTTTTTCTATAGGTATTTTCCCCATACCTTTCATCCCTATCTCAGCCCAATGCTTAGCTTCTTTTTCTGAGAAGGTACTCAACCCATTAGCATAATTAGGAAATAAGTAAAAATCTGCTTCTTTTACATTTGTAAATCCTATTCCAGTATTTAATACGACATCGTTTGGTCTTTCCGCTTTTAATTTTTTATATAAAAATGGATTAGGCTCAATTAAAACGCCTTTAGAGCCTCTTTCATAAAAGTAATAGGTATTGCTTATGTAACGAGGTTCATTAGCCCCTATATCTAGATAGGTAGGATTAGTAAT
Source organism: Ferruginibacter sp. (assembly GCA_031429575.1). Classification (GTDB taxonomy): domain Bacteria; phylum Bacteroidota; class Bacteroidia; order Chitinophagales; family Chitinophagaceae; genus Ferruginibacter. Next base: position 14,023 of record JANOZW010000178.1, read on the forward strand.
TCCATTTTGCCCGAAAAAAAATGAAAATATTAAATCTTCACCAAATTGAGAGTAGCTAATTTGAGCATCCCGAATAAGATATTTATTAATAAATTTTTTCAAAAATCTAGTATGTTTTCTTTTTATCATGATAGTTATGAAAATAAAAATTTTTTAATTTTTCTTTTATATTTTTTGATTCTTGCTTTTATAGTATTTTTTATTTTTACTTCATACAAAGGCAAGGAATAAGTTAGTGTTTCAATATGTTTAGTTGTATTAATATTATTCTCACTTAATAAAAATTCAAACCGCTTCATAAAGTTATCCTGTGACCATTCTTCTTTTATTTTATCAATTAAAACAATAGATTTTTCAATCGAATCTTTCAAAGTAAATATTGGATAAGGCGGTATATACGCTGTAATATGCCTAAAAGTTTCATTGTCAGAAATGGATAAAGGCTTACCGCTTATAATAGCTTGATCAGTTGTAGCTGCTAACCCAGGCATATTTCTATCATACAAAAAACAATTCAAATCGTTAGAAGCACACCATTTTATAAGCCCTTCTTTGCTAAAGAAATCGTGTGTTATTTCTACATCTATTCCTGGTTTAGCAATCGTTTTACACAAACTAGATAAGTGTTCGCTATATTCTTTAGAATCTGGCACAAAATCTCCAAATGGAATATTTATTCTTATAATTGCCCTATCAAATTCTTTATTTACAGCTTCTACAACATGTTCAAATCCTTTTCCTCTTGTTGCAAAACCAAAACTACCTATTATGGGAATTTCATTTTTTATATTAGGTAAATCAAAGTGAACTTTTTCTAAAGGCCTAGGAAAAGAATATAAATTCCCTTTGGAAATTATTGTAGGGTCTAGTACACAATAATAATTAAAATCATTTTGAGGTGTTCTAATAAAGGCATCTCCAGGTGATACTTCAAGAATCATCGTCATCACACAACCTAAATCCTTTTTTAGCTTGCTTGTATCAAGCCAAGCCATGGTTATATCATGATAATTGAAAAAATAAAAATCATATCCTCTTATTATTTCTCTATTATTTAAATCAACTTCAATGTAATCTAATTGGTATTTTTTTGAAAGTTTTAAACACTCGTAAGCCATAAAGCCTGACTCATGAATGCTATCTTTTGCTTTTGGATTATTTATAAAAAGTCCTTTCATTTTAATATTTTATAAAAAACTATTCGTTAGCTACGATTACAAAATTTGTTTTATCCACAACCTCAATGAACTTATAATTTATGTTACTAATAAATTCGAAAAGCTCCCAAATGTTCTCCCAAAGTCTTCTTCTATATGTTCTAATAATTCAAAGATGAGCTTAGTTTAATTTTAAGGGACTTGAATCATTCTTGTTGTTAATAAAATGCTCGACCCTGCTAATGAGGTACTATACAAAAAATTATCTTTCAACTCTACCATTATCCAGTTATATGTACTTGAACCACTCACAAGTAAAGTAATATTTGTTTGAGCAGGATTTGTAAAACTCCATGTCATTGTTCTAACAGTTGAATTTTCGTCTTGATATGTACCTGTTCCATTTGTACTAAAATGAAATCTCATATTTGAGTATGTAACTCCAGTTGTATTAATACCTCCACGAATAAATTGAGAATTTAACCCAGATATATTTCTAGCTAACTCATCAATTATCCAATCCTTCTGTACCAATACCTGCGTTTTTGTTAAAGATATTGGTGCAACAGTATCATGTATGCGTATTGTATCGTGAATACGAAGTGTATCGTGTATTCGAGTAGTATCATGTATATTGAGTGTATCACAATTAGTTCTATTTTCTATAGAAGGAAAATCTTTTTGGCAACCACCAAAAGAAAATAAAAAAAATGTAAGAATTGTTATTAAATAATAAAATGTTTTCATTGTTATTCTTTATTCATTAAATGTTGATTGAGATATATAATAATTTATTATTTCTTCAATATCTCAATCTTCGGCACCGGAAAAATAAACCCAGTCCCCTTATCGAAAGCTTCTTTTTCTCTCACCACAAATTCATCTTTAAAATGCCAAGGTAAAACCAGATAATAATCGGGGTTCATGGCACGGCTTTCAGCTTCGCTAATGATGGGAATATTGGTACCCAACGTAAACGCACCATATTTATCTTCATTTCGCTCTGCAGCATATTCTACCAGAGTATGATCAATATTACACCATTGCAAAATGGTATTGCCTTTTGTAGATGCTCCATACACATGTACTTTTTTACCTTCATTTTTAAACTTTACTAATAAGTCGTGCAATTCATTTTTCAACACATCAATTCTTTGTTGAAAAGCCACATAAGGCTTATCTGTATCCAGTTCCAAATCAAATTCTTTGTGCCTTGTTTCATTTATTAAAGCATCATTTTCTTTGGTATCGTACTTGCTATTTTCTTTGTGTGTGGCATAACATCTTATGCTTCCGCCATTAATTTCGTTAAACGAAATTTTAAATGTTTTCATACCTCCTAGTGCCAATATTTTTTCTAACACCGCAAGGCTATAAAATTCTAAATGTTCGTGGCAGATTGTATCATAACTATCCAGCTCTAGCATACGTGGCATATAGCTCATTTCAAATACCCATACACCTGTAGATGATAAAAAACGTTTTATGCCCTGTACAAACTCTACAGGGTTTTCTAAATCGTAAAACATAGCAATGGAGGTAATAACATCTAATTTTTTTCCTTCCAAAACCTTAAACAATTCTTCCGATGGAAAAATATCTTGTACTACCGTAGCTTCTTTTACTTCTTGTGCCACATCACTTGGGTCGCAACCATACTTTACAAAATTACTTGGGTAATAACCCAGCAAGGTTCCATCGTTGCAGCCAATATCAAGCACATTAGGAAATTTAGTATCGCCAACGGTGTTTACAACGCTACTAACAATATCTTTTAAATGGTTGCGCATGGTATCATTTGTACCACTCCTGTACCAATAAGCAGCATACAAAATTTCTGGTGGTACTGAGTGTTCCATTTGCAATAATCCACAAGCATTTTCATCTGCTTCAGGGTTACAACGCACTAGGGTACAATCAATTTTACGAAGGCTTGGCATTTCTTTACCAGGCTTTATAAAACTACCTTGCAAGTATTGTGGGCCAAGGTCTATTACTTTTTTTAGCGAAGTAGAGCCACATACTCTGCAGGTATTTCTTTTACGAATGTGCATGTTTTATTGTTGAGTTAGCCCCCTAAATCCCCCGAAGGGGGACTTGCGAACTTCGTTATAAATTGTATATTTGTATTTAGAATTAAAGCTCTAAAATTATCCATTCTTCTTTATTAATTGTATAAATTGTTCATTAATGGCATCAATACATTTGTTGCGCTCTAAATTAAGCAATGCCAATTGTTTTACAACTTTATCCTTTTCCTCAACAGCCACTTTCTCAAATTCATATACTTTTTCTTGTTCGTGCCATAGTTTACAATTTACGTCTGCCAATTGGTAAAATACTTCACCAAAATTGCCATTTACCTCTGCTACAATATTACCTTCCGTTTTAAATACTTTATTAGCAGCAAAGCTCATTCGTTCCGGCAAAATTTTACCCGCTATTGAATCTGACACATATTCATCAATTTCATGTTGCAATTGCAAAGATTGTTTACCAAGACTGTTTAACCTACTTTCGTCTTCAGTATGAAATTGTTTTAATTTTACGATCGTTAGCTTATCGCAAAGCATACCCAATGTTTCTGCCATATAATTTATCGTTACTTTGTAATTGTCGCAAAAATAACGATACCAAACCATACTTTTACACACATAGGCATATTTCAAAAAAACAAGTATTTTACTGAATATGGTTTATAAATCAATTTATAACATGAATACTATATTTTCGTACAATAATTTACGCATAACCTAAACCTATGGCAGACATAAGACGACAAGGCATTAAAGGTACTATTTGGGTTTATGTTGGCTTTTTACTGGGCGCTATTACTACCTATTTTTTTACATATAAGCATTGGTTTACACCTGAGCAATATGGGCTTACAAGGTCATTATTAGAAATTGGGTTGTTGGTATATGCATTTTCTACGATAGGTACTACATTTTATTTATATAAATTTTTTCCTTATTATCAAGATAATCTACAAAAAAAAGAAAACGATTTACTCGGTTTTGCATTAAAGATTTGTTTTATTGGCTTTGCTATTACCGTGATATCCCTGTTATTATTTGAACCAATAATTGTCAAAAAATTCAATACCAATTCAGCTTTACTTGTTCAGTATTTTTACATGGTAATTCCTATTGGTTTTTTTATTTTGTTATATACCATTTTAGAATCCTATGCGTACGGTTTTTCAAAAGGTAGCACTACCAATTTTTTAAAAGAAACTGTTTTAAAATTTTATACACTTTTAGTTGTTTTATTAAAGATTACTGATCTTATAAATTTTAAAACATTTATTGTTCTTTTTTCATTACAGTATGGAGTAATTGCTTTTATTTTAATGTACGTTTTAAAAAAAGAAGGTAATCTTTGGCTTACATTTAAAACAAGTAAGGTTACCAAAAAATACAAGAAGAAAATTATAAGTATTCTCGCACTTACATTTCTCACCATTATTATTAGTGTATTAAGAACAAGTATAGATGCCATTGTATTGGCTGCTAGGCAAAACTTAGACAAAGTTGCCATTTTTGGGTTTGCAAATTATTTGGTAATGACTATGGGAGCGCCAAGTAGAAGCCTTATAGCGATTGCTATCCCAATATTATCTAGGCATTGGAAAGAAAAAAATTTGAAAGAAATAGAGCGTATTTATAAACGTTCATCAATTAATTTATTAAGCTTTTCTCTTTTTATGTTTGGATTAATATTGCTCAACTTTACACCAGCCATCCAGTATTTTAATCTTAATGAAAGCTATTTAGAAGGTAAATACGTTTTTATTTTACTTGGAATAGTTACGATCATTGAATTAGGCACAGGCGTAAATGGGCAAATAATTGGCACATCTAGTTTCTTTAGATTTGAACTATGGACGAGCATTTTATTGACTGCATTAATTATTCCGCTTAGTTATTTTCTTACTGTAGAGTATAGTTTAATAGGCCCCGCCATTGCAAACTTGGTTTCATTTACCATTTACAACGCCATTAGGTATTTCTTTTTGCTACATAAATTTAATATGCAACCTTTTTCCGGTAAAACAGTAGAAGTAATATTTATAGCTGTAGTAACTTTTATGGCTATGCATTTTTTGTTTGCTGATAAAGAAGGGTTATTATTTTTAATAGTACGCTCTGTACTTTTCTGCACAATTTTTGTTGTGGCATTTTATGTTAGAAATATTTCCCCAGATGTAAAACCAGTTTTTGAAAGCCTCAGAAAAAGATTAAAACTTTAAAGGGTTTTTATTTTAGTTAAATAAAGCTCCATGGCTTTTCTCTTTTTATCATCTAATTTATAATCAATATTTTTTGTGTAGTACTCATATAAATCGTAATGTCCGTATGGATTTGCGGCAATAATGGCATCCAATTTTATTAACCCCTCACTTGTGGCAATATTAAAATCAGCTACAAATTTTTCTGGTAATTTTTTATTAGCAACCCATGCAGCAAAGACAAAAGGCAAGCCCGTCATTGCTACCCAAGCTGCGCCTAGGTCATAAATATATCTGCTATTATGTCTTTGTATAAAAGCCCTATCCCCTATTACAAGCCCAGCAATGTTTGCTATTATCTTATCTTCATACCCTTCAGTTGCATTCACTAAAACAGGATTTATTTTCCAATATTCTTTTAATAAAATTTTTAATAACCCTACAGATGTTCTGCTTTGATAATCTAATAAAATGGTATCAATTTCTTCTAAAGGTACATTGCTAAACAAACATACACTTGCTACCTCTCCTTCGGTACCAATGCAATAATCTGTAATGATGTGGTGCTCTTTTAGCAATGGAATGGTAGCTATTGGCACAAGCGCAATGTCCACATCGTCATGTATAAGCATATCCGCTATGTTTGCAGGAAAATCGGTAACGAGTTCTACCTCATCTTTCATCATGCCATTTTCAAAACCATATATCATTGGTTTTGTGTTTAAATAATTTACTGCAGCAACCCTTATTTTTCTATCCAATTCGTTTCGTTTAAATTCGTGCAAAATTACTTCAAACCATTTTCATTTATGCAACTTTCTCCTCTTACTGCTATTTCGCCTATTGATGGTCGTTACAATAAAGCCACATCACAACTTGCTGGATATTTTTCTGAATATGCTTTGATAAAATACCGTGTAAAAGTAGAAGTGGAATATTTTATTGCTTTGGGTGAAAAAAAGTTTTTTAAAATAGATGCCAAACTGAAGAACGCATTAAGATTGGTTGTAGAAAATTTTTCGGATGAAGATGCTTTGCAAATAAAAAAAACGGAAAGCATTACCAACCATGATGTAAAAGCGGTGGAATATTTTTTAAAATCAACATTAGATACCCTTAATGCAGGTGAATTGAAAGAATGGATTCATTTTGGCCTCACATCACAAGACATAAATAATACTGCTGTACCAATGTTGTGGAAAGATGCAGTGGAGCTAGAATATTTACCCACCATAATAAACCTACAACAGCATTTAAAAAACCTTGCACAACAATGGAAAGCTATACCCATGCTTGCTCGTACACATGGGCAAGCCGCGAGTCCCACCATACTTGGCAAAGAAATAATGGTTTTTGTAGAGCGGTTAGAAAATCAAATTTTACTATTTAGCCATATTCCATTTACAGGAAAATTTGGTGGCGCAACTGGAAATTTTAATGCGCACCATGTAGCTTACCCAACATACAATTGGGTAAAATTTGCCAATAGTTTTTTAGAAGAAAAACTCGGACTACAACGTCAGCAATACACTACACAAATAGAACACTACGACACCCTTGCTGCACATTTTGATACTATAAAAAGAATAAATACCATTTTGATAGATTTATGCAGAGATATGTGGAGCTACATAAGTACAGATTGTTTTAAACAGCAAACAAAAAAAGGCGAAATAGGCAGTAGTGCTATGCCGCATAAAGTAAACCCCATTGATTTTGAAAATGCAGAAGGTAATTTAGGAATAGCAAATGCCATACTAGAACATCTTTCCGCAAAACTGCCCATTAGTCGTTTGCAAAGAGACTTAACCGATAGTACGGTACTAAGAAATATTGGTGTACCTATGGCACATACCATCATCGCATTAAAATCTGTAGAAAAAGGTTTAGGCAAATTAATTTTAAATGAAGCGAAATTAAAATCTGATTTAGATAACAATTGGGCTGTGGTTGCAGAAGCTATACAAACCATTTTACGTAGAGAAAATTATCCAGCACCATATGAGGCTTTAAAAGAACTGACAAGAGGTAAGGAAATAAATAAAACAACCGTACACAATTTTATAAATGGATTGAAAGTATCCGCTGGTTTGAAGAAAGAATTGAAAGCCATAAGTCCGCATAATTACACTGGAATTTAATATTGTTTTGTACAAAATAATCAACATTTATATAATAAA
>JANOZW010000179.1:0-7116 GCA_031429575.1 Ferruginibacter sp.
CGCGGCAAAAGTAAGGGTTCAAATTTTAATAACAAAACAGTTTTTATTTTTTTGGTAATTATTTTTCCCTATTTTTACCAAATACAATACTGCATTGGGTTTCACATTACAATAAAACTCAATAATTACTCCAGATATCAAAACCAACGCTAAAAATCTACTTTTTTACAATTTTAATAATTGTATTGTTTAGATATTTAACCAAAACAAATCAATACCATTTTTAAAGAATTAGATTTTATGAAGGGTACACATATGCTTATGATATTATTGAAGTCATTATTTATAGTAATGGCCTTTTTTTGTAGTACACACTTGAAAGCTCAAAACTGTACCGTAAATGCTGGGTTTGATGGTTCAGCATGCTTTACCATTAATTATAACTCAATTGCTCAAATAGATTTATTTACATTAAATGGCAATTCGGCAGGCAACTTTAATACAACTCCAAATCTTCTTTGGGAGGTAGTATCAACTCCAGCTGGTGCGAATATTGTATTTGCAAATCCTAATACAAACATTACATTAGTAAAAGCAAAACTAAATGAATTACCAACTGGTAATTACGTATTTAGAATAGGTATTGATTGTCAAACTGGGGCACGTGTATTTGATAGCGTGAACTACACAATTTCTAATGTGTCTGATTTTTTTCTCGACGCCGATAAAGGGTGGAATCAGATTTGTGCAAACACACAAGATTCTATAAAGCTTGTGGGTCGCCCATTAAAAGCAGGAGAAATAGTAAGAATTGGGGGAAGAAGTATTTCGATCTTATACAACAATATAATTTCTTATGCTAATTCGGATTTCTATGGTCCAACAATAGACTCTGTAAGGTTTTCAATAAAAAGCAGCTTGTCTAACGATTGTTCCTTGGCTTACTGGCCTATTGTTAATTATACTCTTAGATCTGCAAGTTGCCAAACTAGTACAAAAATTCCTCAAGTAAATGGGTTAGCTGATATGGGTGTCCAAAAAGCATCCATAAATAAAGTTGCTTTTAGAAATATAACAGAAACTATATCATGTATAAGCAATAATTATTTTAATATTAATCCTAATAATATTTGTATAAAAGGGGGGAGAGGAATAGAAAATGATTTAATAAATAATTTTTCTGTTACAAGATTAACAGGCTCTGGAACATTATATTTAGGTGGATATAGTGGAAGTTCTTTTACTTATATCATACAAAATAAGTGGGATACTGTTACTAGAAATACATTACATACATATGAGATTACATTTACCACTAATGGATGCTTCACAACTTTTAAAGATACCATAAAAGTATTTTTTAAATCGGCTGCACCGATAGCTTATGGCTTAATAGCAAATACTACAAATAATTATTGTTACAATGCGAGTGATTTTCCTTTGTCTAATATAAAATCATCGCTATCTATTGCAGGTACAATTCCCTCACATTATAAATTAATAAGTTCAATCTCAGGACCAGTAGGTGCTTCAGCTTATATTGCTAATCCTAGTAGTAGGGATACTTTACATATTATTGGATCTAATATTATAGACGGTCAATATTATATTTCTACTAATGTTTTGGATACAATTACTGGTTGCTATGGACTAGCAGGATATACGAATATTATATTAAAAAGAAGGGCAGCATTACCGATATTGAGAGATACAGCCGTTTGTTTGCTAAACAACTATCAAATAAACATGTTTTACAGGCAAGCGAAATTACCGCAATATGAATATCGTTTTTCCATTTTGAATGGTCCCCCCAATAATAATCTTGGCCAAAATATTTATATTAGTAATGATAGCACAATTACCTTTTCTATTGGTTCTTCTTCAACCCCTCCAGGCATTTACAATGTTAGAGTTTATCCACTTACAGATATTGGTACTTGTAATGATGCAAGATCCGATACTTTTCAAATAACCATTTTATCAGGTGGACATATTTCTAATGCTGGTACGGATCAATTATTACTTTGCAATACAGCAGTAACAAATCTTGCAGGTTCTTTACCATCCTCAAGTGGGGGACAAGCCGGTTTCTGGAAATTTTTACCTGCTATCTCTACCAATGCTAGCCATCCAATAATTTCAGATTCTAGCAATAAAAATACACTAATATCTGGTTTTACAAATTTATCCAGTAATTATTTCAGTTGGAATATTACGGATGGTAACTCTGGTAATTATTGTGGTTTACAACCCGATACGGTGTTGGTTGTGTATTCAGGTATACCACCTTCTACACAACAACATGCGCAAGCAGATTTTTTTGGTAGCTTAGCTCCTAATGGTAATTATGTGTTGGCATCGAATGCCATTACACCCACCTTTAATATACAATGGAATAAAATAAGTGGAGTAGGAGGCACGATAATAAACCCTAATAGTCAAAATACAAATGTTACTGGACTCAGTGCAGGGAATTATGTTTTTGAATTGGTAGTAACAAATACTTGTGGTATTTTTAAAGATACTGTAAATCTATATTTTTCTAATGCGGGTGGTTTGCCAGTAAAATTGCTAAGCTTTAGTGGCAATAGAAAAAATGAAAATACCGATTTACTAGTATGGCAAGTGGTAGATGAACAAGATATGAAGCATTATGAAGTGCTAGCAAGTGAAAATGGTTTTGATTTTAAAACGACAGGTACAGTTGCTATTTCAAATAGTTCTGCTAATAATAAAACATATGATTTTTCCAATAATATTATCTCAAGTTCTATTAATTTTTATAGATTGAAAATGGTAAATATCGATGGAAGCTTTGCTTATAGTAATATTCTTAAACTATCCAACAAGCAAAAAAACATTAATACGTTAGATGTAATGCCTAATCCTGCTAAAGCTAGTCTCTTTGTACATATCAATGCAACACAAGCGCATTCATCCATTATTGAAATCGTAAATTTTTTAGGTCAAACAATTTTTAAAAAGAACATTCAAAACATTAAAGGAATAAATACGATACCCATTGATGTAAGTAATTTACAAAGAGGCGTATTCTTTATAAAAGTAGAGGATATGATAAAGAAACTGATATTAGAATAAAGCATGCATAATATCGGGTGCATTTTATACTCATGCTTTCATTATTTTTGCAAGTAATGACGCAATTATCTACGCTTAATAAATATTTTAAAAGATATAAGTACTCATTTCTCCTTGGAATATTATTTGTAATTCTCACCAATTATTTTAGAATACTAGCACCACAGCTTACCGGCTATGTGGTAAACGCAGTGGTTACTGTATTAAAAGGGGGTGATGCAAAAGCAGATGCTGCTAGCCTTCATAATTATGATGTTATTGTGGTACATATTATCGAGTGGTTTAACGATAAATCGTTTAAAAGTAAAATACTTTTTACGGGATTAATACTTTTTGTAATAGCCATCATCAGCGGATTTTTTATGTTTCTCATGAGGCAAACCATTATTGTAATGAGCCGCCACATTGAGTTTGATCAAAAAAATGAAATATTTTCTCATTATCAAAAGCTGGATACCAACTTTTACAAAACCCATAGTACTGGCGATTTAATGAACCGTATTTCGGAAGATGTAAGCCGTGTGCGTATGTACACAGGCCCAGCCATTATGTACTTTATAAATTTGGCAGCTATTATTGGGTTGAGTTTGTTTTTTATGCTACGTAGCGATGTAAAACTTACCATTGTTTCACTTTGCCCATTACCAATATTGGCTTTTGCCATTTATTTTGTAAACACAATTATCAATAAAAAAAGCGAAAGAATACAATCATTGCTAAGCGATTTAACAACAAACGCACAAGAATCATACAGTGGTATTAGAGTAATAAAATCTTTTGTACAGGAAAAAGCTATGCTAAATTTCTTTAAAAAAAATAGTGAAGATTATAGAAACAATGCACTGAGTTTAGCAAAAACGGAAGCTATTTATTTTCCAAGTATGGGGTTGCTAATTGGACTCAGTACGCTGATTACAATATTAGTAGGAGGGTTAGATGTAGTAAATAATGTACCTGGCGCATCTGTAGGTAAAATTGCTGAATTTGTTATGTACATACAAATGCTCACATTTCCTGTAAGTGCCATTGGGTGGACGGCTAGCATGACCCAACGTGCAGTAGCATCTCAAAGAAGAATAAATGAATTTTTGCAATTAGCACCAACTATTGTAGATGCGCCAACTGCAAAAAACGAAACACTAAAAGGAAATATTTCTTTCAATAATGTTGATTTTGTATATCCTCACACAGGCATACATGCTATAAAGAACTTTTCATTACAAATAAACAAAGGAGAAAAAGTAGCTATTATTGGCAAAACCGGTTCTGGTAAAAGTACAATAGCACAATTGATGCTACGGATGTACGATACACAAAATGGTGAAATAAAATATGATGGTAACAGTATTAAGCAAATAAGAAATTTTTCTATACGCTCACAAATAAGCTATGTACCACAAGATGTATTTTTATTTAGTGATAGTATAAAAAATAATATACGTTTTGGCGAAAAAAATGCAAAGGATGAACAAGTTTTTACAGCTTCCAAACAAGCAAGTATTTATAATGAAATAAATACTTTTGATGAAAAATTTGAAACCATGGTGGGAGAGCGGGGAGTTACCCTTTCGGGAGGACAAAAGCAACGAATTTCGATAGCAAGAGCGCTTATTAAGAAGCCCGAAATTGTAATTTTTGACGATTGTCTTAGCGCAGTAGATGCTCGTACTGAGAATGATATAATAAGTAACTTGTATAATTATTTAGATAATAAAACTGCTGTAATTATCACACACAGAATATTTTCTTTATTTAAATTTGATAAAATTGTAGTGCTAGCAGATGGCAGAATTGCAGAGCAAGGCACTCACGATACGCTTATGCAAAAGCAAGGTTTATATTACACTATGTATCAAAAACAACAAGAAAATGATCATTTAAAATAGTTTAGGATAAATTTTGCCATATCAAAAACATTTTTATCTTTGCGATGGTTAATTTTAACAATCTATTAATAAACAAAACAAATTAAACGTGGCGTACGAGCAAAACGAAAACAACGAGAGAAAACAAGAAAGTGTGTACAGCAAGAGAATTAAAGCTGGAAAACGTAGAACTTATTTTTTTGATGTAAGAGAAACTAGGGGTAGTGATTACTACTTAACCATTACTGAAAGTCGTAAGAGATTTGACTCTGATGGGTATGATCGTCATAAAATCTTTGTTTACAAAGAAGATTTTAATAAGTTCGTAAAAGGACTTGGAGAGGCAGTTGATTATGTAAAAACAGAATTAATGCCAGATTTTGATTTTGATGCATTTAATCATGATACACCATATGAGGGCGATGATAACAATAACAACGCTACACCATCTTCAGAAGTTAAAACCGAAGAAGCGGTAAATACAGAAGCCGCTGCTCCAGTTGCAGAGACTGAAACGGTTGAAGCCGCAGTTGAAAATGCTGCACCAGTAGATAATGGTAGCACGGAGCAAGTTGATAAATGGTAATTACCAAAATCGATATATACTACAGCCCCTAAAAATAGGGGCTGTTTTGTTTTTTATTCATAGGTATTTGATAAATTAAAATTTGAGATGGTTTATTGAAATATTATATTTAACATAATATTAATTATAGGATTAATATTAATATTCAAATTTATTGTTAATCACTATGTTATAAACCAACGTACGGTATATCTCTCTTTAATGGCTATCTTCGCATAATGAACATCTCACAAGAAAATATTCAGCAATATTTAGATAGACTAAAAATTAAAGAGCTGAACGAAATGCAATTGACTGCCATAGATACAGCAGAAAAAAATAATGATATTCTTTTATTGTCTGCTACGGGCTCAGGAAAAACATTGGCCTTTTTATTGCCAGTTTTAAATTCCTTAGATGCTGATATAAAAACCGTGCAAGCATTAATAATGGTACCAAGCCGTGAGCTGGCTTTACAAATAGAATCTGTATTGAAACAAATGCAAACTGGTTTTAAAATTATAGCTTGCTATGGCGGCCATAAAAGAGAAATTGAAGAGAATAATTTGGTACAACCGCCAGCTGTTATTATTGGCACTGCAGGGCGTATGGCCGATCATATTCGTAGAAATAATTTTACAACAAAAGATATTAAATTTTTGGTGCTAGATGAATTTGACAAAAGCCTTGAACTTGGTTTTTTAGAGGAAATGAAATTTATTTTAGAATCATTGCCTGCGGTAGAAAAAAGAATGCTTACATCGGCTACAAATGCTGTGGAAATTCCTGCATTTGTAAAAATGAACGATACGCAAACCTTGAATTATATAAACGATGAAGATGCGGCACCAAATGAAAATTTGCGCATCAATACATTGTTAAGTGATGATAGAGATAAATTGCAAACGCTTTTACAACTTATTTGTTATTGCAACAATACGTCTACCATTATTTTTTGTAATCATAGAGATGCTGTAGAACGCACTAGCGATTTTCTTACTGAGCAAGGTATTGTAAATGTATTTTATCATGGTGGTATGCAGCAGCTAGAGCGTGAAGTAGCACTTACAAAATTTAGAAATACTACCTCCGATATTTTGGTTACTACAGATTTAGCAAGTCGTGGATTAGATATTGCTGATATTAGAAATATTGTACACTATCACCTGCCTCACACGGAAGCAGAATTTACACATCGCAACGGTCGTACTGCTCGTATGCATGCTACAGGCAATGTATATGTGATATGGAGCGAAGAAGAAAGATTGCCCAATTATATTACACAAGATGCTGTTGAGTTTACCTTGCCTGAAAAATTATCATTACCCGAAAAACCAAAATGGAGCACCCTATTTATTGATGCTGGTAAAAAAGATAAAATAAACAAAATGGATATAGTTGGCTTTTTATCGCATGTTTGCCAACTTAAAAAAGATGATATTGGCTTAATAGAAGTAAAAGATTTTACTGCTTTTGCTGCGGTAAGAAAATCTAAAATTGGGCATGTGGTAGAAGTTGCTAAGGATGAAAGAATAAAAAATAAGAAGGTGAAGATTGCGATAGCAAAGTAGGTATTCGCCTGTGGCGAATACAATGTGGAATACAATTTCCATTCGCCGCAGGCGAATGGCTACAAAAACGGATGCC
>JANOZW010000180.1:0-1614 GCA_031429575.1 Ferruginibacter sp.
CAGTTATTTGCAATGCCGTTTCTAATGTTTTTGGATAGTGCGTCAGTATCTGACTCTCAATTCTATCTTTCAGCGGTGTCACAATACTTCCTCTATTGGTATAATCTTCGGGGTTTGCCGTAAACACAAATAATACATCTAGCGGCAAACGAAGTTTGAAACCACGTATTTGCAAATCGCCTTCTTCCAAAATATTAAACAGTGATACTTGTATGCGTGCTTGCAAATCTGGCAATTCATTTATCACAAATATGCAACGATTACATCTTGGAATAATGCCATAGTGCAAGACCCGCTCATCTGCAAAATCGAGTTTTAAATTGGCCGCTTTTATAGGATCAATATCACCAATCAAATCTGCAACACTCACATCTGGCGTAGCCAATTTTTCTCCATAACGTTTACTACGGTGTAGCCAATCTATTGGAGTATCATCACCTTTTTCTGCAATTAAATCTATGGCATATCTCGATATGGGTTGTAATGGGTCGTCGCTTATTTCGCTACCGCTCACTACAGGAATATATTCATCCAACAGTTCCACCATTTGCCTTGCCATACGTGTTTTTGCTTGCCCACGCAATCCTAAAAAAAGAATATTGTGCCTGCTGAGCAATGCTCGTTCTGTATCAGGTATCACCGTATCCTCATAACCCATTATACCTGGGAATGGGTTTTCTTTTGCCTTAATTTTTAGGATGAGATTTTCTCTTATTTCATCTTTGATGGACTTTGGGGTGTAGCCGCTTTTTTTTAATTCTCCTAGGGTACTTGCTTTTTGAGTCATTTGTTATTTTAAATTATAATCTTTTAATAAATTCTTCAGGATTTCTTCTATTGTCAAATATGGAATGTATGTGTATTGAATCTTCTGTTATTTCATAAATTATTAAAAACTGTTTTACAATTTTCACCCTCACGTTTTCTTTAATAGTAACATGACCAATGGTTGGAATTTTCGCAACCAGATTGATTGCTTCTCTAAAAGGAGATTTAATTTTTTGCTGTAGCTGTTGGACTTATTTCTTTTAATCCAATAATCTAAAATTTCAATTCTATCCGCTTTAGCATTAGCTGACCAAATTATTTTTCTAACCATTTGTCTATTTCTTTATTTACATCATCGTTAGTAAAATAATTCCCGTCTTTAATTTGCTTTTGAGATTGCTCAATACTTGAGATTTGCTTATCTGATAAGGCATAAAACTTTTCTACTTCTTCATCTATTCCAATGAAGCTATAAATGTCTTCTAGTAAATCAACATCATCAGTAGAGCTAATTTTATCAATTAATTTCTGTTGTAATTCTGTAACTGACATAATATTTTATTTAAAGTTAGCTATTATTTTAATAAACCGTCTTCCGCTTCCCACTCTCAAAGTCCTTAAATATAAATGCCCCCAGTTTATCCAAAGATGCAAAGAAAGCTTTGCCATTATTTGTTTCGGTAAACTCCTGAACAAAACGTTGCAGATAAGGGTCGGATGCAATCATAAATGTGGTGATAGGGATTTTTAATTTCTTGCACTGCGTTGCAAGGCTCATGCAGCGGTTTAGAATTTTCCTGTCCACACCAAAACTATTTTTATAATAACGGGCACCAACTTTTAAGC
>JANOZW010000181.1:0-6915 GCA_031429575.1 Ferruginibacter sp.
AAAACCCTACTTCCACACAAACAAATTT
The DNA here is from genome assembly GCA_031429575.1 of Ferruginibacter sp. Taxonomy (GTDB): domain Bacteria; phylum Bacteroidota; class Bacteroidia; order Chitinophagales; family Chitinophagaceae; genus Ferruginibacter. The sequence goes on from JANOZW010000181.1 coordinate 29, forward strand.
GCCCTTGGTTACCAAAAGAAGAAAGAATGGTTTCGCTTAGCATTTTTTCCCAATTGCAATCTGCAAAAATGATATTCGGATTTTTTCCGCCCAACTCTAAAGACAATTTTTTAAACATTGGCGCAGCAATACTTGCAATATGTTCCCCAGCTCTTGTGCTGCCCGTAAACGAAATAGCTTTTATGCTTGAATGTTTTACAATGGCTTCACCACAACTTTTTCCATCGCCATGTACAATATTTAAAACACCATCTGGTAAGCCAGCTGCTGCACAAATTTTTGCTAAAAGAAAAGCAGTTACTGGTGTTACTTCACTCGGCTTTGCAATTACACAATTGCCTGCAGCCAAAGCTGGCGCTATCTTCCAAGTAAATAAATACAAAGGTAAATTCCATGGTGAAATACAACCTACAACCCCAATTGGTTTGCGCAATGTGTAATTGATGGCTTTATCTTCCATTGCATGTGCCTCTGTTGCAAAGTGCATTATGCTTGTGGCAAAAAACCTAAAATTGGCAGATGCTCTTGGTATATCAACTTGTTTAGCCAGCCATAAAGGTTTGCCATTATCATTGCTTTCTGCCAATGCCAATGCATCCAAATTTTCATCAATGAGCTCCGCAATCTTATTTAAAATTTTAAATTTATTTTCTGCACTAGTTACACTCCATTCAGGAAATGCTTTTTGCGCAGCTATTACTGCTACTTCAATATCTTTTTCATTGCTGTTTGGTATTTGTCCAATAATTTCTGCGGTGGCAGGATTTACATTATCCAAAAATTTGCCACTTAGCGGACCAATAAAATTTCCGCCGATAAAATTTTCTAAATGATATGGTATATCTAATTTCATTTTTTGATTTTTATAAAGAACCCGTGCGCCCACCATCTACAGGAATACTCACACCATTTACATACGATGCCGCTGGTGATGCTAAGAATGCTGCTACTGCTGCTATTTCGCTAGCTTCGGCAAATCTGCGCATAGGTATTTCTTGCTGCATTTCTTTTTCTATTTCTTCAATTTCTTTTTCTTTTTTAGTAGCATTTGTTTTAATAATATTTTGCAAACGAATTGTATTTGTTGCACCTGGCAATACATTATTTACGGTAATATTAAATTGCCCCAATTCATTCGCCATTGTTTTTGCCCACGATGCTACTGCACCACGAATGGTATTTGATACACCCAAATTATTCAGCGGAATTTTTACCGAAGTAGAAATAATATTTATGATGCGACCATAATTTTCTTTTTTCATAGATGGTACTACGGCCTTTGTTAAAATATGATTACAAATTAAATGCTGATTAAACGTATTTACAAAATCTTCTTCCTTTGCATCTATAATTGCACCACCTGCAGGGCCACCTGTATTGTTTATCAAAATATGCACAATGTTATCTTGCATAAATTTTCCTATCGCCAATTTTACATTTTCGGTATTGCTAAAATCTGCTACCAAATAAGAATGTGTCTGCTCATTTTCTTTTGGTAACAATTTTATGGCTTCTATTAAAGCAGTTTCGTTTCTTGCCATTAAAATACAAGTAGCACCAATTTTTGCCAATTCTATTGCCGCAGCCAAACCAATACCTTGTGTGCTGCCGCAAATAATAGCCGATTTATTTTCTAAAGAGAGATTCATGTATTATGGTAATTTGAATGTCAAACTTAATCAAAAAGTTGTACTTTTCAGTTCTAATGTTTGTAATACATTTGAATAACCTTTATTACTGATTTTAAAACTTACAATATGGCCATTTTAGCACCGTTTAATCTTAAAAATTGGATTACAGAAAATAGAGATTTACTAAAGCCGCCCGTTGGTAATAAATGTATTTATGTAAATGCAGAAAATTTTATTGTAATGATTGTTGGTGGCCCCAATGCACGTAAAGATTATCATTATAACGAAAGTGAAGAATTGTATTATCAACTAGAAGGTGATATTGTATTAAAAATAATAGATGATGGTGTGCCAAAAGATATTGCAATAAATGAAGGCGATATGTTTTTATTGCCGCCAAAAACACCACACTCTCCGCAAAGAGGCCCAAATACGGTTGGTTTGGTTATTGAAAAAGTAAGAGAAAAAGAAGAAGATGGTTTTTTGTGGTATTGCGAAAATTGTGGAAATAAATTGTACGAAGAATTTAAAGTAATAAATGATATTGTAACTCAACTGCCGCCTGTAATGGAAGGTTTTTATAGCGATGAGCATAAGCGTACATGTAGTAAATGTGGAGAAGTAATGGGGTTGCCTATTCGGAAAGGGTAGTTTTTATTTCTCTGTTTGTTTGTGGTTTGTTGTTTGGTGTTTTTTTAATTTGAGGATTATTATTTATTTGGAAGATTTGAATTTTGAAAGATTAGTATTAACGTCCGAAAGTGCAGGAAAGTTTAAAATATATGGACTCCAAAACAACAAACAAATAACACCAAACAACAAACCACAAACAGTTCTACACAAACTCCAAACAAATTTAAAAGAATGAAGATTGATATCCACACCCACATAATGCCCGATAAAATGCCCAACTGGGTACAGGAATTTGGCTATGGTGAATTTATACATCTCGAACATCGCAATTGCAAAGCCTGTATGATGAAGGGCGATAAACTTTTTAGAGAAGTAGAAGACAATTGTTTTGATGCTAGCGTGCGAATGAAGGAAATGGACGAAACGGAAGTTACGGTGCAAGTTTTATCTACCATTCCTGTATTGTTTAATTATTGGGCAAAGGCAGAAGATGGCTTAGAAACCTCTCGTTTTTTTAATGACCATATAGCAGATACCATTGCAAAAAATAGCAAACGATTTTTGGGAATTGGCACTGTGCCATTGCAAGATGTAGATTTTGCTATTCAAGAAATGGAACGTTGCATTACAGAATTAAAAATGCCTGGCTTGCAAATTGGTAGTAATATAAATGGCAAAAATTTAGACGATAAAATATTTTTTCCATTTTATAAACGTGCAGAAGAATTGGGCTGTGCATTGTTTGTACACCCATGGGAAATGATGGGCGAAACACAAATGCAAAAATATTGGTTACCATGGTTGGTGGGCATGCCTGCTGAAACAAGTCGTGCTATTTGTTCTATGATTTTTGGTGGCGTGTTACAAGCATTTCCAAAACTACGAGTAGCATTTGCACATGGTGGTGGTAGTTTTCCAATAACGATTGGCAGAATAGAACATGGCTATAATGTACGCCCCGACTTGGTTGCCGTAGATAACGCCATTAACCCACGAAATTATATTGGAAAATTTTGGATAGATAGTTTAGTGCACGATACCAAAGCCATGAATTTTATTATTGATGTAATGGGCGAAGATAAAATTTGCTTAGGCAGCGACTATCCTTTTCCTTTAGGTGAACATCATCCTGGAAAAATGATTGAAGAAATGAAATTTGAAAATAGTTTGAAAGAAAAATTATTGTTTAAGAATGCGCAGCAGTGGTTGGGGATTTAATTTTTCTATCAATAAAAAGCAACCATACTAACACTGGTAAAAGTAAAATAACACCAACACTTATCCAATGAATTTTATTTTCTGCTTGCCAAAGATGAATGGCATAACCACCATGGCTGTACCATTGTTGTAGCGTTAATATAGCTGCAAACCAAATAAACCATTTCGGTCTTTTTATTACACCATAAATAGAAATGATATTTATGCAAACAAAAATGCCATGCCGCCAAGCAGGTGCTAATGTTGTTGGGTAAAAAATGCCTTTGATGTGATAGAGCATTGCAATAAAACTAATAGTTGCAAATGCATAAAAAATAATATGGAGCGATTTTTTACTCATTAAACAAATTAGGATAGTCGCTGATAATTCCATCAACTCCCAAAGCTTTTAATTCAGCCATTTTTGCTTTATCATTCACCGTCCAAGGAATAACTTGTATATTTTGTTGATGACATTTTTTTATTAAAGCATCATTTACCAAAACAAATGCAGGGCTGTAAATTGTAGGAGAGAAGCCCAAGTCTTTTATCTGTTCTTCAAGCGAACGCTTATCATAATCTTCAATAAGCATAGCCGTTTTTATAGTAGGATAATTTTTGTGTAAATACTGTAACGTCCTAAAATCGAATGATTGTATAATTATAAAATCTTCCATTCCGTTTTCTTTAATAACTTTCATGAGCAACTCTATAAACTCTGCAGGTGCTGGGTGATAAATATTATCGGTAGCAGGTTGTGTTTTTGTTTCAATATTAAAGAATGGGTAAGGCCTTCTTCTTGTCATCATTTCTTGCTTTATGCTTGCAAACACATCTGCTAATAATGGTTTGGAAACTTTCATTTGTTGTTGCTGCGTAAAGCGTGGGTGGGGTTTCATCCCCACGTCGTATTTTTTGATGCTATCATAACTCATCAAATACATATTGTAATTCTTCTCGTCTTTTTCTTCTATAAAACTTCCATCGGGCTTGGTGGTTATTTCGTGGTTAAAAAAAGGTTCGTGGCTTAAGAAAACTTTTTTGTCTTTGCTAATGCTAATGTCCATTTCTAAAGTAGTAACACCCATGCCTAAAGCATTTACCATTGCAGGTATAGTATTTTCGGGCATTAGGCCACGGCAGCCGCGGTGGCCTTGTTTGTCGAAAGGTAGCCCCCAAACCACCGAAGGGGGCTTTTGAGCTTCGTTATTATTTGTAGTCATTTTTTTGTTTGAGGAACAAGAAAATAAGATTGCTATAAAAATAAAATAAGATATTTTTTTCATAATTAATTTCTTGGAATTTGATAATATAAATCTTCATATTCTTTAATAAATTCTTAAGCTAGTTTTACTTTTTTACCTTCTTCACTATCTAGCATTACTTTTTCATTAAACATTTTATCAACCCACTCTAAATATTGTTGATACTGACTTTCTGTTTCTATTTTTTCTATCGCATAATCTACTACTTAATCTATTGCATAATAAAAGCTCAATAAAGCTTCATCGCTCAGCGTAGCCCTGATAGAAACGGAAATGAGCGAGGTCTAATGTATGCGAGGATATAAAATATAATAGAAATAGGTTCTTGGAATAAGTGAAATTTGAAGTAACAAAAATCAATTACACTTACAATCAAGAACCATGAGTAAAATTAAGCAATTCAATTTTGAGGGAAAAATAATTTATTGCGGCTTAGATGTTCATAAAGCCAACTGGAAAATAAATGCTAGAATGGAAGGTATAGAGATGGCGGCTTTTAGTCAAAATCCCGACCCACTATTATTAAAAGATTATGTTGATAAGAACAATCCAGGAGCAGACTTGAAAGTTGTGTATGAAGCGGGGTTTTGTGGTTTTGAAATACAAAGATCATTGACAAGTTTGGGAGTAGAATGTATCGTAGTTAATGCAGCAGATGTTCCTTGCGGCGATAAAGACCGTAAGCGAAAAGACGATAAAAGAGATGCTCGGAAATTAAGCATTGAACTTTCTAAAGGGAGTTTAAAAGGTATTTAGATACCCGATAAGCAGATGCAGGCTGCTCGTAGCCTTGTTAGACAGCGTCATCGCTTAGTACAAGATCAAACCCATTGCGTAAATAGAATTAAACATTTATTGTCGAGCAACGGCATTAAAACAGGAGAAAAGTCAGAATTAATGAGTGCAAGATTTATCAAAAAGCTTGAGCAATTGGATTGTGGATCTATTTACCTAAAAGCATCTTTACAATTTGCTATAGAACAATATGCACAAATACGCAGAATTTTAAAAGAAATAACTTTAGCTATACGAAATTTATCCAAAGAAGAATCTTTTATAAAAGTGCAAACTATTTTACAGAGTATAGATGGAATAGGCTTGATTAATGGAATGGTCATTCAAACAGAAATAGGAGATATTTATCGCTTTAAGCGACTAGATAACCTTTGTGATTATGCTGGTTTTGTACCTGATATTTATGGCAGCAATGATAAGATACAAGTGCGAGGTATAAGTAAAAGGAGAAACGAATTTTTAAGAGAAGCAATTATAGAAAGTAGTTGGATACTGATACGTAAAGACCCGGCTATGTTAATTAAATATAACGAATACAGAAGTAGAATGAGTGCCAATAAAGCTATTGTAAATATAGCAAAACACTTATTATCAAGAATAAGATTTTTATGAAAAAATGAGCAAACGTATATGAGGGGAATTGTAGAATAGTGGCATTAAATGCGTTTGTCAGGCATAACTCAAAAGTTATATAATTAAATGCCGACATATAAAATCTACCGGCATTATATAACTCCATCGGTCTGGCTATCCCTTATCAGGTTGGTCGCCAGCAGAGCCTGACGCTGTTTTAGCAGACAATTAAAATTACTAAATTTGGAAGAAACAAAAATATAAGTTCTATAGGGTGCTAAACCGTTAGTTCGTTCCTGCAACACTTTGGCAAAACAAAGAAGACTGTTCCTTGTGAGGTTACAGGCACCCTTTTTATAAAGCTAAAAGAAACCTTGCAGCACTCAATTAAGTAAAAATGAGTAGACTGTTAATTGTAGAATGCTTATATTTTTTTATAAATCCAAAAAAAAATATGACTTAACAAGAAGCAAAAAATATTATTAATAGTAAGCAGCGTTAATGCATCATAGTAGGAACGACCGGAACGAGGAGTACTGTAGAAAGCGGGACAAATATTGATCGAAAAACTCCTGCTGGCGTCCAAATCTTTATAACATTATTTTTATTGCTGCCATCAAACTATTTCCCGAAATTTACCATTCTAAAAAATATATTTTAATGAATAAGATTTTATTATTTACAGTATTTGCATTAGCAAGTTTTACATCTATTGCACAACCAGAAAACAGGTGGCAACAGCGGGTGAGTTATAATATGCAAATAGATATGGATGCTGCTAAAAATCAATTTA
>JANOZW010000182.1:0-4557 GCA_031429575.1 Ferruginibacter sp.
TTCAACAATTCAACAATTCAACAATTCAACAATTCAACAATTCAACAATTCAACAATTCAACAATTCAACAATTCAACAATTCAACAATTCAACCTTGAACACCTACTTCCAATTTAAACAATTCACCATTCATCAAGATAACTGTGCTATGAAAGTATGTACAGATGCTTGTTTATTTGGAGCGTGGGTTGCAGACAAGCTAGAGAAGAAAGAATTTTTACCAAAAAAAATATTTGACATTGGCTGTGGTACAGGTTTGTTAAGCTTAATGCTTGCACAAAAAACAGATGCCATTATTGATGCCATAGAAATAGATGCTGATGCTTTTTTACAAGCCACAGAAAATGTAGCCGATTCTCCATTTAAAAATCAGGTAAATATTTTTCATGGGCCAATAGATCAGTTTTTTGCACACGAAAAATATGATTTTATTATTTGCAATCCACCCTTTTATGAAAACCAATTAAAAGCAAGTAATGATGCCAAAAATGTGGCCATGCATGCTACTAGCCTATCTTTTACAGAGTTTGCCAATGCAATAAAAAATAATTTATCAGATACTGGTAGTGCAGCAATTTTAATTCCATACAACAGTGTGCAGGTATTATCTGAAAAGTTATCCGCCGTTAATCTTTACATAATCGAACAATTAGATATTTCGCACGCTCCCAATCATACATTATTTCGTTCTATTCTTATTATTACTGCGCAAAAGAAAAACACTATAAACAAAGAAATTTCCATAAAAGATGACAAGGGAAACTACACATTCGATTTTTCAATGTTACTAAAAGATTATTATTTAAATATTTTGGTATAATAAAAAACCATGCATAGTTTTTTATCGTGCCAGAAACTTTTTTTTGAAAAATTCCACTTTCAATATATTTTAAAAAATATAATACTTTTTACACAAAAATGACAAAAATCCAAACTTGTTGAGAGACTTTTGCATTCTGAAAAAGAGGATATATGATACATTTTAGACTAGTAATAGCAATTTCTACACTTTTTACATCACAAGTAATTTTAGCACAAGATTCTACTTCTAAATCTCTTCAAGAAGTAATAGTAACGGGGCAGTTTAAGCCTCAATCTTTAAAGAATTCTGTTTATCAAGTAAATGTGATAAACGAAGAAAGGATTAAACTTAGTGGTGCCACTAATATTCAACAAGTATTGAATAACCAGCTTGGGTTTCGTTTTTCTAATGATCCTACATTAGGTACCACCGATGTATCATTAAATAGAATAAGTGGAAGAAATGTAAAAATATTATTAGATGGTGTTCCCCTAGCAGATAGGTTTGATGAAAGAGTAAGTTTAAGCCAAATAGATATAAATACTATTGAAAGAATAGAAATAGTAAATGGCCCAATGTCTGTTTCCTTTGGTACAGATGCGATGGGTGGTGTACTAAACATTATTACAAAAAAACCAAGCGCCAATAGCTTATCAATAAGCGCAAGGGTGCAAGAAGAAACCGCAGGCAAAGAATACCATGTACTAAATTACAGAGGTAATCATACACAAAATGTAAACATTTCTTCTAAAATTAATAATTTTTATTTTTCCGCAGGTGGTACACACAATGATTTTAACGGGTTTAACGGGTTAAGCGGAGATCAATATGGAAGAGATAAGAGTTGGTTGCCAAAAGAACAATTTTTGGGTAATGCAAAATTTGGATACAAAAATAGTAAGTTAGATATCTATTATCGAGTAGATGCAATGGCAGAAAAAATTATTGATAGAAACAAAATAAATTATGAAACTGCTAGAGCTTTGGATCAGCATTTTATTACAGATAGAATATTACAACAAATACAAAGCAATTACAGTTTCAATAATAAATTGTCGCTTAATACACTACTAGCGTACACTAACCTTAAAAGAAGTACTAAGACCTACTACCATGATTTTGTAAAAAATACAGACAGTATTGGAACAGGAGATGGCCAACAAGATGTATCTAAATTAAGTAGTTTTTCTTTTAAAAATTCATTCCAATACACTATTTCGCCAACGCTATCATTACAACCAGGCATAGATATTAACCATGAAAAAGTAAGTGGAGATAGGGTTTTAGGCACACCAATCATAAATGATTATGCATTTTTTTTATCAGCAGAGTATAAGCCTACCAATAAAATAAATATTCGCCCTGGTTTTAGACTAATAAGCAACTCTAAATTTAAAGCCCCACCAATTGTTCCATCTATAAATACAAAATTTGTACTTAACAAAAATATAGATCTTAGATTATCATATGGATTTGGTTTTAGAGCACCAGTGCTTAGAGAACTATTTTTTCGATTTGTAGATGTAAACCACAATATTGTTGGCAATCCTAATCTTACTGCAGAAACTTCCAATAGTTTAAATGGTTCACTTTCATGGACTGCTCCAAATCTTAAAGGGATAAAATTCACTTCTACACTTAATGGGTTTTACAATGCCATTAAAGGGCAAATAGAGCTTATACAAAGTGCTGGTGTAGTTCCAACGCAATACAGCTATTTCAATATTTCTAAATCAAAAACAAAAGGCTTTTCTTTAGATAATAAAATAAAGGTAAAACAACTTAATGCTAGTATTGGCTTTACTTATTTTGGGTTACAAAGAGAATTTATTGGCAATGATTCTAAAATCATTGTATCAAATTTCTTCTGGACACCAGAAATAAATTCAAACATCACTTATAAACTAAAAAAACTAAACACATCGTTTGGATTATTTTACAAATTCATTGGTGTAGCACCTAGTTTAAATATTGACCCTACAGGTAGAGAGCAAGGTCTTTTCTCAACAAAAACAGATGCTTATCACTTAGCAGATTTTACGATAACCACAAATGCAAATAAAAATGTTACTGTAAATGCAGGTATTAAAAATTTATTTGACGTAACAAGTGTGAATAGTAATACAGTAATTTCTTCAAACCTGTCTCACAATAACAGCAATGGATTATTGGTAAATTATGGTCGTTCATATTTTCTAGGTTTAGTTTTTCAATTTAATAAAAAATAAAAAATGCGCTTTTTAAATAAAATATTATTGCCCACACTTGTAAGTATTTCAATATTTTCTTGCAAAAAAGATACTGACCCTATTCTTACAATATCTTCGGGTAGTGAAAGAATACAATTAAATGGTTTGTCAGAAAATGAACAACCGAATGCTTCTCCTTCTAAGTCCGTTTACTTAGATTTGAGTACAGAAAAAAGTACTCCTGTATTAAGATCTAGTTGGGATATTGGATTATACACTGGAGCAGATTTTAGGGCAATACTTAATATAACTGCTGTGGCTGGTGCCAAGGTTACCGACAAATACGATTTGAATTTAGTAAGTGCGACAGACACCATTGGTCTTTCACTTACCACCAGTCAATTTACACCTGAAACATCACAACTTGCATTTTTCGATAAAATAGATGGTGACTTAACACAAACTGTTATTCCTGCAGTGTCTTCTATAGAATCTCAAAATCCTGTAATAATTGTAAATAGAGGTACAGGAGGAAATATAGCGCCTCGCCCATGGATAAAAATGCGGATACAAAGAATAACAAATGGTTATACAATACAATACGCAGGCATTACAGAAACAACTTTTAAAACAATTACCATCACAAAAAATGGTGCCTATAATTTTCAATTTATTTCTTTTGATAATGGAATAGTTTCTGTAGAGCCAGAAAAATTGGCTTGGGATTTTGTTTGGTCTTACTCTATGTACCAAGCTAATTTTGGGCAAGGTTTTGTTCCCTATAATTTTTCTGATGTTATTGCTGTAAATTATCTATCCGGAGTAGAAGTAAAGCAAAAAATTTATGCAGATGCTACAGCTGCCACAAATGCATTTAATGCTTTTAATAGAGACAGTATCATAGCAAATCCAACCAGTATAGGCCGCTGGACAATTGCCAGTAACTGGAGAACAGCTCAACCTGCTATTGGTGCTAGACCAGATAGATTTTACATTATAAAAGATCCAAGTGGTAATTACTATAAATTAAAATGCCTTGCCATGGGTATAGGCGCAGATGGTGGTACAAGAGGTAAACCTGAATTTAAATACGCATTGATACCATAACATTTTTGTGGTTCAAATTAAAAAGCTGCTTTGTGAAAAGCAGCTTTTTAATTTGAAATATGTAAGCCCAAGCATAATTCATCGGAAATATTCCGATACATGTATATTTATTTTACATGTTTACTGAATGAAACCTTAAAGCGCAGGTAGGGTGGGAATTTATTCTATTGTAGCATTTATTAATCTATCCGTAATACCATCACACTGAGGTTTGAGTACATCATAGCTGCCATTTTTTACGGCATACTTTCCTTTGGTGTGTATAAGCATAGCACATTGTTCCGCTTGCTCACGCTCATGCCCACATATATCCATAAGGGTATCTATTACCCAGTCAAACGTATTTATTTCATCGTTCCATACAATTAAATTATGGTTGATGGCTTCTTCCGTAAGCACAACTACCTCTTCATTAACGTCTGTTTGAGGATTATAACCAAAAGTTGTTTTCATTCTGT
>JANOZW010000183.1:0-8690 GCA_031429575.1 Ferruginibacter sp.
AGTATGGGAAGAATAACGGGCAGCGCTCAGATATCAGATGCCATTCGTTATGCAAATGGAAGAGGAAAATTGATGATGTGTGCAGGCGGCACATCTTTTAGTTGGACAGCAGGATGGGTAGGTGTAATTTTTCCTGCATGGATGAGCGAAGTGCAAGCCATTACTGGCATAAAACAAAATACAGTTTACTCAAGGTGTGACGATTGCCACAAAGGAAGTGAAATAGATTTTGTTGTTGTAATGGAAAGGGCAGGGGATAATATGCATCCATTATCATTAGCCATGAGTGGCGATGCGCCAAGCACAGTGGGAGGTTCATCTGTTGCTACAGCCACATGTGCAGGTATAGCGGCATTGGTGTGGAGCCGTTTTCCAACATACACAGCCGCACAAGTGGTAGATAAATTAAAAACAAGCTCTAGCAATTATCCAACAAAAAATGGTGATTATGGTTGGGGAATACCGAATGTGGATATCGCAACAAATTGACAACAATCTATAAAAGTTAAAATGCCCTTCATTGAGTTGAAGGGCATTTTTATTTCGGAAAATATTTTGGGGCTGTGCGCTTCAGAAACATTGGTTAACTTTTGTTCGGGCTCTTGTGGGCTCCGCTTCGCTGCGTCCCTACATTTTGATGTAGGGATAAACCCGTCAGAGCACGCAGCCCTTCAGCGGTAAATCTTTTTTCAACTTTTATGATGCAATAGATTATGCAATCTGTGTTTTGTGGGCCAACACTGATTAGAAAACTTATCTCCGTATTATCCCAAAATATACTATTTTTAATGTTAATCAACTAACCAAAATGAAACAAAAATATTTATTCCTTTTTATCTGTTTATGGTCTATTTGTGTTGTAGCTAATGCACAAAAAAATAAAATAAATGTTGTACAAGATATTAAAAATTGGCAAGAGCAATTAAACACTGAGTATAGAAACAAACCAAAAAGCCCGCTTTCCTTGCAAGATTTAAAATTGTTTAGTGGGCACAACTTTTTTAATATTGATACAGCTTACAGAGTAAATGCCACATTGGTGCTGAGCAATGATTCAACAGAAATCCCTTTTAAAACATCCACCACCAGAGTACTAATACACACAAAATATGCAGATGCACATTTTACAATAAAAGGGCTAAAATTTGTATTAAGTATTTATCAATCAAAAGCATTGATGAATAATAAGGAATTTGCAGATTTTTTATTTTTACCTTTTATAGATGCTACCTCAGGTAACGAAACCTATGGCGGCGGTAGATATATAGATTTAAAAATACCAGCATCAGGAAATAAAATTGTAATAGATTTTAATAAAGCATACAATCCTTATTGTGCTTATTCCAAAGGGTTTTCTTGCCCTAAAGTGCCAGAGGGGAATGAGTTGCCAATAAAAATTCTTGCAGGAATTTTGTACTCTCCATTACATTAATACTTATCTTTAACCAATGAAATACATACTAATAATATTAATCGCCTTCGTTTCTAGTAGTAACTGTTTTTCTCAAGCAAAAAAAACTAGAACTGCTAAAACTTCTAAAAAAGCCAAAACAGCCATACAAGATTCTGCAACTGCTATGCAAATTGTAGAAGCAGGATGTGGACAATGCCAATTTAAAATGGAAGGAAAAGGTTGTGACCTTGCCGTACGAGTAAATAACAAATCATACTACGTGGATGGTACAAAAATAGATCAGCACGGAGATGCGCATGCAAAAGATGGTTTTTGTGAAGCCATTCGCAAAGCAGAGGTAAAAGGTGCTGTGGTTGGAGATAGATTTAAAGTAACGTATTTTAAATTGTTGTAGCGTTATCTATTCTGATAAACAATAAATAGTATAAATTTAATTGCCTTTCATGTAGTTGGAAGGCATTTTTATTTTTATTAATAATTTTTTTGAATGTACTTTTCCATTTCAAAACAATTAAATGACAACAGATTTTTCTTGGCTTAGCCGTACGGAATTGTTAATAGGTAAAGAAGCGTTACAAAAGCTTGCCAACAGTCACGTAATGGTTGTAGGGCTTGGTGGCGTGGGTTCTTATGCTGCCGAGTTTATAGCACGCAGTGGCATTGGTAAAATGACAATCATAGATGGCGATGTGGTGGACCCTACAAATCGTAATAGACAATTACCGGCACTAGCTACAAACCATGGTGAGTATAAAGCAACGATAATGACAGAAAGATTAAAAGCCATTAACCCCGAGCTGGAAATAAATGTGGTACAATCTTTCATAAATCCTGAAACAGTACAAACACTATTTCTTAATAAACCAGATTATTTAATTGATGCCATTGATAGTATAACACCAAAACTCACTTTCATCATACATGCATACGAGCAACAAATACCAATGGTGAGCAGCATGGGCGCAGGTGGAAAATTTGATCCAACAAAATTGCAAGTAGCAGATATTTCTAAGACATACAATTGTGTGTTTGCACAGCAAATAAGAAAAGTGCTTAAACGAAATCATGATATTAGGCGTGGTATAAAATGTGTGTTCTCTCCCGAAATGCCAAAGAAAGAAAGTTTGATAATGACCGATGGTAGCAATTATAAAAAATCTGCGTATGGTACTATTTCATATTTGCCTGCAGTATTTGGTGCTGTGGCAGCTAGTGTGGTTATAAGAGATTTAATAGGGGAGTAGTAAGTAAAAAACTATCCATTTTTGTTTGCATTTATACAAGCAATAATAATCAATGACAAAGATGCAATAGACGAAATAGTGCGAATTGTATTTAGGGTATTCCATTTTATTTCAAACAAACTTCTTTGTAGATTAATAGCATCAGTACTTGCATTTAGTAAACCGAATTTTTCTAGCGCATTGTTTAACGGGATATTTCCAAAAATTGTTGTTGCAACAACACCAGCAAAATATATAATGCTAGCAAACAACATTAACCAAAACTGTGTGCTGCTTGGTGCTGAAAATTGTAAGTAGGTGCAAAAGGGTAAGAGTAATAGTATGCCAAAGAAACAAATAAAGAATAATGGGTTTTGTATGGCTTTATTAATTGCTTGCATGGCTGCTATATATTCTGCATTTGGTAATAATTTTAAACCCACTGTTACTGAGCAAGTGAAGGCATAAAAAAGCCCTGCCATTAGTGCACTGAAAAGTGCAGTAAGAAATAATATGATGTTTGAAAATGTCATGATAAATTATTTACAGTTTAAATAATTAAATAAGCATTTGCTAAAACCTAAGTTGGCTCTAGCAATTTAGATAATAAAATAGATTATGAACGATGTTTTAGTAAATAAGTTTAATGTGTTGCAAATAAAGCAATAACAGCATATTTATACCTTTTAAGTTGAATTTGATTTTGATATCTCTATTTTGTTTTGTACTTTTTCAATATAAATATTTCCCTTACACACTAAAATTAACGATTATGCAATTTAACTGGTGGCTACTTCTAGTAGCAGGACTTATCCCTTTATTCGTAGGTTTTATTTGGTACAACCCAAAAGTATTTGGTAATGCTTGGATGAAAATAAATGGCTTTACCGAAGAATCTATGAAAGGCTCAAATATGGCGCTTATTTTTGGGCTATGTTATTTATTTGCTTGTATGTTGGCTATGTCTATGATGAGTATTGTTATTCATCAAATGGGTTTCTTCTCCGTTTTTCAAGGAGATGAAACACACGAATCTGCTGCCTATATGAAAAACTTTTTTGATACTTATGGTGGTCGTTTTAGAACGTTTAGACATGGCGCATTGCACGGTACTATTGCTGCATTATTTATTGCATTGCCAATACTTGGTACCAATGCATTATTTGAAAGAAGAGGATTTAAGTATATAGCCATCCACACTGGTTATTGGGTAGTTACATTGGCATTGATGGGAGGCGTTATTTGTGCGTTCATGTAAATGAAATATAATTAAAGTAAAAGCCACTTTATAACCGAGTGGCTTTTTTTGCAATTTTTTTCTCAATGTTAATCTCCTTTATAAATTTAATTAATAATACTCAAAAGTTGTAGCCCTATTTCCAGTGTAAGTATTGGAAGAACTAGTTACCCTTCCATATGCATCTAAACCAATTGTAAACTGCGAATTAAAAATGGGATTATTGCGAAATTGTAAATCGTTTCGCTGTACTTGATTGTATGTAGATCTATCTGAATAACGCATATTATAAGTAAAAAGTAAACTTGTACTTCTATAGTCGCTGCCTAGTAAAGAGAAATTATTTACATAACTATAAGGATTTCTATAAGCTGTAAAGGTGAAATTATTCAGCATGCTTACAGACAAACTAGGACTCGTATATTTTATTCTCTCAAAAGTTATATTGTCTCCTACTTTTATCATTGTATCTTTTAGGGTTTCAAATCCGCTCGGGTTTATTATATTTTGTGTTTGAAAAATTGTGTCTTGGTTATAACTATATGTTCTAACTATCATGCCTGCGCTGTTAGAAGGATTTTGAGCAGAATCTCTTACTAAACGATTTAAAGAGTCATAATAGAGCAATTGATTATTGCTACCATAAGTATAATTTGAAATTCTATTATTACTATCATAAAAGTAATGATAGATTGCAACGGTATCAAACGTTATTGGATTATTAGATAAAGTAGTTTTTATAAATTTTCTAGTTTTAAGTCTATTTAATGAATCGTATACATAATCATCAGTTAATTGAGTTGCAATTATAGGACACTCTTCACATAAAAGCCCAGCAGAATCAATAGGGTATAATACTTTTTTAAGTTTGGTAACTAAATCTACACTGTCAGAATAACCACCAATACCACCTGGGATTATAAATTTTGCTCCACTTGCAACAGTAAAAGTAGAGCCTGGTAAATTTTTATGTACAATATTTAAAATGCAAGAGTCCCCTGTTTGTGGGTTTATTAGTATAGTAGAACCGCTAGGCAATCTATTTGGGGGTACCGTATTGGTACTCCAATTTGATGGGATAGACCAATTGCCATTACCTATAAATGTATATGTACTTTGCGAACTTGCAAGTATTGAAATGAATGAACTGTAAATAATGAGGCAGATAGTTTTCATAATGCAATGTACAATTTTATTGTAATGGTGTAGTTAATAAATACTTAGCGTTTAAATCATAAAATATTCCACTATAAATTTACTATTGCCAAATAGAATTACTACCGCCCAAAACCTACGCCCGATAGAAGCGGAAAGCCCGCAGCCCGAGGAACGAGGGCGAGGACTTGCAGCGTATAGCGGGACCAATGTTCATCAACGAACCAATGCTCACGTCCAAAAAATAATCAATAAAAAAAACGTGCAACTTTTCAGCCACACGTTTATATAATACTTTAATGATTTTCCTTTCAAATTATTTAGCGGTCAGCCTGAGCCTGTCGAAGGCGGGTTTACTAAAATCTATCGGGTTCGACAAGCCTGTTTGCCGACAAAGGCAGGCTCACCCTGACACTTCGTTTACACATTAAACCTAAAGTGCATCACATCACCATCATTCACCACATACTCTTTTCCTTCTATGCGTAGCTTACCAACTTCACGGCAAGCCGTTTCGCTACCAAGTGTTGTAAAATCTTCGTAAGAAATAACTTCTGCTTTTATAAAACCTTTCTCAAAGTCAGTATGGATAACACTTGCAGCTTGTGGGGCTTTCCAACCGTGGTGTATGGTCCATGCACGTACTTCTTGTACACCAGCCGTAAAATAAGTAGATAAGTCTAAGAGTTTGTAAGTAGAATGTATCAAACGATCCAATGCAGGTTCTACCATTTTGTATTCTTCCATAAACATGGCTTTATCATCGGGGTCTTCAAATTCTGCAATCTCAGCTTCCACCGCATTCGTCATTACGATCACTTGGTTGCCCTCATTTTTTACTGCTTCTATCAATGCCTCCGAAAATTTATTTCCTGTGTGCATGCTTGCTACATCTACGTTTGCTACGTATAGCACGGGTTTGTCAGTCAACAAAAATAAATCTGCAATAGCTAGTTTATCTTCTTTGCTCAAATCTAATGTAGATATATTTTTTCCTTGCTCAAGATGCAATTTGCATTTGTGTAAAATCTCTGCTTCTACTTTTGCTTTGGTATCTGTCTTACCAAGTTTTTCAGATTTTTGCCACTTGCGCTCTACACTTTCCAGATCTTTCAATTGCAATTCTGTTTCTATAATTTCTTTATCGCCCACAGGGTTTATAGCACCTTCGTCACGCAAAATATTTTCATCTTCAAAACAACGGATTACTTGTATAATGGCATCTACTTCTCTAATATTTGCCAAAAATTTATTGCCCAAACCTTCGCCCTTGCTTGCGCCACGCACAAGGCCTGCAATATCCACAATTTCTATTTGTGTAGGCACAACTCTTTCAGGATTTACAAGGCTCGCCAATTTATCCAAGCGAGGGTCTGGTACGTTTACCAAGCCAGTGTTTGGCTCAATCGTACAAAAACGATAGTTGCTTGCTTGTGCTTTTGCACTCTTGCTTACTGCATTAAAAAGTGTTGATTTTCCTACATTTGGTAAGCCTACGATACCTGCTTTAAGGGCCATGGTTTTTATTTTAAGTTACGGGTTTAAAGGTTACGGGTTACGAGTTGTATAACTCGAAACTTATTAACTCGTAACCCGCAACCCAATTTTTGCGGCTGCGAAGGTAAGAAATGCAGTTTACTTTATGAAGTTGGATTTTTTATAGCAACTTTAAAGTATTGGAGTCTGGCTCCTCTCCTTTGGAGAGGCGGGGGTGAGGTTTTGTTTAACCAAGCAAAAACAACAGCTATGGGCAACATCGTTGTGTCACTCACTTTTACGGAATACCTTTATTCATCTTTTCTTATGCACTAGATTGTGCAATAGATTATGTATTATTATCTACAAAATACCTACTAGTTCATATTTGAAAATAAAAACCTAATTTTCCAACATTAATTTATTCGACAATTATTTTGGGTTTTAGTCTAATGTCTAAAATCTATGTATCTAAAATCTAACTCATGGCATTATCCCGCATCTGGTCTGCATTCATCATTATAGCCGTTGGCTTGGCTTGCATAAAAGGTTTTGTGTTTCCACAAAATGGTAATAAAAATATTTTTACCAATATGGTTACAGGTAAACAAGCCGATACCATAAAAGTAAAAACACAAGACTCCACAGAAGTAAGCATGGCAATAATTAATGCCCTTGCTCTAAAAAAAATTGATACCACAGATGGCTTAAGCACATTCAGAAATGGCGCTGGTAAATATGTAACCTATAAAATACAATCTGCCGATGGGGTAGTGGAAACTTGCAAGACCGCAGTAAATCTTTGTTTGGGATTAATAGGCATGTTGGCATTGTTTATGGGTTTTTTAGCTATTGCAGAAAAAGCAGGCGGTATAAATGTTTTAAGCAGAATAATAGGGCCATTCTTTTCCAAAATTTTCCCTGATATTCCAAAAGGCCACCCTGCAGTAGGGCATATGATGATGAATTTTTCTGCTAATCTTCTTGGGTTAGATAATGCGGCCACACCTTTTGGTATAAAAGCCATGGAAAGTTTACAAACTTTAAATCTTGATAAAGAACGAGCCAGCAATGCGCAAATAATGTTCTTATGCTTGCATGCAAGCGGGCTCACGCTTATACCTGTAAGCATTATTGCGCTACGAGCGTCTGCCAAAGCAGCAAACCCTTTAGATATTTTTATCCCTTGTATGATTGCGACTTTTGTAGCTACCATTGCTGCCATGATTATCGTTTCTATCAAACAAAAAATAAATATTTTTCAGCCAACTATTTTAATGTGGGTTGGTGGTATTTCTGCCATCATAGCTTTGCTAATGGTTTATCTAAAATCATTGGATGCTGATGGGCTTCAATTTTTCTCAGGTGCGCTTAGCAATGGGTTAATTCTTTTTATTTTTATTGCCATTGTGTTAGGAGGGATATATAAAAAGATAGACATTTTCGATTCATTTATTACTGGTGCAAAAGGCGGCTTTGAAACGGCTGTAAGAATTATACCTTATCTAGTGGGTATGCTAGTAGCGATAAGTTTATTACGCACTAGCGGCACTTTCGATGCTATTATTAACGCTATAAAAACAATGTTTGCAGCAATTGGAGCAGATACCCGTTTTGTAGATGGCTTACCAACTGCACTCGTAAAACCCTTTAGTGGCGGCGCTGCACGAGGAATGATGGTAGATACTATGAAGGCATATGGCACAGATTCGTTTGCAGGAAGACTAGCTTGTATCCTACAAGGATCGTCAGATACTACTTTTTATGTAATAGCTGTTTACTTTGGTGCTGTTGCAGTAAAAAATACACGTTATGCTGTGGGTGCTATGCTTCTTGCAGATTTGGTTGGCATTATTACTTCTATTGCGTTGTGTTATTTTTTCTTTGGCTAGCATTCATAAATTTTATTCAATAAAAAAGCGACTCAAATATTTGAGTCGCTTTTTCTTTTAACATTGTTTTTACCTGCCACCCATTATCATTCTTACATTACCTTGGCCTTGCATATCTTTCATACTTTTTATTTCTATATCTTTTGGTATTTCAAATTCTTTAGCTGCTATTTCTTTGTCTAATTCTATTTTAGTAACCTTTACTTCCATCACTCTTCCTCTAGGCATTTTGGTTTCGTACATCATTACAAACCCATCTACTTTATCAAAACTAACAGTAGCGCCAAAAAAAC
>JANOZW010000184.1:0-8277 GCA_031429575.1 Ferruginibacter sp.
ATTGAATTTTCTTTTCAGTAGGAATGATATGCGGCCAACCTTGCATAGAATCTCGTGGGCATTCGATTAGAGATAAAGCCTCCCTAAATCCATCCGAAGGATGGACTTGCGAACTCTGAGAATTATTAGGATCTTCAAACATATTTGAAGTGTTATTTTGCATTTTATCAGAGACTAAAAAGTGTTACGAATTAAAGTCCCCCCTTCGGGGGATTTAGGAGGCTTCCCGTTGCTTTGCAGCCTCATACAAAATAATTCCTGTAGCCACACTCACATTCAACGAATCGAAATCACCCGTCATGGGTATAGCAAATTTTTCATCACACACTTTCATCAATGCAGGGTAAATTCCTTTTTCCTCCGCACCCATTACAATGGCAGTAGGTTCTGCAAAATTACATTCATACGATTTCGTAGTAGCACCCATTACACTTGCAAAAACTTTTATGCCATTCATGTGCAAATCATCTACCGCTTTCATCAAACTATTTACACGGCACACCGCTATTTGCTCCAACGCACCCGCACTTGTAAGTATGGCATCTTCATTTAAAGAACCAACCCCTTTATCGGGAATGATAATGGCATTTACACCAAAACAAAAAGCACTTCTTGCTATGGCACCAATATTTCTAATATCTGTAATACCATCTAAGATAATAAACAAAGGCACTTCTCCTTTTTCTACTACAAAAGAAATTACATCTTGTAAATCTTGGTACTGTATTTTGCTTATTTGTGCTATACAACCTTCATGGTTGCTCACATTAAAGTTGTTCAGTTTTTCTACCGGCACTTTATTTATGGGAATCATGTAGCGCTCGGCTAGTATTCTTATTTCATCAATGGTATCGCCATGCACAGCTGTTTGCATGTAAATTCTATCGAGTTGTTTCCCCTCTTTCATGGCAGCAATAATAGCTGTTCTTCCTATTACAAGGGTATTTTTCTTTGGTCGCTTATGTTGGTGTCTAAATTCTTTCACTGTGCAAAAATAAGTGTAATTAGCATTGGTGGGTACAAAACGAATTTAGAATTATTGTCCAGTGCCGTTAAGTTAAGCACTTATCATGTGGCGGGTGAAACTCCCGCCATGCCTCCGAGTTACTGAAGGTATTCCACCCACTATGCTAACTTAACGGTATTGAATTATTACCATCCTATTTTCTACGTTTGAAAATGAAACATCTCGGCAAAAAATAATGCACCCATTTAAATGGAATGCATTAAAATTTAACTCTTGAAAGCGGTTTGAAATTATTAATTGTGCTTTTAATTTTGATTAATACACACCAAAACTCAATGTGCTTGCGTTGTAACTAAAACTTTTATTATTTACCCAATCTTTATAACCAACTATTTGTGCCACTAAGCCATATTTTTCTGTTAGCCTACCTGTAGTTTCAGAAATAAAGTAAGATTGAGAATTAACTCTAAAACTAGAAAGTTTAATAGAATAAAAAGGAGTAGCTGCACTAGGTTGAAATTGAGAAATTTCCATCACAGACATAATGTTGCCCCCGAGATGCGCTCTTTTTAATACAATAGAGTTCGCATCAAATTCTTTGTAAAGAATTATTGAGTCCATATTTTCGGGCTTACCACTACCCGCCCCTACTGCTCTTGGTGAAAATGACAGATTACTATAATCAATAGCCGCTAATGATCCTGCATCTACCGTAATTCCTCCAACGGCAGCTGTGCCAGTTATTGTGTAAGTGATACTACCTTGCAAAGGCACCGCTCTTTCACCTCCATTTAAGTTATTCCATTTTGTACCGTCAAAAAAATTAGGTGTTTTTGTATTTTGATTATAAATAAGTAAGCCTGCTGCAGGTGCTGTTACAAGAAGAGTATCGGGTATCCTTGGCAGCAAAATACCTCTGGTTGCACTTGATACATCTAGTATTGCACTATTATCAGGATCAAGTGTACCTACCCCCAAACTTCCTGTACTGTCTAGTGTCATTTTTGTTTGACTAAATAAAAATGAATTACTGTACGCCCAACTCATATTTCTGGTTTGATTTAAACCCATAAACCATCCTTTTGTTCCAGTACCATTGGCACCAGCGTTTTTAAATAAAATGCCTGCTTCTCCTGCAGCGGTTGCATTATTTTCTATTAATAAACTTTGCGATAAACCACCATCACCCGTTTGACTATTTAGTATATGCAATTTACTTTGTGGCGTGGTAGTTCCAATACCTACATTTTGTGCATGTAAAATATTTACTTTACTCAAAAAAGTAAATAAAAAAGCACAGGTAATAAAAATTGTTTTCATTGTTGTATTTTTTTTAAGAAAAATTGAAAAATCATATTTAAAAAAGAAAGTAATGCACCCATATAAATGGAATGCATTACCAATTGTTACCCCAAGTATTTCTATTTTATAAAACGAACACTCTTAGCACCTTTTTCATAATTCACGTTTAATACATAATTACCTTTTGGTAAAGTAGAAACAGGTAAACTATACAATTGCAATTGGCTATTTATATTTTTACGAAGTACCACCGCCCCCCTTCTATCATACACTTCTATGCTGTTTATAAATATGGCTTCGGGTTCTACCAGGTTTACCATATCTATTACAGGGATTGGCGCTATAAATGCTTCTTTAATATTTTTAGTATTCAATACTTTTACAATTACAGAATACGTAAATCTGCCGTCCGCATCTATTTGTTTTATTCTATAATAATTAAAACCAAATACAGGATGTGCATCTATAAATTCGTATTTTTTTATACTCGTACTATTGCCTGCTGCAAACTGTGTTCCTATTTTTTCAAATCGCAATCCATCTGTACTACGCTCTATCTCAAAATTAGCCGTATTTATTTCTTGCTCTGTAGCCCAGCTTACAAGGGTTTGTGCATTTTGCAATTGTGCGGTTACATAACTCCATGTAAGTGGTACTACTACACCCACTGTAAATGTTTTTGCATTATCTAAACCCCAAGGATTTTGCTTACTGCGTATGTGAAATACATAGGTACCGTTTGGCAATGTTCCAGAAATGGTAATAGGAATATTTGTTAACTGCACATCTGCACTTGCAGCAAAACTTATTGGCGTACCATTACCAAATCCAGGATCAGTACCAATGTAATATTCTACATTGCCAATATTGGGCACTACTGGAGGCACTGGCGGATAGTTTACACCCCCAACAAAATAATTTTTATAATTCGTAATGCTCCATTTACCATTTGCATCTAATGTACGTACATACAATGTTTGAATGCCATTTGGTAAAATTGGTATGGCTACGGAAACATTACTTGCTGTTACATCAGTACCAGTAAGTATGGGCAACAGTGTACCATTTCCTATCCCGGGTTCTGTTCCTGCAAACACCTCTGCTTCTACAATATTGCTTACAGCAGGAGGCACTGGCGGATAGTTTACACCCCCAACAAAATAATTTTTATAATTCGTAATGCTCCATTTGCCATTTGCATCTAATGTACGTATATACAATGTTTGAATGCCATTGGGTAAAATTGGAATGGCTACTGAAACGTTACTGGCTGTTACATCTGTACCCGTAGGTATGGGCAATGGTGTACCATTTCCTATTCCAGGCTCTGGCCCTGCAAACACTTCAGCTTTTACAATATTGGCTAAAGCAGGAGGAACTGTCGGGTAATTTACACCTCCTACAAAATAATTTTTATAATTTGTAATACTCCATTTGCCATTTGCATCTAATGTACGTACATACAATGTTTGAATGCCATTTGGCAAAATTGGAATGGCTACTGAAACGTTACTTGCTGTTACATTTGTACCTGTAAGTATAGGCAAGGCTGTACCATTACCTATACCAGGCTCTGGACCTGCAAACACTTCAGCTTCTACAATATTAGCTACAGCAGGAGCAACCGGTGGATAATTTACACCACCTACAAAATAATTTTTATAATTCGTAATGCTCCATTTACCGTTTGCATCTAATGTACGTACATACAATGTTTGTACACCGTTGGGTAAAATTGGTATGGTAATGCTTACATTGCTTGCTGTTGCATTAGTACCTGTAGGTATAGGCAAGGCTGTACCATTTCCTATTCCAGGCTCTGGCCCTGCAAACACTTCTGCTTCTACAATATTAGCTAGAGCTGAAGGAACTGGTGGGTAAGGCTGCTGAGCTGGCACTTGTGCCGTTGCAAATGCAGGCAGCAATACCAACGCAAATATGATGATAAAATAATTTTTCATTCTTATTATTTTAAAGGATGAAAAAAATTAGTTATTGCTTTTGGTACTCACACTTATTGTCATAGTAGAAGCACCTGTGGCTACACCACTTGGTATGATTAAGCTATACACTGTAGGTATTGCAGGAATACCACTTAACCTGTATCTATCTGTTGCACCAAATGCGCCGCAGTCGGGTGTAATTACTGCACCAATGGTTTCTCCACCATCAAAAGCAGGATTGGTAGCTGCGGCTAAGATTTGAAAACGGGCATCGCCACTGGAAGCACCAAGGTTTGCTGCAAAAATATTAGCAATAGGCACATTCACAACATTTCCATTTGTGCCACCAACAATGCCATTACCAGGTACAGTTAAAGTAAAAATATTATTTTTATATACGTTGTTTACATTGGCATTCGTAAAATTACTTTGATTGATTAATATATTGTTTGTAACATAAAAATTTGAAATCTTAATTCCAAAGCCTGCTGCATCTGATACAATGTTATTTCTAAATAATCCTTTCATATTTACAGGTAGGTCTATATTAATAAATGCGCCATTATTTGTAGCAGCCGCAAAAATGTTGTTCTCAAAAGTTACATCTACACTTGGTGTACCCGTAAAACCTGTTGTGCTAATGCCACTTTGAATAAAATTCTTTGTTATTTTAATATTATTTGCTGCAGTATTACCATAGTTATCAAATCTAATTGCATTTAAATTGCATCTGGTAACAAGTACATTAGCTACGTTGGTAAATCGTAGCGTACCAGTAACTGTAATACCTGCCATAGAAGCACCTACTCCAAACCCAGCACCAGTATTAGGCGCACCTGCTCCAGCAGCTGAAGAAATAAAATTACAATCGCCACTGATAGTGCAAGCAAAAGTATTTTGTTGCAAGCCCGTTTTGGCACCTGTACCAGCTAAAAAATAACCATTACCTATAATGACTAAAGCCTTTGTCCAGTTTACGGCAGCATAAGTATTACTACTTGGTTCTACATGCACTGTATCGCCACCTAATACAGAGGCATTATCATTGCATAATTGTAAGGTTATAAAATTGGCGCCTTTGGTAGCATCGTTGTTTACACGCCATATTTTGGCTTGAGCAGATATTGTTATTACTAATACTACTAAAAGTGTGGTTATTTTTTTCATTGTTTTGTGTTTTAAAATGTATGATGGTATAAAGTTGTTTTATGTTTTATGCCTTTTTTCAAATAATATACCTACGTAGGTCAATAATAGATAAAAGGGAAAGGTGGTTTTCTAAACGAAAATATTATTTAAGAAAGTGTAAAATTATAATACAAAGTATTTGTGCACAATCACCAATTGTGGTTAATGAAAGCTTTAAAGCAACAGTGTTTAATTAATTTCTTATTTTTATAAACAACTCTATAATGAAAACAAATTTGCAATGTACCCTACCAAAAAGAAAAGCTCATATAATGTAATAATGCATCAAGCTATATTTTTATGCCTATCTTTTTTAATTATAACAAATGGTAATCCTCATGCACAAACGTTGGCTAGCAAATTTGATGACAAGGCACTAAAACAAATTTTTTATACATCCACTAATTTTAATGTGAGAATCAATGCTGCTTCGCAAATTATTAATCATTTTTCAGGGGAAGGCGGCGAATATGATGATACGGCACAACGATGGATTTATAGGGTAACAGCATTAAACCAAACCAAAAAAAATGATACTGTAAACTATTATTTACAAATATGGCAAACAGAAATTTTTTATTATTCAGGGTTATATCAATTTGGTATAAACTCCGCAGATAAACAAATAGCAATAGCCCATAAAATAAAAGATAGTTTTTTATTGGGCAGTGCCTATTTTTTTAAAGCCATTAATTTATTAGAATTAAATAATTTTTATTTAACCAAAATAAATCTTGATAAAGCACTAGCCTACTATCCCAGACATAAACCTAGCATTGCTTATAAAAAATTAGCATACCACAATCAACTTATAAATGTATATGCAGAAAACTTTTTTGAGCAAAAAATGTATGATAGTGCCTTGTACTATAATAACCTTGCCCTGCAAGAAGCTTATACAGAACAATCGCTAAGAGGCATACCAGCTGCACATTTGGTACAAGCAAAAATTTTTATGGGGTTAAAAGAAAAAGATAGTGCCAACTACCACCTTAACAAAACAATTGAATATGGATTAAAAAATGCACATACCGATTTAACCTTGCTTGCTTATGGCAAACGAATGATATTATACCAAAGCCAAAAAGCAATTGCAATGCAATACCTAGATAGCGGCTTGGCACTTATAAAGGCAGAAATAATAAATAACTCATTTAAAGTTATTTTTTATAAAGACGCTATACAAGTTTGCAATAGTTATGCTGATATTAAAAGTGTACAAGCCTTACAAAGTAATTTACTTGATATAAATGAGCATGATTCAAAAATAGGAAATGAACTTGTACAAAGCATTACATCGCAATTTGTAAACAACGAAAACAAGTTATTAAAATTTCAAGTGGCAGATATCGAAAAACAAAAAAGACTAAGAACGTTACAGTTGCTAATAACGCTACTCTTGAGCCTTTCTATGCTAATGATATTTTTATTTATAAATAGAAGAAACAAAGCAAAATTTAAATTGCTACAACAAAAATCTTTAATAGCAAGAGAATTGCATGATGATGTAGGAGCATCTATAAGCAGTATAGGTATGTATGCAGCAGCAGCTACACAAAAATTGCCTACCAATACAAATGCGCTAATGCCGCTAAATAGTATAAGTGAAACGGTAATAGAAGTAGGTAATAATTTAAAAGATATTGTATGGCTAATTTTACCCGAAAATGAAAATTTTGAAAGATTAATAGATAGAATTAGGCAGTATGCTGAACCGCTATGTGTTGAACAATCGATTACATTTAACCTAGATATTCACCCACATGCAAAGCTAAATGGGCTAAGCATAACCAATAAAAAAAATATTTATCTAATAATAAAAGAAGCTGTAAATAATGCCCTTAAATATTCTAAGGCTAATAATATCACCTTAAAATCTAGTGTAAACCATAAAAAACTTTATATTTCAATTGTTGATGATGGAATAGGTATCCATGAAAAATTGACGAAAGGTAATGGTATAAAAAATATGCATGCTAGAGCACAGGCACTAAAAGCTACTCTTTCCATTTCAAACAAAAATGGAACTAATATTGAATTGCAAATACCATTATAATAAATGTATAAGTAACCATTATTGGTTATTTATAAAGAAGGAAAAGAATACTAATTTTACGTTATGCAATTAAACATAGCTATTTTTGATGATAACGAACGCATACTACAAAGTATGCGCCTATTATTAGAAGGTTTCACAACTTATAAAGTAACAGGTATTTTTAACGATGCTACCAATATTATTGCAAAACTAAAACTTTCTAAGCCTGATGTTATTTTAATGGATATTGATATGTCGGGTATATCAGGTATTGATGCAGTTAAAGAAATTCGGCAGTTCTTACCCGAGTGCATCATCATTATGCAAACTATACACGATGATGAACAAAAAATATTTGATTCTTTAAAAGCAGGAGCTCACGGTTATCTTACAAAAGATACAAAACCGACTGATTTAATAAAAGCCATTGAAGAGGCTGTAGCGGGTGGTAGCCCAATGACACCAGGCATTGCAAGAAAAGTAATATCTCATTTTCAACAACAACCATTAAGCGATAATGATTTTAACCTAAGCGAAAGAGAAAAACAAATACTACAATTATTGGGCAACGGTAGAAGTTATAAAATGGTTGCTTCCGATTTAAACATTGCTTACGAAACGGTGCATAGTCATGCAAAACGCATTTATCAAAAATTACGGGTAAGCAGTCTAGCTGAGGCATTGGGTTTGGCTTTTCGGAAAAATATTATTCAATAAAAAAACCACAAGCATTTTCGTACTTATTGTCTTTTTAAATATATATTCTTTGAAAGCAATTACTTCAACCCAAACACTTTCTTCACTTCTTTCACCGCATCCAATTTCTCCCAAGTAAATAA
>JANOZW010000185.1:0-8365 GCA_031429575.1 Ferruginibacter sp.
AGCCCAATCAAATCGAATTAATTTTTTACTCATTATTTATATCTTAAGTACAAATTTACAAAAAAATAAATTATGCAGTAATTTTTAAACAAATGGGAAGGCTTTACCCTAAAAAAACAAGAGGCAGTCAAATAAATTTGAACTGCCCCTTATCTTATTTATGAAAACATGAAACTAAAAACTAAAACTCTAATTTAATAACCAACATTTTGCTTAAGGTTAGGATTTGATGATAAAGCAATGTTAGGTATAGGAAAAACTACTCTAAACGGAGCAGAAGCACCTGATCTTTCCATTACTGGATCATTAAATTTACCAAAACGAATTAGGTCGTTTCTTCTGTGTGCTTCTAAATATAATTCCCTACCTCTTTCTGCCAACAAGTTTGTTAATGTTACAGAACCCAATGCAGATGCATTTCTTAAAGTTCTTATTTGATTAACAATGGTTATAGGAGTTTCTGCATTTGGGTCTATACCGCCTCTTAAAATAGCTTCCGCTTTCATAAGCCTAGCATCTGCCAAACGCATAAATACATACTCATTAGCACTTCCCCATCCACCGCCATTCATTTCCAGTGGGTTTAAAGGATATTTATTTGTACGAATACCTTTTCCTTCTGCAGCATAATCTAAACTTACATCATTAGAAAAAACCAAAAGTCCACCTGAACGATCGTTTAAGTTTGAAACGGCATTACCAATTTTTTTATCTGCGGGTCCTCTTTGTTGTCCCACTAAAAAACCTGCACCACGCCCTGTTAAACGACTAAATGAAGTATTACGACCACTCCAAAACAAACTAGGGCTTGCAGTTGGATAATCACCTGCACTTAATGTGATCGTTCCTCTTACTGAGTCAGACTTTCTCATATCACTATTTTCAAAGCTATTATAGAAATCTGCCAAAGTTGTAAAACCATTCCAACCATCTGGAGACATATTATAGTGGTTACCCATACAACTAGCCCATACCATATTGATACCTTCATTTCTTACAAAAATATTCTCTGTAGATTTTGTTCCAGACTCCCAAGTAAAATTATCCCAATAATATGGAGCCAATGATAAAGCTGCATTTTGTGAAATAGAATTACAAAGCGTAATTACTTGCGTCATATCTGCTGCTGCAAAAGTAAATGGACCTGCTGGAGCAGCTGGATCAGCTTTAAAAACAGCCTTGTTTAGTAAACATTTAGCCAATAAAAATTGCGCTGCTTCTTTGGTAGCTCTATTTCTTGTACCAGTTGTAAAAGCTGGTAAGGTAGGGATTACGGCATTTAATTCAGTAATGATGTAATCTATAGCTTGGCTCCGAGTATATACATTTGGGATTACCAATGCCTTTGCTGTTGCAGGGCGATGCTGCAATTGACCGTATAAATCAACAACTATGTAAGAGAAGAATGCTCTCAGAAATTTAGCAGCATTTTTGTCAGCCGCAGAAGCTGCGGGAGCTTCTGCTAACAATGTAGTTTGGAAAAGTCCACTTTGTAAGCCATTCCAAGTATTGTTTACTTGATTATGGTTAGCATCCCAGCTATGTTGATGTAATTTACGCCATGTTCCAAAATCGTCCCAGTCGGTACCTCTTGTTGGTCCCATTAATTCGTCTGTACTATGTTCACTCATTGCAAACCAATTTTCTTGGCTTACTAAACTATTAAGCTCCTCATACACTTTTGTAATTGATGATGGAGTTGGAGCTTCATCAGTAACAGGAAGTATTTCATTCGCTCCTTGAATTTTGGGATCCAATTTGGAACAAGAGATGGTAAATAAGGTTGTCAGTAATAAACCAACAATCGATGTTTTTAAAATTAATTTATGTTTCATTTTGTATATTTTTTTGTTTATTAAAAACCTACGTTAAAACCTAGTGTAAAGGTTCTTGCTTTAGGATAACTTGCATAATCAAAACCTCTAGATGGTACTCCATTTCTAGTTTTATCAACATTCACTTCAGGGTCTAAACCACTGTAATTCGTAAATAAAGCCAAATTTTGTCCAGATAAATTTACTGATAATGACTTGATAACTTTGTTTTTGATGTTAAAATCATAACTGATTAATGCATTGGCTATACGTAAAAAGTCTCCTTTTTCTAAAAATCTTGTAGAAGGAGTAGCAGGTGCCAGTGGATTTTCAGCGCTTGAAGTTACTGATTTATCTACATTACCACCATTTTTAAGAATACCTGCTAAAAAATGACCATTAGCAGTATTGTTATAAATATAAAAACCTGTTGCTGCATTCATAAAAATACTTGCATTCCATCTGCCGTAACTAAAATTATTGGTTAAACCGGCATTAAATGTTGGTAATGGACTTTTATTAAGTGTCGTAACAACAGGAACTCCTTTATCATCTTTAAGATAAGTAGGAAGTCCACCAGCATCAAAACCCGTAAATTGTTGCATATACCAACTATACAATGAAAATCCATTTTCTATTCTTTGGGCAAACGCTCCTGTTAAACCAGGACCATTTACTTCGCCCGTATTAAGTGGCTGGCCTGGCAGACCTGAAACTTTATTAGACATAAAAGTCATGTTATAACTAACATCCCATGAGAATTTTGATGAACTTATTATTTTATAATTTAAACTAAACTCTAACCCTTTATTATTAACAATACCATCTATATTTTGGAAGATATTAGCACCACCACCAAATCCTCCAGGGGTTGGACCAAATGCTAGCAAGTTTTTACGATTGGTGTTATAAAATTCAATCGTACCAGATAATCTTCTGCTTTTTGTAGCCCAATCTAGGGCTATACTTGATGTAGCAGCCTCTTCCCATTTTAAATCATCATTACCTTTATTAACAATTTTTAAATCGTATTTTACAGGAGTAACATTCGGATCTGATGTAATCCATCTTTGATAATATTCATACGCAGAATAAGCCCCAATTCCATCTTGGCTTCCAATGATACCATAGTTGGCTCTTATACTAAAATCACTAAATACGTTTGAAAGACCTGATGCAAAATTTTCATTCATTATACGCCATTTAGCACCAACAGCAGGGAAGAAACCATAACGATTATTTTTTCCAAATTTAGAACTACCATCTACCCTTGCAGTAGCAGTTAGCAAATATTTGTCATTAAAAGTGTAGTTAATTCTTGTAAAAGCTGAATTCAAATCGCTACGCTCATAATTTGGCACTTTTAAATACCAGCTTTTTTTAAAACTTGTTATCGTTTTGTCAAATACATCTTCGGGTTTTGAAACGGGTGTTACTAAATCCCAATAAACGGTGCCATCACTTTCCAGAGTGGATTTTTGTATAGATGCACCTAATACAGCGTTAATATCATGTTTTTTATTAAAAACTTTATTGTAGGTTAAAAAGTTTTCAAAAACGATATTTCTTGTTTTGTCATTCGCAATTGCAGCTCTTCCATTACCTTGGGTACCGTTGCCATAACTAACTCCAAATAATCTAGTTTGATTATCTCCAGCATTTTCTAACCGAGGATCTACAAATGAAGTTCTTTGTCCTTTAGAGTTATCAATTCCTACACTTGTTTTAAATGTTAATCCATCAATAATTTTATAGGTTAAGGCAAAACTTGCTAATACTCTGTTTATATTATCTTTATCATCAGTATAATCCAACATGGCAGCAGGATTTCTTAGATCTCCATTTAAACTGTATTTGCCAGTTACTGGGTCTTTTACAGGAAATGTAGGGTTAAAACGCAATGCTGCACCTATTAAACTTCCCTGATATCCTGCATTGTTAGTATTAGGAACATACGAGTTATTTAAATTAGAGTAAGTTGTAGTTACTTCTAATTTTAATGCATTGTTAGACAAAAAAGTTTGAGAAAAATTTGCTCTAGCCGTAAATCTTTTTAAATAGCTCTTTTTAATAATACCTTGTTGGTCATCATAAGAACCACTCACCCTAAGGTTTGTTTTCTTTTTAGAAAATCCGTAACTTAAATTGTAAGTCTGGGATAAAGTTCTTCTAAAAATTTCATCTTGCCAATCAGTATTGCTACCTTTAAAAAGAGATTGGGCATTGGCAGTAGCAGCTGCAACAGGGGTGCCTAATTGAACATTTTCTGCAATAAGACCTGCCTTAAATTCTTCGGCATTCAATAATTTATATCTAGATGCGGTTGAGTTAAGACTAGTGCTTGCTCCGAAATTCCAAGCTCCTTTAGATCCTCTTCCAATTTTAGTAGTTATAATTACAACACCATTTGCACCTCTAGCACCATATATAGCAGCAGAAGATGCATCTTTTAAAATACTGATACTTTCAATATCATTCGGGTTAATGAATGATAATGGATTTTTTGCTGTTGTAGTTCCCTCTGCACCTGCAGAAGAAGTCGTAGTACCACCACCATCTAAAGGAATACCATCTACTATATATAATGGTTGTTGATTTCCTCTAATAGCAGATGTACCTCTTATATTAATAGTTGCAGCTGCACCAGGCTCTCCACTTGAAGGGGTAACGGTTACACCTGGTGTTCTTCCTTGAAACAATTGCTCAGGAGTAGAAATTTGACCTTTGTTAAAATCTTTTGCTGTAATAGATGCCACAGAACCAGTAGCATCTTTAATTTTTCTAGAACCATAACCTACAACCACTACCTCTGTCAAACCTTCATTTCCTACTTTTAATGACACACTAGCAGTGTTATCAGCACCAATAGATACCTGCTCGGTAACACTACCTACTGCAGATACTACCAACGTTTTCGTAGCAGCGGGTACTTCTAGTGAAAAGGTTCCTTCGGCTGTTGTTTGTGTTCCTTTTGTAGAACCTTTGGCAATTACAGTAGCTCCACTTATTCCGGAACCATCCTTATCGCTTGTAACTTTTCCGGTAACGGTTTTTTGTTGCGCATTTACTAAAAATGGCAAAACAAATAGGATTGCGGCATATTTCAGCCTCCTAGCAAGTAATCGTACGTTCATATGTTTTGTTTTTTGATTTGGTGGTATAAATCTATAACCTTTATTTTGGATTAAATTATTGTTAATTTCTTTAACAGATTGCAAACAGTTGCGAAAACGTTTGCGGGGGAAAAAATATGTATATTGTGACAAGAATAAAACAAACACCTAACCTAAAATGGAAGTTATAACATTAAAAAGAATATCTGAAGTGCTTGGATTAAGCATTTCTACTGTATCAAGAGCTTTAAAAGACCATCCTGATATTTCTGCCAATACAAAAAAGCGTGTGCATGAATTGGCAGATACTTTAGAGTACGAACCCAATATAAATGCCATTAGTTTACGTTCTAAAAAAAATAATGTGTTTGGTCTTATCGTGCCTACACTATCTGGTTTTTTTTATGACTCTTTTATATCTGCAGTAGAGCAGGAGTGCAGACCCAATGGCTATTCGCTTATGATATTACAATCTAGCGATGATGCAGAAATAGAAAAAAACAGTTTGCGTATTTGTAAGCAAAATAGAATATCTGGTTTGTTTGTTTGCTTATCAACCCAAACCAATTCTATGGAGGCTTTTGATAAATTTAAAGAAGCGGATATTCCGCTTGTATTTTTTGATAAAGTACCCGAAGGAAATAAATACAATAAAATTTGCGTAGCAGATGAGCAAGCAGCAAAATTGGCAGCTGAATTGTTATTGCAAAAAGGAAGCAAAAAAATATTGTCCATTTTCGGTAATGAAAATCTTTCTATAACCAAAACAAGGTTTAAAGCTTTTCAAAAAATAATATCGTTGCAAAAAGATGCAGTAACGTTTAATGAATATTGTAGCTCACATGAAGAAGCAAAAAAAACAACCAAACAATATTTTTCAAAAAAAATAAAACCAGATGCAGTTTTTTGTATGAGCGATGAAATATTGATTGGAGTAATGAAATCATTAAATGAGTTGAAAATAAGTATTCCAGAAGATGTTTCAGTAATAACATTGAGCGATGGATTTTTGCCAAAAATATACACACCTGAAATTACCTACATAGAAACAAGTGGTTACAAACTAGGCAAATTGGCTTTTACAAAAATGATGGATTGTTTGAATGGAAATACAGAAGCGGAAGAATTATTTATTTCATCGCCATTGGTAAAGGGTGGGTCTATGTGATGAGTTTTTGCCACTTATGGCACAAATTAACACGAATGGCAACTATTAAAAAATTGCTATTCGTGTTTTTTAAATAGATTAAAAAAAATCGAAATTTATTTTAATATCAATTATAAATAATAGATAGTTCAAAAAAAGAATATTGTCAGGGTGAGCTTGTCGAACCCGATGCACTTATTGCAACCCGCCTTCGACAAGCTCAGGCTGACAACTATTATAATTTAACGTAATAGTATTTTCGATGGCTAAAATATTTCAAAAAAAATGCTGACCAATCAAGAAAGAAAAAATTAGTGAAGATTAAGGTCATTTCCAGAAACTAAAATTATAAAAACAATCCCAATTCACTTTCAGGATTTAATGCATCTATTTCTTTTTTTACGGCAGTTCTTATTTTCTTTTCCGCTGTTTTTAATTCAGAAGATATTTTATCAGAAAATTGTTGTGCAATATTTTCTAATGTTGTTGGTTGTTTGTTTTCTTCTGCCAAATCTTCGTTTACTGTTTGTTCATGTATTGTTTGTACAGTGTAAGCTACTACTGCGCCAATAGCCACTCCTGCTATCAAAGCCAATATTATTTTAGATTTACTCATAATGCTTTTTTAATGTTTTATTTTATTAATCAAATTTTATGCCGTTTGTTTTTATTTTGTTAATAATGTTTTATTATTCTAAAAAGAGCAAAGTATTAATGCCACGAATGCACGATTTTTTTTTATAGTTAAATAAATATAAAAAGTAATCTCCAGATTATTTATACTAAAAAAAACAAACTGTTTTTAGGTTTTTATTGGTGAATTCGTGGCTTATTAATTATATTTTTTTAATGCTACAGAAATAGCATTAAATAGTTCTTCTTTACTTACATCTTTTGCTATAAATTTTTCTCCTGTTATTTGTTCATATAATTCAATATACCTGTTACTGATTGTTTGTATTTTTTCATCTGTCATATCAGGAACTATTTGTCCTTCTTTGCCCATAAAATTATTTTTCATGAGCCACTCTCTTACAAACTCTTTGCTGAGTTGTTTTTGTTTTTCATTCTTTGCCAATCTTTCATTAAATCCTTCAGCATAAAAATATCTAGACGAATCTGGCGTATGTATTTCATCCATCAAATAAATATCATTGCCTATTTTGCCAAACTCATATTTGGTATCTGCTAAAATTAAACCTTGCGCTGCTGCCAATTGTTTTCCTCTTTCAAATAATGCCAATGCATATTTTTCTAACACATCCCATTCTTCCTGCGTACAAAGTCCTTTTTCTATTATTTCTTCTTTACTTATATCTTCATCGTGCCCTTCGGTTGCTTTTGAAGAAGGTGTAATAATAGGTGTGTGAAAAAAATAATTTTCTTTCATCCCATCAGGCATTTGTACACCACATAATATTCTTCCTCCTTCTTTATACGTTCTCCATGCGTGCCCTGTAATATTTCCTCTCACCACCATTTCTATTACAAATGGTTGGCATCTTTTACCAATACTTGCATTGGGTGCTGGCGTTTCTAGCAGCCAATTCGGGCAAATATCTTTGCACTTTTCTAGCATGTATGCAGCTATTTCATTTAAAACTTGTCCTTTGTATGGTATAGGGCGGGGGAGTATTACATCGAAGGCAGAAAGCCTATTACTGGCAATCATTACCAATAGTTTTTCACCAATGCTGTAAACATCTCTTACTTTTCCACTATAGAAAGCGGTTTGGTTATCAAAATTATGTGTAGCCATGCCGCTAAATTAAACAGTAGATATCAATATATAAGCAACATTTAATTATAAATACTAACACAACGTTAAAAAATAAAATTTTATAACAACGTAACTATGCTTATTTTGCCTTCAAATTATAAACCAAAAAAATGGACATGAGAAAATTTACAAGCTATTTGGTTACGATGGTATTGGCTAACATCATTACGATGGCGGCTTTTGCACAGAATGTAACCATAAGCGGTACCGTGAAGAACATGGCAAGTGGCGAAAATGCTGCGGCAGTTTCAGTTACCATAAAGGGTTCCGATGCAGGAACATTTACAAATGATAAAGGTGCGTATAGCATTAATGCAAAATCTTTGCCTGTTACCTTGGTTTTTTCTTCGGTGGGTTATACCGCACAAGAAGTAACGGTTACAGATGCCTCTGCAAAAACAGATGTAAGTTTTGTGCCAAACAATGCACTTGGGCAAGAGGTAGTGGTGTCTGCTACTCGTGTTTCTCAAAAGATAATGGAATCTCCTGTATCTATTGAAAGAGTGAGTGC
>JANOZW010000186.1:0-17190 GCA_031429575.1 Ferruginibacter sp.
AGAAAGTACGATAAAGCCAGCAAACATAGCAAGTGTTATTGGAGATGTAAGTGGTGTGCAAATACAACAAACGAGTGCTACCAATGGCAACAGCAATGTGCGCATACAAGGGCTGAGTGGACAATACACACAAATTTTAAAAGATGGCATGCCGCTATTTGAAGGATTCAGTGGTGGGCTAGGTGCGCTTAGTATTCCACCGTTAGATTTAAAACAGGTGGAATTAATTAAGGGCTCAGCCTCCACATTGTATGGAGGTGGT
Organism: Ferruginibacter sp.; assembly: GCA_031429575.1. Lineage (GTDB taxonomy): Bacteria > Bacteroidota > Bacteroidia > Chitinophagales > Chitinophagaceae > Ferruginibacter. Next base: position 263 of record JANOZW010000186.1, read on the forward strand.
GCAATTGGTGGATTGATAAATATTATTAGCCGTAAACCAAATACCAAACAAGATGCAGTAGTTATCATAAATGCCAGTACACTGAACGAAAAAAATGTAAATATTTACATAGCAAAAAAATACAATAAAGTTGGTTATACATTTTTTGGTGGTTACACAAATCAAGCAGCAGTAGATGTGAACGAAGATGGCTTTAGTGATGTAGCAAAAAATGCTTCCATAAACATTCATCCACGGTTATTTTTTTACCCCACGAAAAATATAACTATTGCTATTGGAAACAATACATCTATTGAAAAAATTATTGGTGGAGATATACATTACATACACAATGAAATTATATTGGGTGGAACGCAATTTTTTGAAAAAAATAATCTAGTAAGAACTACAACAGATGCAGTGCTCACTTCTGCCCTAGCCCACAATAACAAATTAGAAATAAAAACGAGTTACAATAGTTTTAATAGAGAAATTATCACAAACGTACATCAATTTAAGGGGCAACAAAACAACTTTTTTAGCGAAGCATCTATTTTAATTCCTTACAAAAAAAATAATATTGTAGCTGGTATAAATTTCATTAGTGAGCAATTTGTAAAAAAACCATCGCAATATATCCCTATCAATAATTTTAGTAACAGTACATTTGGCGTGTTTGTACAAAATACCATTAAACTAAATGAAAATACGGTTTTAGAAGCAGGTGTAAGAAACGATATTACCAAAAATTATGGAAATGCATTTTTACCGAGGGTAGCATTTATTCATCATATAAACGAACACTGGGGCACAAGAGCAGGCATTGGTTTTGGCTATAAAATACCCAATGCTTTTAATAGCCAAATAGCGGATGTACCAGTGCAATTAATATTGCCCATTAGCAATACTGTAACCGCAGAAAAGTCTATTGGCTACAATGCCGAAATAAATTATAAATATACATGGGATAAGAATGAAATATTTGTAAACCATGCATTTTTTCTAACAAACATAACGAGCCCGATAATAAGTGCAGAAAATAGTTTTAATGAAACGTATTTTTTAAATGCAGCCAAAAGCATTACTACCAAAGGGTTTGATACGTACGTACAATTAAAATTAGATGAACTAGAATTGTATGCAGGTGTAACTTACACCATTGCCAAAAGAAATTATTTAACCGTAAATAGTTTTGTGCCGTACACCCCACAAACAAGAGCAGCATTAACAGCCATGCAAGAAATAGATGGTAGTTGGAGAGTAGGTATCGAGGCATCGTACAATGGTTTTCAAAGAAGAGAAGATGGTACTAAAACCCCAGTCTATGTATTTGTAGCGGGCTTGGTAGAAAAGAAATTTGGCAAACATTTTACATCGGTTTTAAACTGCGAAAATTTATTGGATTATAGACAAAGTAAAGTGGAGACATTGTACAGTGGCAGCATTTCTGCACCAGATTTTAAAACACTTTGGGCGCCGATAGATGGGAGGGTTATTAACTTGGCTGTAAAGTGGTCAAGGTAAATTTTTATGGAAAAATAGTGATGACCATATAATTTAGCCATCACTATTTCTTTAGAATTTATTCAAAAGTAACTACAGTCTTCGACTTTTTATTCAATGGAATACTTTGTCCCATCATTTCCATTGAACCAGTTGTTTCATCATTCATATTAATTTGCTTTACCAATCCAGTATTTGTATCTACAATCATTGTTCCTGTTGCCTTGTTATCAATAGTCATTTCCATACTCATACCATTGGCTTCTTTTGTTGTAGTTCCTTTATTGGTAGATGAAATGCTTACCGTAGCCATATTTTCTTTTAAACTTTGTAATTCGTAATTTTTAACGGACTTTATTCCATCATTATCTAAAGTAATTGTCCATTTATCACCTACTTTTTTATTGTTAGAAATTACAAAAAATGCAGATCCTCCAGCGTTAGATTCTCCACCCATACTAGTCATCATACTCTCTTTCTTTTCTTCAGCTGAAGTTTCTGTTATTTTTCCATCTGCCTTATCAATACTAATGTCAGATGGTTTATTTATAGAAGCACCAAGCATTTGCCCCATTTGGCCATTCATATCATCCTTTTTATCAGAATCAAATTTCATAGATTGTCCCATCATTTCGCCATCCATTACCATTCTTGTAACAGTACTTGTACCTTTATAAGTTTTATCTTCTATTGCGGTTATTTTAATACTGTTTATTGTTGTTATTGTATTAGTAGATTCTCCACCCATCGGTGATTCAGCCGTTGAAACTATATTAGTGGTAATTTTAATGATTTTACCATTTTCAAGTTTAACGCTCTGTGCATGGGTGAAAACGCTCGCAAAACAAAGAGATAATAGTGTAATTTTTTTCATTATAATATTTTTGTACGAAGATATTCGTTTATGTAATATATTTAAATAACCAATTGTTAAATAATAATCAAAAAAAAAGGACTACCATTGCTGATAGTCCTTTTTGCATTAGAATGTTATTATCCGATAACAGTTACATTAACTGCATTCATTCCTTTTTTGCCATTTTGCAATTCAAATTCTACTTTGTCGCCTTCTTTAATCTCGTTGATTAAACCACTTACGTGTACGAAAGTTTCTTTGTCAGAATCATCATGCTTAATAAATCCGAATCCTTTTTCAGAATTGAAAAACTTTACGGTTCCTTGATTTTTGTCCATTTTTTGTATTTGTATTGTATTAATAAAGTGCAAATGTAGGGGTTTTTAAATAAAGTACACATTTACTTTCAAGCTATTACATTTTAAGCCATTTAAAAAGTAAAAACGCTATTGAAGATCAATAGAATTAACATTTTAATTCAAAAACCAATTTTTGAGAAGTTTGCACTTAATATTCAACTATAAAATGTAAAAGAAGGCTATTACATAATAAAATTTACAATCTAAACTTTTGACCTTCATAGTAAACACTAATTTCTAATTTTTTAATACCTACTAAATTATTTTTTGAAGATTTACTTATTCCGTTTATGTTTTTCAAAACCACTACTTCACTTTCACCAGCAACTTCTACCTCTTTATTGTGCACTATAATAGTTGTTGCCTCATCTATACCAATACAAGTATAGCTTGGAAATTCTATCATTGCAGTAACCAACCTATTGTAACGATTTCTTTTAAGAAAATGCTGATCGATGATTACATTTTTTATTAGTGCCAAGCCTTTTTTCGTCTCTAAATTATTGTATTGAATTTTATTAAAAGTCGCCGTATAGTTTGTATCCAATTTTTGATTTCCTGTTATCATATGCTCGCACATTACAGCTGCACCAGCGCTCGTACCAGCAATGGTACTCCCATTTTTATATGCCAAATGGATAGCGGTAAAAATTGAAGTATTGTTTACCACATCCATAAATCTATTTTGGTCTCCACCACTTATAAAAATTAACTTTGCTTTTTCCAACGAATCAATCAACTCTTTTTTAGATAACATCGATTTATTAAAATTGAACATTACAATTGTATGTTCAGTCAATTTTTCAATTTGATTTTTAAAATATAAAAAGGAACTGTCAGGCTCTTCACTAGCCATTGGTAAAACTACTATGTAATCATCTTTTTTTAAATGAGATACAGCCAACATCTTTCTCATTAAATTATCCGTTCTTTCTCCACCTCCAATAATAAACAATTTGCCTCTGCTAGATTGAGCAATCAAAGAATTATTAAAAAAAAGGATTATAAAAAATAAATTGATTAGAATTTTAGACGCAGTGACTTTCATTTCAGTTTAATAAAATAAGTATATAATGTAGATTTAATAAGGAAAACTTACCTTCCCCATACTCACGCTCGGTATGCCTTTTCCGAAATTAGTATTGCCACCACACAATGCTTCATTAGCCAATATGGCAAACAGTACCGCTTCTTTAGCATCAGGGTTAATTTTTAAATCAGCAGTGGTTTTAAATACTGCACCTGGCATTTGCTTTTTTAAATGCCCCATCAATAAAGGATTGTGCATACCACCACCACTACTGTAAACAACAAATGATTCATTATTCATGCTGCGCAATATAGCATCTACAATCATATCTGCACTAAACTTGGTAAGTGTGGCCATTACATCATGTACAGATAAATCGTTGGTATTAGATATTGTTTGTGCATTTTTAAGATAAGCTAGGTTAAATAATTCAGGCCCCGTAGTTTTTGGAAAACCTTTTGCAAAAAAATCATTGTCTTTTAATGCAGCTAATAGTTTTTCATTTACAGTACCAAGCAAACCAATTGTAGCATCTTCATCAAAATATTTTCCAGGAAAATATTTTTGCATTACCGCATCCATTAAAGTATTTCCTGTACCCACATCTGTGCTAAACATTTTGCTAGCATCTAAATCGCCATGCAAAAAAGTAAAATTAGCTATGCCTCCCATATTTAGCATGATACGATTTTCTCCAGCTTTGCTAAAAATTAGATAATCGCCATATACCGCTAATGGTGCGCCCTCACCCCCCGCAGCTATATGCTTTTGTCTAAAATCGCTCATGGTAATGATACCCGTTTTTACAGCAATATGATCGCCATCGCCTATTTGTAAAGTGGCATTACCATAACCTTCTTTATTATGCAAAATTTTGGGCGCATGGTAAATAGTTTGCCCATGGCTAGCAATAATATCCACTTCGCCATTTTTTATATTCCATTTTTGCAAACTTTCATTTATCATATTGGCATGTACCACGCCTACCCAAGCGTTAAGCAAACACACTTCTTCCAAATCCACATCATGCTTGCTAAAAATCCGTTTTATTTTTTCTTTAAATGATGGTTCGTAGGCAAGTGTAGCAAATTCTCTTATCTCTACTTTTGTTGCAGCACCAAAGCCTTCTATTTCGCACAATGCTATATCTAAGCCATCAAGAGAAGTACCACTCATAAGGCCGATGATGGTTCGTTTGTTTTTGGAGGCAATGCTGTAGAGGTTGGTTATATTTTTGTTCATAAAGTAAAGATAAAAAAACAGCGACTTATTAGTGTCGCTGTTTTTAGGTGCATATAATAAAATTTAAATCACTGGGTCAGCAGGGGTATTTGTATTATTAGTTCTTTCTGTTAACGGGTAAGGATAAAAATTCCTATTTCTTTCAGAAGTTGGATCTACAGCAGCAGGAGGTATTGTTGGTCCAAGACGATTAAATCTTCTACAATCTTCCAATTCCATTCCTGTTAAAAATAATTCAAGCCTCCTTTGTTTATAAATTTCAGTAAGCAAATTAGTAGTAGCTACTGTTCCTGAATAAGAAGGTTGTAGTGCATTTACACCGTAAATATCAGTAGTTTTTGTAAGGATTGCATTTAAGGCATTAACGCTAAGTGTTAAAGAAGCAGGTGTATTAATTCTAGCATTGTTTTCAGCTATGATTAAATTCATTTCACCTGGTAAATAAAGTGGAATTGGTGCAATATTATTTAGCCCATGGAAGTTCATTAAAAAATTAGCCCCAACAGGACGAATATAGAATAATACTCTAGGGTCTGAACCTGGTGTTGGTGCTAATCCATTTTTTAAGCCTAAAGTTTGATTAACAACAGAGTAAACATTTCCTGAAAACGATAAATCACCAAAGGCATTTATTGCAATTGGACTAAATCTAAATTCTGATTTTTTTGTGATATCAACTGCAGTTGCAAAAGTAATTGCTTTATTACCATCCGTAGCATTATATGTACCTGTAACCATGCTTAACATATTACAAAAACGAGCTAATAGTGCTTTTACTGCATTTTTTGCATCTATACCTGGCGGTACTCTTGTTAAAAAACGTGGACTTGGAGAAGTGCTAGCCAAATCTAGATCTACGCTTTCTAATATCTGTACTACTTTTTTTAATGCATCTTCCCTTGAGTCGAAACTTGCATTTATTGCTGTTGTTAATGGAACTTTTTCATAAAATTGACATAACGCTCCAACATTTAATGCATAAAAAATAGATGCATAAGCCTTTAAACCAACTTTATCGCCAGCATCTGTAGCAACGGATAAATTCTTAAGAATAAATTCCGCCTCGTTTTTACCAAGTAAACATTGAGTCCATAAACTTGAAACAATACTGTTACCGTTATTAATGGCACCTCTACCAGCTTCTAAAGCAGTTTCTGCAACATTACCAGTATTTGTTGTACGCAAAGCAAAAACACTATAACCTCCTGCAACTGGCAAGTTGTAACTTGGGCTCAATCTTCCAACTGTATATCTTCTTTGTAAACCAGCTGCTAAGTTCATTAATGATTCTGTATTGGCACTAATAACTTCAGTAGGTACTGAACTTGGATTGATATATTCTTTATTACACGATGATAAAAGTATCATTAAAACTGATATTATCGAGAAGTATATACTATATTTTTTTATTAATATTTTCATGATAAAAAATTTAAAAATTAAAATGATGCCCTTAAAGTTAATTGAACTGTTCTTGGTGTTGGAACGTTTCCAAAATCTATACCTCTTAAAACACTACTATTACCGCCAGCATTCGTTTCAGGATCGTATCCATCATAAGTATCAAAACTTAATAAATTACGCCCTGTTAAAGATATACTTGAATTTTTTACAAATTTTGCAAAGCTTGGTAATTGGTAAGTAAGTCCTAATTCTCTTAGTTTTATATATGAACCACTTTCTACCCTCCACTCTTCAGTTACATAAAGTGAAAATATATAACCTCTAGGTAATTCACCCTTCAGCTCTTTTTCTGATAAATCTCCAATACCCACACCCTGCCTAGTTCTTCTATCAGCATTAAAAACCTCTTGCCCAATTGCACCATCAAATAGCACATTTAAACTAAGTTTTTTGTATTCGAAAGTAGTGCCAAAACTTGTAATCCAATCGGGGTGTGGGCTACCAATAACTTTCAACATTGGAGCTGTACCATTATATGCTGAAAGTGTTCTGCCACCTGCATCTAATTTTATATTCCCACTTGCGTCTCTTTCAAAATAGTTGCCATAAAAAGCACCTGCAGGTTGACCTGCCTGAATTATAAATGAATTAGCTCCTAACGCATTGCTAAGAAAAATTGGAGCAACTTGAGTTGATGCTGTTATTATATTTTTATTTCTATTTAATGAAGCAAATACCGACCAATTAATATCTTTTGTAACAACTGGCGTACCATTTATTGCCAATTCCCATCCTTTATTTGTCATATTTCCAACATTCTCAAATTTAGTATCTCCGCCAGAAGATGGTGCTAAAGTACGAGCAACTAAAAGCGAATTGTTGATAATTTTTTTACTATAATTGGTAAAGGTTAAACCTAATCTATTTTTTAAGAAAGATAAATCTATACCAAACTCAAACTCGCTTGAACGCTCAGGTTCAATAACAGGATTACCTATTAATGAGCTTATATTTAAACCAATAGTATTGTTTACAATGCCAGGGTTTGAAGAATTAAATCTATCGTATGGACCAATGCCAGTTAAGTTACCAGCTAAGCCCCACGATGTTCTTAAACGAGCAGAACTTATAATTTTATCAATTTTGTTTTTACTCCAAAATTCAAAGTCACTAAGGTTTACTGCTGCACTTAACTTTGGATAAAAAAAAGTTCTATTATCTTTTGGAAATACTGTAGATCCATCTATTCTGCCAGCTGCAGTTAAATAAATTTTATCATCTATACCAAATGTTTCTTGAATAAAGCCTCCATAAGTTTGTAAACGATTATCAAAATAAGAAGTAGTAATATTAGCTGCACCATTAGTAGATGTCACTCCAATCACCATATCTTCCCCTTGAGATAAAACACCAGAATTTTTTAAATATTGATGATTAAAACCAATTGTGGTTAACGAACTTATTTTTCTAATTTTTTTTGTGTAAGAAATATTCAAATCATTGTTAATTTGAAAATTGTTATAAAACGAATTATTTGCATATCCAATTGGTCTATTTGCCGTTAAAACATTATTATTGTTTATTCCGTTGTAAGCATATCTTCCTATAAATCCAAGACCTTCACCCGAAATATTGTCTATACCGAGTATGTAATCGATATTTAACCCTACAACAGGCTTAATTTTAAATTGTAAATCTCCAATTACTCTATTAATTCCTGTACTAAATTTACTTTCTTCTAATATACTTATAGGGTTTACCCTACCACCATCAACTTGTCTTAAATTACCTGTAACATCTCTACCTTTAATATTAAAAGTATTATTTGTAATATTCATAGAATTAATAGGACTAGTAAAGCTATTCCCATTTGGTAATTCATTTGCAAAGCTGTTTGTATAGTTAAAACCTCCAATTAGGGTAAGTTTATTAGAGAACGCTTGTTCTATTCTAGTTTTAAGATTAAATCTTCTAAAATCAGTACCTACTACAATACCTTCATTTTTAAAATATCCACCTGAAATTAAATATTTGGTTTTGTCATTACCACCACTCAATGATAAATAGTTGTCTGTACCATTAGCGTTTCTAAACAAATCATCTTGATAATCATTTCTGCTAACATCAACAACGTCACTTGCAAAATTTCGAAGTGTTCCATCTTGACGTGTGTATGGAGTAATTGTACCAGTGTAACCTTGCGCAGCAGATGGAGCGTTACTAATATTGCCTAAGGCATAAGGTTGAGTACCAGCAGTAGTTAGTTTTTCTAATCCAAACATTTTTCCATATTTAGATATGTAAACTCTTTTTCTTAAAGAATTACTTATGTAGCTTGTGCTAAAATCAATTTTCATTTGACCCGCTTTACCTTTTTTTGTTGTTATTAATACAACACCATTATTAGCCCTACTACCATAAATTGCGCCTGCAGCAGCACCAGGTATTATATCAATTTTCTCAATATCGTTGGGATTTATATCTGCCATTCTATTTGTACCAATAGAAGACTCTCTACCACCATCAACAAAGGGCGAAGATAAATTTACTGTTGCATTACTTACTATTACACCATCAATTACATATAATGGTTCAGAGCTTCCTGAAATTGTACTTGTACCCCGCATCCTTATTGAAATACTTCCAGCCGGGTCACCACTTGTTTGAGTAATTTGTGCACCCGGTACTTTTCCTTGCAGCGCTGCAGATAAATTTCCGCTACCTGTGTTTTGCAATTGTTTCGATGTAACTGAATTTACAGTGTTACCAAGTTGCTTTCTTGATTGCGACAATGAAGACCCAATAACTACTACCTCATCCATTGCTAAAGGATCAGCACTTAACGTAACATCATTATCAAATAGATCACTACCAGTTACAGTAATATTTTTTGTTATCCCTTTATACCCCACACTACTAAATACCAAGCTGTATTTTCCAGGTTTTAAGGTTGTGGTTATTGAATAATTACCCGATGCATCTGTATTTGTACCTGCATTGCTAGGCTCTACTTGTACAGATGCATTTGAAATAGCGGTACCATTTGGCCCCGTTACTTTTCCTTTTAAGATAACCTGTGCTTGTGATGCAAACCCTATTAGTATAAATAGGGAAGCTATCAAAAAACGAAGGCGGTTACCTTGTTTTAATAGTGTAGTCATGCTTGGTTTTGTTTTTGGTTTAGTTAATGTTGTTAGATATATCTTAGAACAATATTTCTTATAAAAAGGTTGCTTTACAAATAAAATTAATGAAGCACATTTCTATAAAATACGGATAAAATATTAAAATGTTAATATTTTGATAAAGCAAAGTAGCATAAAACTTGCATATTATTGCAACATGTTGCAGCTTTTTAATTTATATTTTTCTCCACATTATCCTTTAAACAATGGGGATATGTACAAATACTTTTTAATATTTTTTAAAAACATACAAATATTTGCGGTTTTATGCAAGATTATTTTATTATATTGCACATCTACTACAATTTTTACTTTCTGGTTTTTTTAAATAAATAAACCAAAAATAACATGCTTAAAAAAGAACGTCAAACTTTTATTTTACACAATGTAAACCTTCACAATAGATTATTAGTGGGCGATCTTAGTGAAGAGATGAAGGTTTCGGAAGATACCATAAGACGAGATTTACAAGAATTATCTGACAATGGAAAATTGATAAAAGTACATGGTGGAGCATTATCAAAATCGTTTCATAGTTCGTTTAATAATAATTCTGTTTATGACATAGATAGCAAAAAAGTAATTGCACAAAAAGCAGCACAACTTATAAAAGATGGCATGTTTGTACTTACCAGTGGCGGTACTACTATAATTGAAATGATAAAAGCATTACCCGAAAATTTGCACGCTACTTTTTTTACAGGAAGTGTACCAGCTGCTTTAGAATATATGCATCATCCCAATATCGATATTATTTTAATTGGCGATAAATTATCTAAAAGTTCTCAAATAACCGTGGGTGGAGAAGCCATTTCAAAAATAAAAGAAATACGTGCAGACATTTGTATGCTTGGTATAAATGCTTTACATATAGACCATGGATTAACAGATAATGACCGAGAAGTAGTACAAGTAAAAAAAGCTATGCTCGAATCGTCAGATAAAACCGTATTGTTAACCATTTCCGAAAAAATAAATACCGCACAGCGTATTAGAATTTGTGATACAAAAGATATTGATGTGCTGGTTACAGAATTAGAACCTTCTTCGCCAATACTGAGTCCTTTTAAAGATATGGGTGTAGAAATTTTATAACCTTAAACAAGAATCCCCTCTGCAAAACAGAAGGGATTTATATATTATTTTTTTAGTAAACTTATTCTGCAGTTTCAACAGTTTCTGCTGCCGGTGCTGCGGTAACAGCTGTCTTTTTACCAAAACGCTTATTAAATTTATCAATACGACCTGCAGTATCTACCAATACATTTTTACCTGTATAGAAAGGGTGAGATGTATTAGAAATCTCCAATTTGATAACTGGATACTCTTGACCATCTTCTTCAAAAACGATTGTTTCGCTAGTTACAGCAGTAGATTTGCTTAAGAAAGTAGTACCATTACTCATGTCCTTAAACACTACCATTCTGTAGTTTTTTGGGTGAAGTTCTTTTTTCATGTTATTTTTTTTGATGCATGGATTTTGCCATGCTGGTTATTTTAAGAGTGCAAATGTACACATTTCTATTTTATTGTAGAAATTTATATACAACTATTTATAAGACAAGAATCTCCATCAGAAATTATTGGCAATTGGGTAACACTTCCGTAGTAACTCCAGTAAATCCATTTACCCTTAATTGATCTTCAAAATATATGCTAGTGCGTGGTATTGAACCCGGATAACAAGTAAGGTTATACACTTCACCACATATTCCTATCCTTCTATTTGCAGGAGTGGTAATTTGTATTTTGTAATAATAAACTGAGTAGGAATTTGAAGGAATGGGAGGAGCTGTCCAACCTTGATTTAGCTGGTTTGTATTAAAAACAATTGTATTGTTAGAATTATACAAAGTAAACGAAACAGAAATTGCACTTGCAATAGTGGGTTTTATCACATCATTTTTCCCATCTCCGTTTGATGTAAAAGCCGAAGGCATATAAATTCTTGCATTATCATTTGTGCCAAGTGTATCTGTTATCAAACCATCACAGTTTATTAATTGTACTACACTTGTTTCTTCTATATCAGTATTTTTACAACCTACCATTATACTACTGGCAATCATTACAAACAACATTATTTTTTTCATAGATTTTTTTTAACCTAAACTTAGAATACTTAAACATACAGCATCATTACTTCATATTCACAAACTGCAATGCCAAACCAATATTCCATTCTTTACTTGCTTGTATAACATCTTGTAAATCATCTATTTTTTTTCCTGTAACTCTTATGATGTCATCCATTATGGCAGCTTGCACTTTTAGGCCGCTATCTTTTATAAGCTTCACAATCTTCTTTGCATCTTCTTGCTTTATTCCGTTTCGCACAATCACTTCTTGCTTGGTTACTTTTCCACTTGGATAAGGCTCTTTGCTTAAATCATAAATTTCTGCAGCAAGCCCTTGCTTTATACTACGACTAATCAACACATCCGTAATTTGTCCAAGCTTCATTTCGCTATCGGCTTCAAGGTTTAGTTTAAAGTCTTTTTTATTAAGCTCAATTACTACATGAGCGCCTTTAAAATCGAAGCGATTTTTTATTTCTTTACTTACTACATTTATGGCATTGTCCAATGTTTGTAAATCTACTTTGCTGGCAATATCGAATGATGGCATGGTGAGTTATTTTTGTAAAGATAAAAAATTGTGCTGTTTATAATTTATTAAAATATTAATCAAATTGTTATTTTTCTGTGGTATTATTTTTTGCTATAAATTTCGCATAAATAATAAGTAAAACACCTGTAAGTACTAAACCAATTGCAATTTCCTGCGCTTGAGACAATACAATACCAGATACATTGTACCCTTTGTTTACCCTTACTAGTTCTACAATAAATCTTTCGCAACCATTTAGTATAAGGTAAATGCCAAACATAAGGAATGGTGTTTTTATCTTTTTTCTAATAGACCAAAGAAATAAAAACAACAAGCTGCAAATAACAGTTTCATAAAATGGTGTAGGAAATACAGGACTTGGCAATACGCTAAAATGCTCTTCTTTTACTCCTGGCATTGGAATACCATCATTGTTTACATTTTGCGGATAACTATATCCGAACATCCATTTTGGTAAAAATGAAACCCCTTTTATATGTTGGCGAGGTACATCATTTAATGTAGGATATGTTCTATCGGTACTAGCATATTTTGATGAATCGGTTGCTTTTCCTTGCAAAAAATAAGAAGCATTTTTTTGCAACATTTTATCAAAATCTCCATCGGCAGCTAAAGAAACTTTGCCATTTGAATCACTTATATACGTACTGTTATATACACCCCAGTCGCCATCGCCAGATATTTGGCAACCAATACGACCAACTGCATATGCTATCATAAGCGCCATGGAAGCTGCATCGCAAAGGTGGGAAATTTTTATGCCTTTTTTATAGCCAAAATAGCAAATGGCAATAGCGGCTAAAATTAATCCTCCATAAAATGTAAGCCCACTTACAGAAAACAATTGTCCAATGGGGTCTTTCATAAATAAATCCCAATGTTCAAAATTATCAAACAACTTTGCACCAAGTATTCCAAATATTAATCCTAAAATAATAATGTCTCCTACTCTATCATGGGGCCAAATACGCACCGTTCTTTTTTCAGGCACTTTCAATTTTTGCTTATTGGTGTCATACCACTTTACGCCTACAAGTACCGCTGCCATTGCCAAACCTCCCAATATATTTCCTTCCTTAGAAAAAATATAATTCTGTGTACTCATTTCAGGCGGGCGACTAAATATTAAACCTAATACTTTTGCACCAAAAATAAAACCAACAATACCATTAAATAATAATTCTAAAAAGGAAGCAGCTTTACCAACCACTATTGTTTCCTCACGAGGGTGAAGTAGCCCAAGTTTTTCTCTCCGCTTAAGCTCTGCACTCAGTACAATGGCTGCAACAATAAAAGCCATGGCAACAAAAAGACCAAATGTATTAAATATTTTTAACCATTGCCATTCAATACCAAACCAGTCTTTAAAAACATAATATAAATTAGGGTACATTAGCTGTATTTAGAAATTTTAAGAGATGTGCAATATAATAAAAAGTCATCGTGCATTGGTTCCTATTTAACGTTGATTTTTTAAAACAACAAAGAAACCCAGGTACGATGACTTTTAAAAATTATCTACTATAATTAATTACAATGCGTAGCAAATGCCCCTTTCAAATTATCGGCAATCATTTGTGCACTACGTCCTTCTATCATGTGGCGCTCTATCATGTGCACCAATTCACCATCTTTAAACAAAGCAATGGCTGGAGAAGATGGTGGGTAAGGCATTAAGTGTTTGCGAATTTCATTTACAGCTTCTACATCAAAACCTGCAAAACTGGTAACAACATTATCAGGTTTTTTATCAGCCGTATTTACTGCCATTAAAGCACCCGGGCGAGCAGTACCTGCACTACAACCACACACAGAATTTATCATTACTAAGGTTGTTCCTTTTTCTGCCAATGTTTTTGTAACATCTTCTGCGTTCAACATTTCTTTAAAGCCATTTTCGGTTAATTCCTCTTTCATCGGAATTACTATTTCAGCTGGATACATATTATTCTATTTTTTAGACTGCAAAATTACATGCTATTCATCAAATCCAATCATGCAAATTTTGCAGGGCTGTTAATAATAAATTGCCATTATGTCGTAAATAATTCATTTAATTTGCCATTATGGCTCAAAAAGTCAATTGGAATACAATTTGAAACATATGAAACGTAAGAAAAATTAAAAAAACTTAAAACAAATAAACATGTCGTACGTAAAAGTAAACAACAATTATCGCTCTTTAGATGGCTTAATGAAAGAGATTTTCAATGAATTTCCATCGGCAGTTAGCAAAGCAGTTAGAGAAGATGTACTGAATTATCCACCTGTAAATATTACAGACAAAAAGGAATTGTACCTCGTAGAGCTTTCTGCACCAGGCTATGAAAAAGCAGATTTTAATGTAAAATTGGACAACAACATTCTTACCGTGAGTACGGAGCAAAAAGAAGAAGCAGTTGTAGAAAATGAAAAAACAATTCGTAAAGAATTTACTGCAAAATCTTTTAAAAGAAGTTTTACCCTTAATGAAAAGATAGAAACAGAAAACATTGTAGCTCGCTATGAAAATGGTATTTTAAAAATTGATTTACCTAAAAAAGAAAATGCTTTTGCAGGCGCAAAAGACATCAATATCCAATAATTGAAAAGTTAGTTTTGGTAGGTTTATAGATGGTTGTTGAAAATGAAAACTCCCCGAGTGATTGGGGAGTTTTTTATTGCATGTTATATTTTTACTCCCCCATTCCATCTTCACCATCTGTCTTACTACTATTTTTTAGCAACTCATTTAATAAATTAATTTCATCAGCCGTAAAAAAACGCCACTTGCCAGGCTCTATTCCTTTAATGGTAAAATTCATTATACGCACACGCTTAAGAGAAGTTACTCTAAAACCCAATGTCTCACACATTCTACGAATCTGTCTATTAAGTCCTTGCTTAAGAATGATACGAAAACGTGTATCGCCTTCCAATTTTACAAAACAAGGTTTAGTAGTGGTATTTAAAATTTTTACACCGCTACGCATCTTGCTTATAAATTCGTAATCAATTTTTTTATCGGTGGTTACCATATATTCTTTTTCGTGCCCATTACCGGCACGAAGAATTTTATTTACGATATCCCCATCATTAGTCATAAATATTAATCCTTCCGAAAGCTTATCTAGCCTACCTATTGGAAAAATTCTTGTTTTAAAATTTACATAATCGACAATGTTTGCTTTTTCATTTGTATCGGTAGTGCAAGTAATGCCTTTGGGTTTGTTTAGCATGATATACACAGGAGCTACTTTCTTTTGTAAGTTCTCGCCATCAATTTTCACAACATCGCCAGGTTTTACACGATTTCCTTTGTCTGCATCTTTTCCATTAATGGTTACCCTGCATTCTTCTATGTATCGGTCTGCTTCTCTACGGCTGCAAAAACCTGTTTCGCTTATGTATTTATTTAGGCTGGTGTCCATTTTTTGTTTGTTTATACTAATTTTATAACTATTAAAGATACCTATATTATTAGCTAAACTTTGCAAATGTAAACAATGTCAATTAAGCTTAGTGATATTTTACATGAAGTAAGTCTTACTATATTTTCTAGGTTGAAAATTAGTGTTTTGTTTCGCTCCAAATTATCCAATTTTTTGCACACAAATATTTATCTCTCTTCGATAAAAAAATATCCAATTCATATATATTATCTAAATTTTTGCCAATTTTTCCAATAATATCTCCTGCATTAATCTCATCATTATTTTTTACGAAAACCTTTCCTAGTGACACATAAGTTAAAAAATA
The DNA here is from genome assembly GCA_031429575.1 of Ferruginibacter sp. Lineage (GTDB taxonomy): Bacteria > Bacteroidota > Bacteroidia > Chitinophagales > Chitinophagaceae > Ferruginibacter. The sequence continues at coordinate 16,190 of JANOZW010000186.1, forward strand.
ATCTCCAAATTTTACAGTTAAAATAAAACTATTACTGTCTATTTGTGAAACTAGAATTACTTTTCCTTTGTGAAGAGATTTTACTAAATATGCACTATCTGTAGTAATTATAAGCAATGAATCATTTTGCCCTGAGCAAGTTGATGTATAATACTTTCTTTTGGTATAATTATCAGTTAGATTTATGTACTTTTTTATTGGCATTTCCCACCCCCCTTTCGATGCTTTAAATATTTCATTCTCTCTTTTTTGACCAAAAGAAATATTTGTAAATAAAAGAGAAAGTATAATAAGCGTTATTTTCAGCATACGTTTTAAAAATAAGTAGAAAAAATGATAAGTTTTTATGCTGTTTCAAATTTAACATTTACACTCCGCACAATTCCCCTCCTTGGAGGGGTGGACGACGAAGTCGGACGGGGTGGGTTTAATTCTGAATAACTGCCGAAGGCAGATTTATGAATTTAATATTCTCTTAACTTAGCCTCACCAAAAAACTAACAATGGAAAACATCCAAAAAATCTTCATTGACAACATCGAAATAAAACAATTTCCACAATACATCCTTCCTGCTAACCCTAATTTAAAAATAAGAGCAAAGACACTTCGCCAAGCAAGAAATTTACCTGAGGTTTTATTTTGGATGCAAGTAACAAAAGGAAATTTTCACAAAATTGATTTTGATAGGCAAAAAGTAATTGGAAATTACATTGTAGATTTTTATGTGAAAAAATTACGATTAATTATTGAAATCGATGGTTCAAGTCATATTGGTAAAGAAGTATATGATGCCGAAAGAGAAAGGTTTTTAGTGTCGCTTGGATTAACGATGTATAGAATTTCTGTTTTTGATGTTATAAAAAATATGAATGTTGTTATTGAAGGGTTAGAGAATTTTATTGTAAGGAATTATGGGGATGGGTATATGAATTAATATAGTAACACTGTTACAGCTACTTTTTGCAACTTCAAAATTTACTACAGCTACTTTCTGTAGCAG
>JANOZW010000187.1:0-5139 GCA_031429575.1 Ferruginibacter sp.
GGGTTTCGAAGATCATGACTAATAATGCTAAACAATCTATCTTTTACCCCATTGAGTGTTTGTAACTCGTCTTTCTGCTTGTTTATCTGTATGTTTTGCTGTGCAAGTAATGTATTTTTATTTTTTATACGGCTATAAAAAAAGCTTAAGCCACCAAGTAATGATACCATGCCGCCAGACAACAGTATAAATAAATTCCGTTGGTTTTTTCCTTTTTCTACTTCGCCTTCTTTTTTTACAATTTCAGTATTCTTTTTTTCTATCTTGTAGTCTGCTTCTAGTTCAGTAAGCTGGTTTTTATTGTCAGTTGTAAAAAGACTATCTTTTAAAGTGTAATATTTTTTCAGAAAAAATGTTTGCTGTGCATAATCTTTTACATTGCCATACATATCAGATAAATTTCTGTAGTTTTCCATTTCTAGTGGAATACTCCCTGCACTTTTTCCATATTCAATGCTTTTATTAAAGGCAATTTTTGCCTGTGTAATATTACCCGCTTGCGCATTAGCAGCTCCTATGTTGTTGTACAATGCTGCCAATCTATCTGGCATGTCTTCTTCTTTTTTAGCAAGCTCGAGTGCTTTTTCAAAATACTGTAATGCAAGATCTGTTTTTTCTTTATGCTTATATGTTAACCCAATGTTTGAGAGAGAGCCAATAATTGAATAATTATCTTTTATAGCTTCAGCAATGTTATAAGATTTTTGTAGATAAGCTAGCGCAGAGTCATATTGCTTTTGTTGATCAAGCACTGTACCCTTTGAGTCTAAAATTGAAAATAATTGTATGCTATCTTTTAATGTTTCTATAATTTGTAAGGCTCTGTTATGATAGTCATTTGTATTTTTAAAATCTTTATTACTACTATACACATTTGCAATAGACATTAATGCATTGGAAAGTCTAAAACTATCTTTTAAGCTCTCATAAATTTTTACCGATTCTAAATAGTTTTTTAAAGATTCATCGTAATCACCTTTTGATAAATAGCAAAAACCAATGCTGTAATGATTATTAGCAATGGCAAGCGGTTTATTTATTACTTTGGCTAGAGACAGCGCATTTTCAAAATACTGTATTGCTTTTCCTGGATTATTATACATGTAGTAGTTTCCAATTCTATTATATAAGCGTATTTTATTGCTATCGGCAGTTTCAGTTTCTAGCACCCTTAACAAGCTGTCTACTTGTTTTGCTTGCGCTACAATTTTTATGGAAGCTAACATAAGTATTGCTGCAAGTATAAATTTATTCATGCTTTCATTATATTTTAAATAAATCTTTTAATAGCAGAGTCTCCCATTACTGTTTGCAATACAGTATCTGCATAGGTTTTGCCAATGTTTAATTGTATTTTACCAAGCATTACGGTATTGGTATCTATGGATGTAATTTTTTGTTTGTTTACAATATGTGTACGTGCTACACGAATAAAATCTGAAGAAGGTAATTGGAGTTCAATATTTTTCATACTTACAAGGGCAATTTTCTTTTGTCCATTTTCTAAAAAAATATTTACAAAGTCGCCTAAAGATTCTATGTACAATACTTCATTATTGTGTATGCGTACAAAGGCATTTTTATCTTTTATAAAAAATGAATCATTGTTATCTTTTTTAAAACCTTCGTTTGCAGCAATGGAATTTTTCATTTCTAATAATATTCTTGCTTTTTCTATAGCACGCATGATGCGCTCAATGCTTACTGGTTTTACTAAATAATCAATAGCATCTACTTCAAAAGCGTCTGCTGCATAAGTAGCATGAGAAGAGATGAATATAATTAAAGGTATTTTTGTAAGGCTTTTAGCCAATTGAATACCTGATAAGCCCGGCATTTCTACATCTAAAATTAATAAGTCAGGCACAACGGTTTGCAGTATTTTTGATGCCTCTACTGCGCTTTCTGTTTCAGCTATGCATTTTAAATTTGGGATTATGCTAAGCTGTTGCTGTGTTACTTCCCTGTACATCGGGTCATCATCTGCTATTAAATACGTTATCTCGATGCTCATATATTACGAATAAAATTACAGTATTTTTTTTAATAATATTTAGTCTATATAATTTCTTACATCTACCGGTAGTATAATTTCATCTACTCATACACATGATTTATCAATTAGTAAAAATTTAAATCTATACTCTGCTTACTTTTATCTAGGTTTTTCATAGGGATATTGGATTTAATCAGGGCTGAATATCTATTCGGCCCTCTATTTTTACAATAAATTGACAATTCTTTAATATATAATTTGCTTAAAGTTTGTGCAAAACGTAAAAACTTCATAAAAAATCATCTTTTACAGTATACTTTACTTTATTTTTACTAGGAAAATAAATAATATGAAACAAATATCGATACTTGTTTTTTTAGCAATAATGGGCATTTCTACTTTTGCACAAAAAATAGCTAAAATAAATATTACCAATGCGGGTACTACAGAATCTTTTACAATTGGCTTAGATGAAAATGTGATTCTTAATGTGTCGCCTGATGGTAATTTGATTAATTATGGGGTAGATTATTTCTCAGAAAAAATTGCCAATTATTCACGCTTGGAAAAATATAATGGGCGTATTGAAATGTACACTACTACTGATGATAAGTCGTACCAAGGAAAATTGAAATACATCGGAAGAACTGGTGTAACCTATTATGCATCTTATGAGGACGAATCGCTTAGAGGAAAAATAAAAAGTATTGGCTCACTTGTATTTACTTATTACCAGCCTTTTGAAGATGCTTTATTGAAAGGTAAAATTAAAAGTATAGGTGTTAATCAAATTGGTTTTTACAATTCTTTTGATAATGATGCATTGCGTGGTAAATTGAGAGCGGTTGGATCTACATCATTAAATTATTATTCATCTTTCGATAACGAAGCATTTAGAGGAAAAATAAAAAGCATTGGCTCTGTAAATTTTACTTATTATCCTTCTTATGATAGGCAGTTTGCTGGTGGTATGAAAACAGGCAACCAAACACAAAATGTAGGAGGTATTACTTTTCTGATAAGATAATTGTTGATAGATGAAAATTATTTATGTCATTTTATTATGTCTCCCTTCTATACTGTTTGCACAAAAAGTAGATAAAAAATTGCAGTCACAAGTGGAGGAATTAATAAAGGGTTTTAATGGGGATATTGGTATCTATATAAAAAGTTTAAAGACAAACAAGGTTGTACAAATAAATGCAGATACTATTTTTCCTACAGCTAGTATTGTAAAAATTCCCATACTTATTGGTATTGTAGATAAAATAAATAAAGGAGAACTTACCTATCATCAAGATTTAACTTATGGTGATTCTCTCTTATATGCTGGAGAAGATATTTTAGGCTCATTTAAAAATGCTGAGAAAATACATTTGTCCAAAGTGGTAATGCTTATGCTAACTACAAGCGATAATACAGCAAGCCTTTGGTTACAAAAACTTGCAGGTACAGGTACAAGGGTAAATGAGCTGTTGGCAGAAAATAGTTTTGAACATACGAGAATAAACTCTCGTACACTTGGTAGAGAAGCTGATAGAAATAAATATGGTTGGGGGCAAACTACGCCGAAGGAAATGAGTATGGTTTTAGAAAAATTATACCAAGGGAAAATAATTAATGATTCACTAAGTAAAAAAATGATTCGATTGCTCGGGCGTAATTATTGGGATGAAGAAGCTTTAAGCGAAATACCTTCTACCATTTTTGTAGCTAGCAAAAGCGGTGCAGTTGATGCTAGCCGTAGTGAAACACTTCTTGTAATGGCCAAGCAGCCATACATATTTACCATTCTTACCAATAATAACAAAGACAAATCTTGGGAAACCAACAATGAAGCTTGGGTACTTACTCGAAAATTATCAAAGTTGCTGTACAATTATTTTAGGAAATAAAATGTGTTATGCTTTCTTCTTCAGATTTAAATAATCTAAAAAGTAAACAATTTTTAAAGTAACTTCATTGCTATGTGGATTATTAAAAATGCCGCTTAGATTTTTTGTATAGCTTGTATTTTTGTAAGGATCTAGAGATACATTTCCGCCCAATGCATTTTTCCAGCCTAGTGTAATTCTACTTCCCCATTTAAAATCCCATGTATAAAACATATCAATATTAAAAGCATTAAAATTTCTGTTTCTCCCCTCTACAAAAGCAACATCATCCCAACTTCCATCAGTTTTTAATTTATGAAATGACCTGTTTACAATGCTAGTCCAATTGTGGCGCATACGTATTGTCCAATTCATACGTGGTGTAAAATTATATTGAGCTCCAAGTATTATATTATTTGTTTTTACTTTTCTAAAAGCTATAAAAGGATCATTGTAATCCTTCACCAAAGTACTTATGGTATCTCTATGGGAAAAGCCCCATTGTCCCTTGTCATATTCTCTATTAAATGCTGCAGTTATTTGAAACCTGTCATTAAATCTATATCTACTATTTAAGTCTATTTTAACAAATGGATCATCTTTTACCCTACTTTCTGCCCCACCAATAAACCAACCTCCAAATAATTTTTTTCTACTATCGCTGCTACCACCCATGCCAATAAATAAATACGGAAATCTGTTTAAGTTTAAGCCGGGTGTTCTTGATTCGAAGTAATCATTAAAATCCAACGGTTGTGTGTTTACTACAAAGTTAGCATCCCAAAAATTTTTAAATAAGAAAAAAGCAGTTGCTTCCAATTCAACGGTAGTCCAATTGTAAGGCTTGTATAAATATTCATTTCTAACATTTACATTGTACTTATGCGTTAAATATTTTTTTGTTGGCGTATTATAGTTTAAGCTTATCTCACTAAAATGTTCAATAGAATTGTTGTTGAATAAAATGCCTAAATCATTAGGATCATAAGTATCGTTTTCAATATTTATGCCAGTAACATACTGCCACTTACCACTTATTTTCCCTACACTCATTTCTGTTTTATAGCCATCTTTTTTTCCTTCTGTGCCCCATATACTACTGTATCTTATTGTACCAGAAAAATTATAATTATTTTTTTTATCAAATAACGAAACATCAAAACCTGTAACATTTGCATTTCTACTATTTCCTTTTCTTAAAACATTTGTGTTAGTGATGGTGTAGGAGGACCGATTTTTTAATGCCTTATCAAAAACAAAAACATTGTA
>JANOZW010000188.1:0-2218 GCA_031429575.1 Ferruginibacter sp.
TCTTCCCCGCCTTTGGTTACATACGATTCCAAACTACCACCACCTCTTCTTAAAGATACTGCTGCAGATGCATACCCTGTTGTATAAAAAGTATTATAAGCCAAGCATACATCATTGTCTTTATTAGCCGTTACAGAAGGAAATGCACATAATATAGAAGCAGATGCATCTACAATTCTTATCGTTTCAATATGCGTACCTGCAAAAGGATTGAGCGCTATCATTTGTACGCCTGTGTATGTGGGTGCAGCTACAGGTTGTGAATAAGACTGTGCAAACCAAATGACAGCATTTCTATAAACGGTATTTTGTACCCGATCATCTCCCGCATTTATTTGTAAACCAGTGCCAGTTTGTGAAGCGCCTACGCCACCTGATGTCCAAGCTGTACCAACATTAATGGTATTACCCAATGCAAGTGCAGGTGCAGCAGCTGTACCCGTCATGTTTAAAATTTTTATAAATCCACTACCCCCTGAGTTACTGTTCCAGTTAGTTACTAGCCACATGCGATCTTCTACTGGGTCATAATTAGAAGCAGGTGCAATGGTAAACAAATTAGAAAAATCCCAAAAGAAAAAACCTACGGATGCACCTACATAAGCTTGACTTTTATTCAACGCCCATACACGAGAGTAAAATGCACCTGCTGCTCCACGCTTAAACATATTACCTGATATCGTTATCCAATTTTTATTAATACCAATTACAGGATAATCCATCCAATTAACATCAGAGCCATCGGCATCAATATTATAAATCCACCAACCTGCATCAGGGTTTGAAGTTTGTGATATGGCTACTAAAATGGCTGAATTAGCACTATTGCCAGAACCACCACATACAAAAACCCAGCGTTGGGCATACTGGTCATAATGTATTCTTGGATCAAAAATAAAACCATGGCCACCCACTCCTGCAAAAAAAGTGGTAAACTGAAGTTCGTTTATTAAGCCGCCAGTTTTATTTTGTGTGCGTATGGTAAAATTAGTAGTGCCCATTAAAGTTTCAAAACCTGCACTACCGTTGGGATCTGGCGGGGCAGATGTATTGGTAATTACACCTTGAAAATCTAGACAAGGTGCGCTCAATATATCTCTTTGCGCAATTGCATTACTTGGAGGCATATTCACTTCCACTTTATTGGCGGGAGAAACTCCTATAACCTCATTCTTAAATTGCATTTTCTCCTCATCATTTTCTGCCTCAAATTTTTCATTCGGTGGAAACTGTCCCTTTTTTAAATAGCTTTTATCTTCCGCCTTTGCACGCTCTGCAAAATTTATGCTATACCCCACGGCAGTTTGCCCGCTTCCTTTTTTTTGTTGCACTTGTGCATTAGTGGTATCATAACTAATTACCAAAATAATGATGAAAAATAATATTTTATATTTCATGATTGGTTATTTTTTTTGGTCAACAATAATTTTTAATGCCGCTATTTCTTTTTTCATTTCAATGATGTATAAAGTAAGCTCTTCAATTTTCTGCATCATTTTTGTTTGCACCTCACCTACTTTTAAACCATTGGTTTGTATTTCTTCAGCAGATGGAATATCCGGCAAATGTTTATTTACTTTTATAAATTTTTCTACATCAAATAAATTCGGAAGTTTATACTCTTTTGCAAAAACAAAATCTGCCCAACCGGTTTCTACCACCACTTCTTTACTACGAATATTACCATTTACTGCTAACTTATAACCTGCCGTTGTGTATGTACCAATACCTACAGCACCTCCTGTATTATCGGCTAAAAAAACTCTGGCATTGTCTTTACCACCACGTATGTAGGTATCTTCTGCTGTACCATAATTAAAATGAGATATATGCGTTGTTCCTGCAAATGCAGCTGTGCCATCAAAAGAAGATGCTGAGCTTCCTCTAGTAACGGATAGCCGTGCATTTGGCGCAGAGGTTCCAATACCAATATTGCCTGCTGTTGTAAGTGTCATTTGAATAGCACCATTGTTGGTAGAAAAAAGTAAATTGTTATTGGTATGTGTTTGTACATATGCAAATGCACCGAAAGTATAAAATCCTACTTTTGTTGCACCTGTACCATCCTCTTGTGATATACCAATTCCATCTTGTCTTACTGTTAATTTTTCTGTTGGTAGTGGTGTACCTATTCCTACATTTTGAGCATCTAGATTTGTACAAAAAAACATCATCGCAATTGTTGAAAAAAACTGTATTGTTTTCATTTAATTGTTTT
>JANOZW010000189.1:0-14907 GCA_031429575.1 Ferruginibacter sp.
AACAAAAAAACATACCCGAATGCATCAAAACTTAAGCAAAAAAAATAAATAACCAGCCATTTGCAAAGGCAAATGAATAAGCACTTTTACTCCTGATATCAGAGACTATAAAAAAAGCTAGTAAAAAAAGAAGCGACAAGATAAAATATTTTATAAAAAGAATTTTTCCTGTTTCCTTATATAAAAAATTGCTTAGAAAATAAAAGTGAAAAAATAATGATAAAGTATTAGTAGTAAATCCAATTTCTTTTGATACAAGGTGAAATCTGGTAAAATAAACAACAATTCCAATAATTACACCTACAATAGGATATACATAGAAATAAATAATGCTAGGGGGGCAGGTTTTCATTCTTGATAATTTAATTCCAATTAATAAACCCCAAATAAAAATTAAAAATGTCAAAGACTCAACGACTAAATAAATTTTGACTCCCATAATTACCCATAAAGAAACGCCTAAATCATCAAATACAAAAGAGAAAAACACCGAGAAGGGGGTTGTTTTTCTTCTTGGAGAGGGAAAGCCTCCCCAAACCCCTCCACAGGAGGGACTTTAGTTTCTAATACTTTATAGTGGTTTTATTTTAGTAAGGTTTTAAAGCATTCTTATTAGGAGCTATATTAGTTAAGCGTTAACGAAATTAAGTGTAAACTTTACCAACCTAAGTTCTGTGTATTTTTTTATAAATTGTTGTGGTGTTTGCCGCTGTTTGTAAAGGATGCGCAAAATATAATAGTCATGCTAACTACATATAGCTTTATATAAAAAATAATTTCTGTTAAGCAAAAGGCGTGGCAACTCCGTACCAGCCCCCTAGTAATCCCCTAGCAATCTTGTATCTATGTCTTATCAGCATTATATTAAATAGATTTTGTAATGTGTTAATTCACCACAAAATTTTATGTAAACAACCGTTTGTGAAAAGGAAAACAACGAGTGTGAGGGTTGTTTTTCTCTTTTTAATAGCTAGTAATTGTTGGAGGTTTGTTACTACAAATAAAAAGTGACTTTACATTGATATTTACTATTTATAATACAATATTGTTTGGCCAAAACAAATGCGGTTCATTTTACCCTTGTAATGATACCAATAAAACCCAAAGGGAATTAACAATTATATTTTAACTAAAAATTTTACAAAATGAAAAAAATCATGTTTATGTTGGCATTTTCTGCTGTAGGGTTATTTGCAAGTGCCAGTAATGAAGTAAAAAAAGAAACAAGTAAAGTAGTAGCAACTGCTCAAACAAAAATGCCCCCCGGCACTTGCTACATGATTGAAATATGGACAGTAGATTGTCCTGATGGTTCTGTTGGACTAGCAGCTGTTGATGTTTATGTAGTTAATTGTGACACTGGAGCTCCAATATCTGGTCAAACTGTTTTTGCCAATACTTACGGAGATGCTTGTGGTGGCTAACATAAATTTATTATGCCAAAGTCGTTTACAACACCTACACTTTAATACAGTTTGTTTTGGTTTTTAAAAGAAGCTGTATTAAAGTTTCAAACAATTATTTTAAAAATATAAAATTAAAATTATGAAAAAGTTTATAATGCTTTTAATGCTAGGTTTTACCTTCTCTTTGGGTGCATATGCGCATAATGAGCTAAAGAAAGAAAATGCCAACGCTGTATCAAAATATAATAACAAAAAGACAGATAAATTTAATACAAGATTATATGCAGAGTTTTGTATGGAGTCTCATGTATTTATTGGCGAATGCCCCGATGGTTCGCAATTTGTAGGTGCGGTAGCTTATATTTTATCTGACTGCGATAGTGGGCAGGTATATGGGTTTGGGGTAGATTGGATTAGCAGGGTGGATGAGAGTTGCTAAGTAATAAATAAATACAAACTTTTTTAAAAAATAAAACATATAATCATGAAAAAAAATTTAATGCTTTTAATGCTAGGCCTGGTTTTTTCTTTTGGCACCTATGCTAATAATGAGGTAAAAAAAGAAAAAGTACATTCAACTACTGTAATTAAGAACCTATCTGAATTTCATAAAAAATTATATTCAGAAGTTTGTATAGAAGCAGAAGTTTTTGTTATTGATTGTCCTGATGGTTCAATTGGGATATATATAGCATATGTGACGTATGGCTGTGGTAATGGACAATACTACTTTTCAGATTTTCTTGATGAAGAAGATGGATATGGATGTTGGTAAATTTATCCCAGCCAAGGTTTGCAGGTTGGAATTTTAATACCAACTTAGCTTACGCATAATTTTATTTAAATAAAAACTGGTAATTACATTTATTAATCACAATTTTAAATTATAGTTTATGAAAAAAACAATTTTATCACTATTATTAGTAACGCTTTCTTGCTTTGCCTTTGCAAAACATAAAGTAAATGCAACATTAAATTTGAAAAACAATAATATTATTTCAGAGCATCAACTTGTGCATAAAGCGAATAAAATTAAACTAAATAAAAAATCAGTTCGAAAATTATTACAGAATTCTGCTTTATCTTGCTACCTGCAAGGTTATGCTTGGGCAGATACTTTTGAATTGGAATGTGCAGATGGTGGTAGCTCTACCTATGTTGTATCTGGAATAGCGTGGGAGCTTATTTGTCCTGAATATGGAGTTTATACCACATTTTGTACAGATGTGCAATCTCAACTAAGTGTAGGCTGTTAACTATGTTTATTTTTAATGTTTTAAATAATATTTATGAAAGTATTGTATTCTTTTTTATTGCTGCTCTTAGTAAAAAATTCAAATGCGCAAGAAAATACCTTTATCGGTAAGATTGAGTATGTAAAAGAACGCAAATTATTATCCGGAGAATATATGCCAAGAGATAATGCAGAATCTGAAACATTTTTCAATAATACCAGTTATGCATTTGTTCAAAAATCAATTGTAGATATTGATGCCATGGTTGACAAACATATGAAATTAATGCAAAAAGAAGTAACTGTGGATTCGTTTGAGATAGCGAGGCAAAGGGCAAAGATAAAAAATCAATTAGAAAGCCAGATTAATAGTAGTATGTCTAAAACAATTATTAATTTTTCAACCAATGTATCTCAAAAAGTAAAGAAAAATGATGACGCAAGCTACTGTGTAACAGACTCTCTGGTTAAAATTGCTTGGCAGTTAAAAGAAGATACCATGACTATAGAAGGACTACTTTGCCAAAAGGCAAGAGGTTTTTTTATAGATAAATATTATGATGTTTGGTTTGCTCCTTCTGTGCCATTTGCTGCAGGGCCATTAAAAATGTATGGATTGCCAGGTGTAATTGTACTTGCTACTAGCGAAGATGATAAAACAAGGTATAGAATGAAAACCCTTACATACCCACTTACAACCCCCGTGATAGTAAGTGGATGCAATGGCGAAAAGCAAATATCTGGCTACAACTATACATTGGCGGAAGCTAAAAGAATGCAAGAAGCGCAGCAATACATGAAAGAAATGAAAAAGAGCAATGAAAAGAAATAGTAAGCATTTCTTACTCATTAAAAAAATAATAAGCAGTTGTCTATGTATTATAGCAACTGCTTATTGTTATGGACAATCGGTATCAATAAAGGGTTATGTAAATAATGAAATTGGGCAAGCCTTAGCCAATGTTTCTGTAGTAGCAAAACAAGGCGCTGTAATAAAAGCTTATGATATTACCAACAATGTCGGGATATTTCAATTTAACCTACAAGCTAAGCAAGATTATACGATTGAGTTTACCAGTATTGGTTATGATAAATTAGTCATTAATCTAAATACGACACTAGACATTGTACAAAAAAAATTTACATTAAAACAAAAATTTACTGCCGAAGATACCGTGAGGGTTATTGCCAAACGTGGCGTATATGAAAATGGCGATACCGTTTTTTATAATACCGATGTTTTTAAAAAAAACAATGAAAATAATCTAAAAGATTTGCTTAATAACTTACCTGGCATTATAGTAACTCCGAACGGTAAAATAATTGCCAATAACCAGATGGTAAGTAAATTATTAATAGATGGTAAAGACCTTACAGGAGAAAACTATGAAAAAATTGTAAACAACCTTAGCCCGCATAATATAGACCAACTGCAGGTTTTAAAAAAATACAAAGATCCGTACGAGCTATCCAATTCTGCAACGGGCAATACGGAAGTAGCCATAAACATAACCTTTAAAAATAAGCGAGTAATACCGAGTTCCAAAATATCTGCAAGCCTAGGGTTGCCCATAAAATATTATGAGCAAAAAACCGATTTTTTGGTGCTTACAAAACCTGTAACAGCTATAAACTTTATAAACTTTAATTCTATTGGTAATACAGCTCAATTAATAGCTTCACCCAATAGCCTTTTTGGAAATATAAATACAGAGCTTTTTAAAAAACTAGGCAAAGGATTGCCATATCAAAATACCGCAAATGAACTTTCATTAAAAATCACTAAAAACAACTACTCCTTTAACAATACACAATATTTTGACAATAGCTCTCAGTTTAATATCGGCAAAAAAATTACTGATAAATTTACTTTTAATTACACCCCTGAAAAAATAGAACAAGCAGAAAGCGACTTTAGTCAAACATTTATTGGTAATCAAATTTTTGCAGAAACGAATGCTTTAAACAACGTTTTTATTGATAAAAAAGCATTTAGGGTAAAAAATGAACTCATATACATGCTGAAAAATAATGAGCAAATAAAATGGAATGCTAGCTATTTGTCAGAGAAGGATAATTCTATTAATAGCAGTGTACTCAATTCAAAAAATGTTTTTTTTGATAATAGCAATAAAAAAGTTTTTGCCAATTCCTTGGTTAACTATACGAAGTTTTTAAGAAATGCAACCCTTATAAATATTGCAGGTTTTTACGACGTACAGCATAACAAAGAATTTTTATTAAATAATGGTATTGCATATGACAATAGTATTTTTAGCAATGCCCTAGGCTTTGTAAAATTTTTAGAACAAAACATTGAAACCAAGGAGAATAATATAGGTGCTTATCTAAAACTAATAAAACGTAAAAGGGATTTTTCTTTTACTTTCCAGCCAACATATAGAAAAATATTAGGCACCCTCCAATCCAGCCTTTCTGCGTTAGCATCTACTACCCTCTTTTATAAAAATATTGACTCTTTTAAAAATCATTATAAATATGATCAAATATGTATATCGTTACCTATAAATTATAAATTTGATAACGATGATTTCACTTTAAATCTATCTATAGAGCCAATTTTATTTCGCTCTAAAATACACAGCATTTCTAATAGCATTACAAATTATAACGCTACTATTAATGCGCATTATGAATTTAAAAACAGAAGAACAATAGGCTTTACTGCTACACGTAATAATGATTTTAGCTTTTTAACAAAAACCTTTGCGGCTAATGTTATCGTAAACAATAAAAATAAAATAACTGGTACTGGCTTTTTACTAAAAAATCAGTCGTACAGTATCAATATAAGCAGTTATAAATTTGGTGCTTTTAGCAATAAACCAAATTTTAGTTATAGCATTAGTGGCAACTTCAATACACCAAACTACTTGCTTAATAATACAAACAATAATTTTTATGCTATTCAAAATTATATTAATAACATGGCTGTAAATAAAGGTATTTCTGCAAACATGCGTAATAACCTTACATCTGATAAATTAAGAATGCGGTTCGAAAATGATGTAAATATTTCTTCCCGTGAATCCGTTTCATCTCAAAACAATATTATTATTTCGTCTCTATCAAATTCTTACCAATTAGACAATCGAGTAATTTCTAGATTGAAAGGCATGTTTAATTTTGTACTAAACAATAGCCTATCGTTTAATACAAATAAGCGCAAGGGCTTTAATGGTTTTAATAAATCGCTAACAGATGTAATTGCCTTAGATGTAAATCTTAATTATATGAAAAAAAGCCATATAGATATAGAAGCACGAAATTATTATTTCAATACATTTAATGGAAACGTACAAAATATTTTTTTACTAAATGTTAGTTATAAGCAATTGCTTAATAATAATAAACTTCGCTTAAATCTTGAATTAAGAAATGTTACCAATAAAAATGCTTTTGTAACTCAAAATATTTCCATTACACAGTTTTACGAAAACAGAGTGGCCTTGTTACCGTTTTTTGCCTTGGTAAAATTGGAGTTTTTGTTATGATACTGCATCATTACCGCCACCTTGTTTCGAAATTTATGAATCAATCCCCAACACATGATGGTGATTATGAATATTTATTTGCGAGCATCCCAAAAACATCCGCCTCAACTAAAAACCTATAAGGTCTTATCACTACTTCAACAAATAGCAACGTTTACAGAAAGACCTCATAGGTTTACAAACTTTTAATCTCCAACCTCCCAAAACCAAATTTGTAGCACGGTCTTTGAAAGAACTTGATAACTTCGCATATATGCGATTAAACTTATGTCCAAAATTGCCCTAATAATTCTTACAGCAGTATTGCCTTTTTTTACAAAAGCACAAACAGCTTCATTTACTTATGCAAGCGCTACCCCAGTTTTGTGTAATCCTGTTACTATTAATTTTACACAAACTTGTACTGGTAACCCCATTGGCTTTACTTGGATTTTTGGCAATGGGCAAGAGAGCAATGACCCTAACCCTAGCATAAACTTTACTACAGCAGGTTCTTATGCAGTTAAACTAGTGGCAGTATTTGATATAGGTGTAGTAGAGACTTCTCAAACCATCATCGTAAATCAAAGTAATGTAACCACATTGGGTGCGGATAGAAATTACATTTGCACCCCAGGCAATATTAATTTTACAACAACAGGCAATGGTACTATTGCATCTTACGAATGGACTTTTGGAGATGGAAGCACAACAACAACAACCATCCCAACGGTTACTCATCCGTATGCTGCTTTTGGCATCTACGCTGCCACAGTAAAAGCAATAGATGCGGGTGGTTGTTTTGCTACCAGTGGGTACAATATCACTGTACAAAATCCTCCTATAACTGCCGGCGTATCTCCCACGAGTGGTTGTGTAATAGCCGCTACTACTTTTAGTGCATCGGTAAATGTGCCTGTTGGTGGGTCTGTTACAAATTATACGTGGAACTTTGGCGATGGTTCTGCTCCATTTAGCACTACTAATAATTCAACCCCGCACAACTATATAGATTCAGGCAGTTATTTCCCTACGCTAAATATTACTACCAACGAGGGTTGTACAAATTCATATAATTATCCACGCATAGCTTTTGGTATTCCACCAATAAACCATATTGCATATCCAAAAAAATTGGTGTATTGTGGGTCTGAAACAGCCATATTTGTTGCCAAAGCAAAGTTTGCCAATACATATAATTGGGATTATGGAGATGGCACTTTAGAAACAGTCACAGATACTATTACCCAACATAAGTATGCAACGCTTGGACCAAAATTTATTAAAGTAACGCCTTTTTTTAATGGTTGTGCAGGCACACAATTAAATTTTCCTATAAATGTGGTAGGGGTTATAGCGAGTTTTACTTACGCAAATACTTGTACGGCTAAAAAAACATTTTCCTTTACCAACACAAGTCAAGGAAATCAATCATTTGTTTTTTGGAATTTTGGAGATGCCTCACCAATCGTATCTACACCAAATGCAGTGCACACGTATCCTGCAAATGGGGCGTTTAGTACATTGCTTACCATTGTAGATAATGCTACAGGCTGTAGAGATAGCATAGCCTCCGTTATTTACACCGCCAACCCTACACTTACTAATCCCGATACTTTTATTTGCAGAGGTAGTACTACTGTTTTTACTTTACAAAATAATTATACCACGGCAGGTATTTCCTACAAATGGAATGTAGTTGGTGTACCTGAAAATGCAAACACTAGTAACCCCTTTACTGTGAGAGCATATAATTTTGGCAATTTTACCAATAATTATGTGATTATAAATAATGGCTCTCAATATTGTGAAGATACGATACCATTAAACCCATTAAATAAAACAATAAGTGTAAGGGGGCCTAATTTAAGTTACACATCATCCCCTAGTGTATGCGCAAATTATGCTGATACCATTACCAATACGTCTATTCCTTATCTTGCAACAGATACCATAAAACTTTTGTATTGGAATTATGGCATTACTCCAAAAAACGACACTATTTATCAACCGCCCATTTTGCGTTATCCAGGTGCAGGTGTTTATACCATTAAATTATTTGCTACAGATAAAAATGGCTGTACCGATAGTTTATTTAAAACCGTAAGTGTAAAACCAACTCCGTTCCTTCGTTTATTTCCAAGAGCAGATACATTGTGCCAAGGCAAAACAGATTCGCTTTTTGCATTTCATAGTGATACATTATTGTGGTCGCCTGCTACTTTTTTATCTTGCGCAAATTGTGATACCGTAATAGCCAACCCAAGTACTAGCACCATTTTTTATGCTACAGCCACCAATAGTTTAGGCTGTGTTAAAAGAGATAGCATTATTTCAACTGTTTTTGAACCCTTTATTGCTACGCCTACAAAAAACCCAATAGCTGTTTGCCTCCAAGACACGGTGCATATAAATGTAACCCCGCCAGATAAAAGAATCGTTTGGTCGCCAGGTATTGGTTTATCAGATACTACCATTTATAACCCTGTCGTAACTGGCATAGTCAATACTTCGTATATAGCAATACTTATAGATTCTGCAGGATGCTTTAGTAGTACTGCCACGGTTGATATTATTGTAAAACCACTGCCCATAGTAAATGCTGGGCCAGATAAAATTTTGCCATACAACACTCCCTTTACCATTTCCCCATCATATACAAACAATATTGTTCTTTACGAATGGACACCGAATATAAATCTCAATTGTGCAAACTGTCAAACACCAAGTGGTACTGCATTAGAAACAGAAACATTTACCATAAAAGTTACAAGCGATAGTGGTTGTGTGTCAAAAGATACCGTTACCATTTTTGTGGAATGTAAATATGCAAATCTTTTATTACCAACTGCATTTTCGCCTAATAGAGATGGTAAAAATGATATCTTTCGCCCAATTACACGAGGCATTAAATCAATTACAAAATTTGCCGTTTTTAATAGATATGGTCAATTACTTTATGAAGCTAAAAATGCAAAACCCAATGAAAAAACAATGGGTTGGGATGGGAAGTACAATGGTGTGGAACAAGAAGGTGGTGCTTATGTATTTATGCTTGAAGTTGTGTGCGATTTAGGTGAAATTGTTACAAAGAAAGATTCATTCTTATTATTAAGATAACTAATATGTTTTTGTGAAAATATATATAAGTTTATAAAATCGTAAAAATACTTATAAAAATTAGCTACTTTTACGAGCACAATTATGACAGAAGAACTAACAACACCCATCAAAGTAATTATTGCAGATGACCATGTGCTTTATAGAGCGGGTGTAAAAGCAGCGCTAAGCCAAAAAAAAGATATTGAAATTATTGCTGAAGCAGATAATGGTATGCATTTAATAAATATGCTGAAGTCATTGCCCGCTGATGTGATTCTATTAGATATTCAAATGCCAGTAATGGATGGCATACAGGCTTTACCAGAAATAAGAAAAGTATGCCCCGGGGCAAAAGTTATTATGCTTACCATGATGGATGACCATAGCATGATAACCAAACTCATGGAAATTGGCGCCAATAGTTATCTATCTAAAACAAGTGATAGCGAAATAATTTATGAGGCTATTAAAACATGTCATACGGATGAGTACTATTTTAACACATTAACCAATCAGGCGTTGCTTACCAACCTAAAGCAGCGCAATGTGCAAATGCCACAGCAGTTTCAAAACGCAGATGCACAATTGAATGATAAAGAAACGATGATTCTTAGGTTGATGTGCGAAGAAAAAAGCACGAAAGAAATTGCAGATTTAGTGGAATTGAGTCCACGTACGGTAGAAGCACTAAGAGATAAATTAAAAGTAAAAACAGGTGCAAAAACAACAGCAGGATTAATTTTATATGCAGTAAAGCATAAAATAATAGAGGAACTATAAACGAATAAGCTCCTATCATTTATTATTAATCTTCCTTTTGGGGAAGATTTTTTATTTTATAGAAACCCTTATTGAAAACAAATTAGCCAATAAATATACAAATGAACATAATGAATTTTATAAATTATAATGGAAAAAATTTAGAGGAAAACGAACCCATCATTACTGCACAAAATCGTGGCTTACGATATGGTGATGGTATTTTTGAAACCATGAAACTCAAAAATGGCAACCTCATTTTAAGTGATGAACATTTTGCCCGATTGTGGAAAGGCATGCAGATGCTACAGTTTGAGATGCCAAAATTATTATCGCCAGAAAAGTTGGAAGCAGAAATATTACAATTGGCTGTAAAAAACAAACTAACGGCGGCAAGAATACGACTTACCATTATAAGAAGCGATGGTGGCATTTATGATGCAAAAAACAATACGCCAAATTATATTATAGAAGCCATAGCATTACCTGAAGATAATGAACCATTAAACAGTAATGGCTTGCAATTGTGTATTTTTAATGATGCAAAAAAAAGTATAGACAAATTTAGCAATTTAAAAAACAATAATTATTTACCCTATTTCATGGGTGCCATGTTTGCAAAAAAACAACAATGCAATGATGCTTTGATATTAAATAGCGATGGAAATATCTGTGATAGTACGATTGCAAATGTTTTTTACATAAAAGATGAAATTATTTATACGCCTGCACTTACACAAGGATGTGTAGCAGGTGTTATGAGAAAATTTTTAATAGATAAAATACGAAAATTAGGTTTTACCGTACATGAAACGGTGGTTACAAAAGAAGATATTTTAGATGCTGATGAAGTTTTTTTGACTAACTCTATTTACAATATTAGATGGGTAGCAGGGGTAGAAAATAAAAAATATACAAATGCTAATACTTACAAAATTGTGGAGGAATTTATTAGGAAGGAAGGGGATATCTATTGTTGAATTGTTATTTACTTCACAAACCTACAAGGCCTTATTTAAACTTTGGAATAAATCAAAATCGCTAAATGACCTTATAGGTTTTGGAAATAACATTACATGTGAAAGTAAAAAAAATTAGAATCATTAATTATGAAATTAAATATATTTTGGTTTAGGCGAGACCTACGATTAGAAGACAACACTGCGCTTTTTCATGCACTGCAAAGTGAACTACCTTTATTGCCTATTTTCATTTTTGATAAAGCAATTTTAGATAAACTAGAAAATAAAGCAGACGCTCGTGTGCAATTTATACATGATAGTTTAATGGAAATGCAAAGTAAACTTATTGCGCAAGGCTCATCATTACAGGTACTACACAGTACGCCACTAGAGGCTTTTACATCATTACTAAAACAATACAAAATAGCAAATGTATATTGCATTACAGATTATGAACCTTATGCAAGAGAAAGAGATGAAGTAATAAAAACGTTGTTAGAAAAAAATAACGCCTCACTAATTTCCTACAAAGACCAAGTAATTTTTGAAAAAGCAGAAGTAGTAAAAGATGATGGAAAACCATATACCGTTTTTACACCTTTTAGCAGAAAATGGAAAGCTACATTAAAGGAAGACGATTTAACATTATATAAAACAGAAAAATATTTTGATAATTTTTTAAAAAAATCGCCAAATAAAATTCCTTCATTAACACAAATTGGTTTTACAAAATCTACACAAATATTTCCATCAAAATCTGTAGAAGCAGAATTGGTAAAAAAATATAGTACCCAAAGAAATATACCAAGCATACGAGGCACTTCACACTTGGGTTTACATTTACGCTTTGGTACCATCAGCATTCGTAGGTTGGCAAAATATTCACAAAATTTATCTGAAACCTTTTTAAATGAATTGATATGGAGAGATTTTTATCATATGATTTTATGGCATTTTCCGCACGTAGGCAAAGGGAAAGCTTTTAAACCTGCCTATGATTTTATACAATGGAGAGATGATGAAACCGCTTATAAAAAATGGTGTGATGGACAAACTGGCTATCCAATAGTAGATGCAGGCATGAGAGAATTGAACGAAACCGGTTTTATGCACAATCGTGTACGCATGATTGTGGCTTCATTTCTTTGCAAACATTTGCTGCTAGATTGGCGATTGGGCGAAGCCTATTTTGCAGAAAAATTATTAGACTTTGATTTAGCTGCTAATAATGGAGGCTGGCAATGGGCAGCAGGTAGTGGTTGTGATGCTGCGCCATATTTTCGCATTTTTAACCCCTATTTACAAACAAAAAAGTTTGACCCAGATCTTACCTACATAAAAAAGTGGGTACCAGAGTTTGAAGAATTTACATATCCAACACCTATAGTAGAACATACATTTGCTAGAGACAGGTGTTTGAAGATTTATAAGGAAGGATTGGCAGCTGGCAGTTTGAAGTAGCAATTGGCAAAGAGCAGTTGGCAGTTTGCAATTGGCAGTTTGCGATTAGCAAATGTGAATAATGTTCAAAGTTGCTAGGCTAGGGACTTGTCGTCCATTGTCTGTTGCCTGTCGTCTTTCCTAAGTGGTCCCTCGTCCGTTGTCCGTAGTCTCATACACTTCCATAAGCTTATTCACTGCTGCTCTCCCATCTTCCCCCAAATCCAACGAATAATTGTTTACATACAAATCTATATGTTTACGCATTACATCTTCACTCATTTCTTGTGCATGGCTACGTATATAATCGTTTAGTTTCGGATAATTAAAAAAGGCAAATTCTATGCTTTGCTTAATCAATAAATCTATTTGCTTCTGTATGAGAGGTTGCACAGTTTTCTTTACTACAATACCACCAAGCGGAATAGGAAAGCCAGTTTTTGTTTCCCAATAATCGCCAAGATCTGTAATTTTTATCAACCCTTTTTCTGCATACGTAAACCGATTTTCATGAATGATAACACCCAAGCCTTTTCCATCCAACACAAATTTTTCTATTTCATCATACCTTAAAAATATTTTATTTTTTGCAGTAGGGTATGCCAATGAAAATAATAAATGTGCCGTTGTATTTTCTCCTGGAATAGCAATTAGTTTCTCCTCAACATTCGTCATTCCTAATTCGTTATTCGTAATTAATAAAGGCCCTACTCCCCTACCCAATGCACTACCGCTGTTTAATAAATTATAATTTTTATTTACCAATGGCCATACACCATAACTCAATTTTGTAACCATCAACTTTTCTTCAATAGCCCATTGGTTAAGGGTTTGTACATCTTCAAGCACTGGCTCAAATTGCAAATGTCCAGTATCTATTTTTTGATTTACCAATGCATCAAAAATAAAGGTATCATTTGGGCAGGGGGAAAAACCGATGGGGATTATTTGTTTGTGCATGGTAGAGTTAAGGGTTGGTGGGTTGCGGGTTACGAGTTTGTTCTACTTCAGTCAACTCTCCTATAATTCTAATTAAGTTTTCATTGAGGTTATCGATTGCTTCCTTCATTTTCCAATTTGTTTTTACACGCTCGCCTACAAAATTACTAATGCTTCTTATTTGCAAAAAAGGGATATCTTCTTGCATGCATACATAATGAAAAGCGGCTCCTTCCATGCTTTCTATATCTGCATCATACTTTTTTTTGTATAATTCTGTTTGTGTTAAGCTATCAGACACTGTATTTATGGTAATGGCTTTTACGGGTAATATTGAAAAATAATTTTCAGTTGTATTTTCCATTCTTCCATTTGTGTTTGGAAAAGCATTCTCGTTTACAAAACCCTTTTCGAAAAGCGTAAAAAAATTTTCTTTTTCTTGTATGCCCAAATCTGCAAACAAATCTGTTTTTACAATAAATGTTTGCCCAAGTGGATATTGATTTTTAAACGTGCCGGCAATACCTGCTTGTATTACAAAATCATATTTATTTTGCAACAAACACTTTGTAAGCGCATACATACAAGCTGGTGCGCCTACACCTGTTATGAGTGTATTAGCAACGCTATTTTGAGCCAGAAAAGGAGCTATTTCCATTTCGGTAGCTGCTACTACTAAAATTTTCATTTGGTAAAGTTAATTACTACTGTTTTACTTTGTTAACTTTGGCTGCTACCTTTACAAGAAATTTAGAATTTTACAATGGTATATATTACAAGAATAGAACATTTTAATGCTGCACATAAACTCTTTAACCCAAATTGGAGTAGAGAAAAAAACGAAGAAATATTTGGCAAATGTGCTAATGAAAATTGGCACGGGCACAATTTTAATTTGCATGTAACCGTAAAAGGTGAACCAAACATAGAAACTGGTTTTGTGTATGATGCAAAAAAATTAAGTATTATTATTAAAGAATATGTAACAGATGTATTGGATCATAAAAATTTAAATATTGAAGTAGATTTCATGAAAAATAAAATCTGTTCTATAGAAAATTTAGTAATTGGTATTTGGAATCAGCTAAAACCACAAATGCCTAGCGATGTAATTTTGCATTCTTTAAAATTATATGAAACAGATAGGATATATGTGGAATACTTTGGCTAAAATGCAAATGGGCAAATGAGAAAATGTGCAAATCAGCAAATATTGAACATTTAAAGTATAACTAAATTTTTAATAATATAAATCACATTGATAAATAATTGTCTTGTGTCTTAAATCTAACGTCTAATGTCTAAAGAAAGGGTTTCCGTTTTTAGAAAAGAACATTTTAATGCAGCGCATAGATTGCACAATGCTGCATGGGATGATGCAAAGAACCAACAAGTATTTGGCAAATGTAACAATCCCCACTACCATGGGCACAATTATGATTTAACCGTGCAAGTAATTGGCGTGCCAGATGCAGAAACTGGTTATGTAATGGATACAAAAAAACTGAGCGATCTTATTAAAGAAAAAATTATTGATAAATTTGATCATAAAAATCTTAACGAAGATTGCG
>JANOZW010000190.1:0-2400 GCA_031429575.1 Ferruginibacter sp.
TTTTATTGTATTTGATAAACGTACACAAACATATGCTGGTAGTACAAGATTTTACGACATACAAATGCACAATAAATCTTTGCAGCTTGGTTATACTTGGTATGGTAGCGCCTTTCAAGGAACAGGTTTAAATAAAAACTGTAAATTATTATTGCTTCAATTTGCTTTTGAAACCTTAGGTTTGGAACGTGTAGAATTTAGGGCAGATAATAATAATGAAAGAAGTAAAGCTGCTATGCGCAGTATTGGTTGTGTGGAAGAAGGCGTGCTACGCAGCCATGTATCTACCTATACAAGCTTGAGAAGGAATAGTGTTATTTTGAGCATTTTAAAAGCGGAGTGGATGGGAGGGGTGAAAGAGAGGTTGATGGAGAAAACAAGAAGCTAAATATTTTCTCTTTTGCAATACATTATCTACAGACAATGATAAATACAAAAAAAATACTTCTTGAACCTTTCAAATATGTGCATTTATAATTAGCTACGCAGCGTGGCTGCAAAAAAGCCAGCATAACCTGTAAGACTGCCACTCTTCCATTTATCTATTTTAAGTCAGTACTTTTATTTTTTAAATCAAAACAGCCGCCATCCCAACCGGCGACAAACTGATGCTTTTAGCTCGTTTATAATTATGGTGGGGTTGCTATTTATGCATTGATAAAATCAAGCATAAAAGAAAAAAAGACTGGTGAGTAGCCATCTTACAAATGGTCAACATCCCGAATATAATATTTTCAAATTTTCATTGCAACCTGTTGGCGACTGTTTTATAAAATAAAAGTTATGAACGAAGTTAACAACAAAGTCACACAAAATTTTGCAAGAATGGATATTGTCCATCCTCATGCAGCAGGTATTGATGTAGGGAGTCGCTCTCATTATGTATGCATCGGACAGGGAAAAGATGATGTAAAAGAATTTGGCGTTTATACTGAAAATCTACATGCGCTATGTCAATATTTAGTAGATAGTAATATTACCGATACAGCCTTGGAAAGTACAGGAACTTATTGGCAACCACTCTTTGTTTTGCTACAGCAATACAATCTCAATCCAATACTAGTGAACGGAAAGTTTACTAAAAATGTAAAGGGTCGTAAAACGGATGTAGTAGACAGCCAATGGATACAAAAGTTACATTCAATGGGTATGTTGGAGGGTAGTTTTATTCCAGATTTATTTACCGAAACAGTGCGGCAATATCACCGTCATAGGCAGAGTTTAGTAGAAAGTGGTGCAAGCTATATTAATAAAATGCAAAAATCTTTGCGGTTAATCAATATTCGTTTAGATGCTGTATTAAAAGATGTAATGGGCAAATCTGGCAAAGATATTATTGATGCCATCTTGAAGGGTGAACGTAATGCAAAACGCTTGGCAGCTTTAGCACAACCAACAGTTAAAGCATCACCCAAAGAAATAGAAGCGGCACTTACAGGGGATTGGAGAGAAGAATATATTTTTGAACTTCGTCATTGTTATGAGTTATACCAGTACTATCATGTAAAGATTACGGAATGTGACGAAGAAATAAAAAAACTATTAACTGCCGAAATATCACGTAAACAAAGGGATGAAGGGCTAGTAAAAGTAGTAGGAGTAAAAATTAAAAAAAAGAAGACTCGCAAAAATGAATCGAATATTAATATCCAACAGTTAGCTGTAGATTTAACTGGTGGAATAGATTTGAGTGTTATAGATGGAATAGGGTTGGGCTTTATTCTATGCATAGTAGCAGAAACAGGATTAGAGTTGGCATCTTTCCCTACCAGTAAACAATTTACAGCATGGCTAAGGCTAGCTCCTGATTTAAAAAAAACAGGTAGTAAGGTAATAAGTAGTAAAACAAAAAAAGGGAAAAATAAACTGGCACAAGCATTCATGCATTCTGCCAATGCAATTGGTAATAAAAAAAAGGGCGACTATCTTGTAGGTTTTTTTAAACGAATACAATACAAAAAAGGGAGGGTAGTTGCCATTGTAGCTACAGCTAGAAAGTTAGCAACAATTGTATGGAATATGCTTGTAAAAAAAATGCCATACAACCCAATTCCAACTAAAGAAAATTTAGATAGAATAAGATATAATCAAGTTAAAAATATACAACGAAAAATAAGACAACTTAATGTAAGAGAAGAAGAATTGCTTTTTGCAACAGCTTAATCTACTAATAGATAGACTAGGGTTATATATAATTGTCACTGCGTAAATTAAGAGGTGACAGCTCTTTGAAAGTAATTTCTAGCTTAAAAGTCTATTAGGAGAGGTGTCACCTCTTACGACAATTATAAATACAGCACTTTAAAATTTACAACACAAAAATATTTATATTGTGAAACGATAAAACATACAATGGAACAACAAGAAATCATCATTTACACTACAAAAGACGGTAAAACG
>JANOZW010000191.1:0-2701 GCA_031429575.1 Ferruginibacter sp.
CAACTGTACAGTAAACAATGGTTTTTTGCCAGCCACAGCCATAAACTGATTTACTGCAGAAAACAAATATTGTGGGTCGGCAATGGCTTGCATCACCGAATTTTCTGGTACAAGAATACTTACTCTTTTCATTTTTCTAAGGTATTATAGAAAAATAAAGATATATCCATTTTGTCGTAAATAACCCTTTTGTTGTCATTTTTGTACATGTTACATTTAAGAAATAGTTTGCATATTTGTATAGTTAAATTAATAGAAATAGTAAAAAGCAAAAAATGGCAATTCAAAAAATTAATCTCAGCACAGGTGTAAGTGTTTTTTTAGACGAGCAAAATCATCCATTAAGAAAAGAAATTGAGGAGTTGCGAAATTATATATTGTTAGCAAACAACAAATTGACCGAAAATATAAAATGGAATGGGCCTAACTATTGCCTTGATACAGAAGACAGAATTACAATGAAAATTCAGCCGCCTAAAAACATACAAATCATTTTTCATCGTGGAGCTAAAGTAAAAGAACAACCCAAAGAAAAATTAATAAAAGAAGATTTTGGGTTATTGGTTTGGAAGGGTAATGATAGAGCGGTTGCTACTTTTAATTCCATGATAGAAATAGAAAAATGCAAAGAAACATTGAGTACAATAATTGTAGAATGGCTAGAGGCTGCAAAATAGTAACATTAAAAAACAAGAAAAATGAAAGCAACAAAAATTACCGTTAGTGCAATGATACAAGCTCCTGTAGAAAAAGTTTGGGATTGTTACACCAACCCCAGCCACATAGTACATTGGAATTTTGCCGACCCTAGTTGGCATTGCCCAACCGTCGAAAACGATATGCGAGTAGGTGGCACCTACAAAGCAAGAATGGAAGCCAAAGATGGAAGTTTTGGGTTTGACTTTGAAACCATTTATTCTGAAATAAATGAAGGCAAAAATTTTACCTATGAATTTGGAGGAAGAACAGCAACAGTTCAATTCAATAATGTAGGTAATCATACGGAAGTAGTAATAACTTTTGACCCTGAAGATGAAAACCCAATAGAAATGCAACAAGGCGGTTGGCAAGCAATTTTAAACAATTTTAAGAAATATGTAGAACAGTAGGGTGCATTTAAAATTGTCGCTCTTTAAATTAGAGGTGACACCTCTTAGAAAGTAATTTCTACTTTAAAAGTCTATTATGAGAGGTGTCACCTCTTTCGACAATTTTAAATACACACGAACAGTAATTACAATCAATAACATATAAAATTAACATGAAACCGATAACCATAGAACTTAGTAACAAATTTTCAGAAGGAAATTTTGCTTATTGTTACGATTATTTTGACAGCAACATTCAATGGAAAATTATTGGCGACAAAACACTTAACGGTAAGGAAGCTGTTATACATTTTTGTGAACAAATGTTACAAGAAAATGCTAACACAACTTTCAAAAACTCAAATATGGTAATTGAAAATAACAATATTGTTGTAGAAGGAAATTGCAAATTTTTGCATCAAGATAATACAGAAGGAGAAATAAGTTATTGTGATGTATTTACATTTGAAAATGATAAATTTTTAAAAATAACATCTTATTGTATTGAAAATAACCTTAAAAAATAATAAAATGACAAATCAAATGTATCCATGCTTATGGTTTGATGGGCAGGCCAAAGCAGCAGCAGAATTTTATTGTTCTATTTTTCCTAACTCAAAAATTATTTCAGAGAATCCAATGGTAGTACGATGGGAATTAAATGGCAATCAATTTATGGGCTTAAACGGTGGGGCACAATTTAAATTTAACGAAGCCGTTTCATTTGCCATTGAGTGTGACACACAAGAAGAAATAGACCATTATTGGAACAACCTTATTTCTAATGGAGGTGCGGAAAGCCAATGTGGGTGGTGCAAAGACCAATTTGGTGTTTCTTGGCAAGTAGTACCAAAAATATTGGGGAAATTAATGGCAGACCCCGAGAAAGGACAAAGAGTAGTTGCAGCTTTTATGCAAATGAAAAAGTTTAATATTGAGCAATTGATAAACGCTTAAAAAGTATTTATGAAAACCATTACAAAAAAAACGGTTGATGCGTACATCAAGGATTTTTCAGAAGATGTACAACATTTATTAAATCAAATACGCAGTACAATTTTAAAAGTGACACCAAACGCAGAAGAAAGCATAAGCTATGGCATACCTGCCTATAAATTAAACGGAAAACCCCTAGTTTATTTTGCTGCATTTAAAAATCATATTGGCTTTTATGCAACACCTTCAGGGCATGCTGCATTTGAAAAAGAACTTGCAAAATATAAGCAAGGCAAAGGTTCGGTACAATTTCCTATTGATAAACCCATGCCATTAAAATTGATAGTAAAAATTGTTGAGTATAGAATTAAATTAAATACCCAACAATTGAAAGATAAAAAAGCGGGTATTTAAAATTGTGGCTACATAAATTAGAGGTGACACCTCTTTGAAAGTAATTTCTAGCTTAAAAGTCCATGATGAGAGGTGTCACCTTTTACGACAATTTTAAATGCACACATAAAAATGACACAAATAAATTCATACCTCACTTTCAATGGAAATTGCAAAGAAGCAATGACATTCTACAAAGATTGCTTGGGTGGAGAACTCCATTTTCAAACCATTGGCGAATCACCATTATCCGATAAAATGCCAACACAAATGAAAGATTGTAT
>JANOZW010000192.1:0-8264 GCA_031429575.1 Ferruginibacter sp.
CGTATTGGTAAATTTCGCCCAAGCCTGTTGTTACAGGTGCTAGCTCAGGTTTTCCCATACTTACAGGAATATCTTTTTCTGCTTGTTTTAATTTTTCTCCAATGAGTTGTCGAGCAAAATAAATATTTACTTCATCTTTAAATACGATTGTAATTACGCTTAATCCAAACCGAGAAAAAGAACGCATTTCAACAATATCGGGCAGATTGGCCATCGATCTTTCAATGGGGTAGGTTACATATTGCTCTACCTCTTGTGCGGCTAAAGTAGGAGCTTGTGTAATAATCTGCACTTGGTTATCGGTAATATCGGGTAAGGCATCTATGGGTAATCTACTTGCACTCCATAAGCCCCATATAATAAGTACCAAGGTCATTATGCCAATGGTGAGTTTATTATGAATACTAAAATGTATAATTTTATTAAGCATTTAAAAAACAATTAAAAGATATAAAATAGTATAGCCATGGCAAGCCATGTATAGCATATACTTTATAAAAAATAATAAAATTAAATACGAGGAGGTTGCCAAATATTGGCTGTAGATTGAGAGCTATACGAAAAATCGTACAAGGAATATTTTTTTACAGGAAATATTATTGGCGCAACCTGATACGTTGCTATTTGCTGAAAACATACCGTAGTAGCACAACATGCACATGCACAAAGTGGCGAACAATTTTCTTTTTCGTGAGAGTGTTTTTCGTGCCCTTGCTCTAAAGAAACAAGAATATCCTCACTTGCATTACACTCATCTACATCGCCACAGGGCATAAAAGATAGCCCTAGCATGTAAAAACTAAATATGAGTGTAAAAAATTTCATTTATACGAAAATAAAGTATTTTTTTTAAACTAAGGCCTCATGGGCGGTGCATTTAAAATTTTCGCAATAGGTGACACCTTTATTACAGACTTACTTGTATAAAAGCAGTATTAAAAAAGCTGTCACCTCTATTAAGGACCTGCGGAAATTTTCATCACACCAGTTTCTTTTAAAAAATTAATAGTTCAAACTTACTCCAAATCCCACGCCCATATCGCTATCATAATGGGTGCCTACAGAAATGTTTTTACCTGCAATGTATCTTAACCCTGCCATATATTCTTTATCTGTATTTACCATAAAACTAAAACGCAGCCTTTTACTTATTGGTACATCTTCTCGCATTAATTGTAAACGTACATCACCATCACTAAAAATTTCTGACTGAAATTTTACCAACATTGGCAAAGTATATTCTAAACCAATACTCAACTGAGTACGATTATCTTTGGAATTCGTTTGTGCGAAAAGATTTTTTTCTTGCTCATCAATTCCTAATTTTCTGTACCGCCAATCAAAACCAATAAAAGGCATAAGCCACTGCATTTTTCCAAGGTATCTTCCAATATGCGTTTCGGTTTCGTAACCATGCATATCGTGATAACCTAAGCGCCACTCAGTGCCAATGCTCCAACGGGTGTTGCTAAACATGGCCATGCCATCATTTCCATTTGTTGCAAAATCATTTTCACCCATAAAATGAAAACGCTTGTCTTCTGCAAATAATTTTCGCTTAGCTAGTTTTGCATTTGGTATTTCAGGATTTGGCGCTTGGTCTTTATAAGTAAATACCCTACCCATACCCGCCATCATGTGATACAAAATATGGCAATGAAAAAACCAATCGCCTTCTGCATTGGCATTAAATTCTATGGTGTCGGTTTCCATTGGCATAATATCCACAATATTTTTAAGGGGTGCATAATCGCCCTGACCATTTAGCAAACGAAAGTCGTGCCCGTGTAAGTGCATAGGGTGGCGCATCATAGAGGCGTTGTATAAAATAATTTTTACATTTTCGCCTTTATGAATTAATATTTTATCTGTTTCGCTAACTACTTTATTATTCAAACTCCATACATAACGATTCATGTTTCCACTCAATTCAAAACGCAATTCTTTAGATTCCCTAACCCCTGAAAGGGGAACAGGAAGATTCGTTTGAGTTGGAGATTTTAACATGGCATAATTTAAAGTAACAATATCAGAAAGCTTATTGCTATTATATTCATCTTCCATCTTCATATTGCCCATTGCTCCCGCAGAATTGCGGGACTCATTGCCCTCTGCTAACTGCCCTTTGCCTTTTGCCAACTGTTCTCCCGTTATCTCAGGATACATCACCACATTCATATCCATTTGGTTCAAACTCATTTGCATATTCATATCATCTAAGTCGCCATTCATCTTCATCATGCCGTTCATCATTTTCATACCTTCAAAATATTTTAGCTTTGGTAGTGGCTCTACTAATTGTTTTATACCATTGCCCAAATAAATGGATGCAGATTTTGTTCTATCTTCTGATGTGGCTAAAAATTCATACGATGTACTATCATTGGGAATGGTAACTACCACATCGTAAGTTTCAGAAACTGCTATCAGTAATCTATCTACTTCTACTGGCTCTACATCATTGCCATCATTTGCAACAACAGTTATTTTGCCTCCTGCATACGTAAGCCAAAAATAGGTAGATGCACCTCCGTTTGAAATTCTTAATCTTACTTTATCCCCCGAAGCCCCCCTGCCCCCCCAAGGGGGATTCCATGCACTTTCTGGCTTTCCATTAATCAAAAATTTTTCATAATAAATATCACTTACATCCATTGCTGTCATTCGCTTCCATTCATTTTTTACTTTTGTTTTAAAATGCCCTTGCCTTATTGCTTCGCTGTAACTTTGTGTAGTGCCTTTTTTTATGGCAAACCAATCAGTAGCATTGTGCAACATTCGGTGTACATTATCGGGTTTCATATCTGTCCACTCACTTAATATTATTGGAATGGTTGGTAAATCAGCAATACCTTTTCTCCAAACCTCACCCTCCGCCTTCTCTCCCGAATTTATCGGGACTTCGCTCGGAGAGGGAACTTTTTTATTCAAAATCATAGAACCATACATACCTATTTGCTCTTGCAAACCACTATGGCTATGGTACCAATGTGTGCCGTGTTGTATAATGGCAAACCTGTACAAGTAAGTGGAATGTGGCTTTATAGGCATTTGTGTAAGATTGGGCACACCATCATAACGGTTGGGTAGCATAAGCCCATGCCAATGCAATGATGTACTTTCATTCAATTCATTGTGTACAACAATTTCTGCTGTATCTCCTTCGGTAAATGTGAGTGTGGGCATTGGTATTTGCCCGTTTACGGCAATGGCTCTTTTTGCTTTGCCGCTAAAATTTACTACAGTATCCTTTATGTATAAATCGTAGTGAACAATTTTTTGAGCATAACTAATTTGTACTGCCAATAAAAATAAAATTAACGGCAACAGTTTTTTGCAAATAGTTTTTTGAATATCCATTTTAAATATGTCATTTATGAAAGGTTAAAAAAACAAAACCATAAATTGAATTATAGCTTTGTTTGATTAAAATAATTGTTTTTTACTTACCACTCTTTGTTAATGCCATACCGCATTTTGGACATTTACCGGGCTTTGCGCTTGTAACTTCTGGATGCATAGGGCAGGCGTATTTAGCTGACATATCCATTTTTTTCATTTTGTCGGTACACATTTTTCCACTCATGTCCATACAATCTCCGTCTTTCATCATCATTTTTTTTCCGTCTTTCATTTTGCATTCGCCGTTTGTCATGCAAGTAGTACCATTTTTCATTTTCATCTCTTTTTCCATAGGCATCATTACTCCATTTTTCATCACCATCATTTTGCCATCTTTCATCATACAACAATCTTTCATCATTGTGCCATGGTTCATTTTGGTAGAATGCTTTTTCATGCTACCATGTTTATGGGTTTGTGCGCTTGCGCTAAACGATACGAACAATATTAACATGGCTAATACAGAAGCCATTTTTACTACCATTGATTTTTCCTTTTTCATAATATGTATATATTTGTTTTTTCAGTACCGCTGTTACCCGTTCTTCAGTTTCGCCGTTGCCCGATTTGTTTATTTTTTCACTTTTAAAAAACTTGCATTAATGGCAACCACAACGGTGCTCACCGTCATTAATACCGCACCTGCTGCAGGACTTAACAAAACACCTTGTTTGTATAAAACCCCTGCTGCTAATGGCAATGCAATAACATTATAACCGGTTGCCCAAATTAAATTCTGTATCATTTTTCGGTAAGTAGCTTTGCCAAATAAAACAAGGCTTACAATATCTTTTGGGTTGCTATTTACCAACACTATACCAGCCGTTTCTGCTGCAATATCACTGCCACTACCTACGGCAATACCAACATCTGCAATGGCCAAAGCGGGTGCATCGTTTACGCCGTCACCCGTCATAGCAACAAACTCGCCTTTGCTTTGCAACTCTTTAATTTTTTCTAATTTTTGATGTGGCAATACTTCTCCAATAAAACCATCCATACCGAGCGTATCACTTACAGCTTTTGCCACTTTACTATTATCGCCTGTAAGCAAAATAGATTTTATATTATTTTCTTTTAAAGTCTTTATCGCTTCTGCCGATTCAGGACGAATCTCATCAGATAATGCAATGTATCCTGCCAACTGATTATTGATAATTACAAACACCACCGTTTCTGTGTCGTTGGCAGTAAAGCCTTCAGGAATGGCTATATTTTTTTCTTTTAAATAACCTGGGCTAACCACTAATATTTTTTTACCTTCTACAGTAGCTTCTACGCCTTTGCCAGTAATGGCATTAAAGTTTTCTGTTGCAGGAATGGTGATGGATAAATCTTTTACTTTTTGTAAAATACCTGTTGCAATGGGATGTTCAGATTTTTGTTCTAATGCAGATGCTAATCGAATGATTTCATTTTCAGACCTCACCCCGCCCCTCTCCAAAGGAGAGGGAGAAAATGAAACAATTTTAGATACTTCAAATTTACCCACGGTTAATGTTCCTGTTTTGTCAAATACCATTGTTGTTATTTTTCTTGCATTTTCAAAGGCTGTTCTATTCTTTATAAGTAAGCCATTTTTAGCTGATAAGGCTGTTGATTTTGCAACGACTAAAGGCACTGCCAAGCCCAACGCATGTGGGCAACAAATAACAATTACTGTTACCATACGCTCCATGGCAAACGCCAATGATTGCCCTGTGAGATACCAATATAAAAAAGTAGCAATACCTGTAACCAATGCAATGATGGTTAGCCACCTTGCTGCTTTGTCTGCCAACAACTGCGTTTGCGATTTTGATTTTTGTGCATCGTCCACCAATTTTATTACCTGCGATAAATATGAATCTTTAGCGGCATGGCTTACTGTAACTTTTATAGAACCATTACCATTTATTGCACCTGCAATTACTTTATCTCCTTTTACTTTTTGTACTGGTTTGCTTTCGCCTGTAAGCATACTTTCGTTGAGGTAACTTTCACCTTCTAATATTATTCCATCTGCCGCCACTTTTTCGCCTGGCTTTACTAAAATAATATCATTCTCTTTTAGTGTATCGGTTTTTACATCATGCACTTTGTCTGGCATTACCATGTGTGCATCTGATGGCATTAACTGTACCAACAATTCTAATTCTTTGGATGCTCCTGCTACAGATTTCATTTCTATCCAATGCCCCAAAAGCATGATGAGTATTAGCGTTGCCAATTCCCAAAAAAAATCCATTCCTTCTAAGCCAAATACTATAGCAACACTATATGCATAAGCAACTGTAATGGCAAAGCCAATTAAAAACATCATGCCTGGATTTTTGGCTTTTACTTCATCTACCAATCCTTTTAAAAATGGCCATCCACCATAAAAAAATACGATGGTTGATAAACCAAAGAGGATGTATTGTGAACCTGCAAACTGCCAATGTACTCCCAAGAATTTTTGAATCATCATGGATAATAACATGATGGGAATGGTTAGAAAAAGCACCACATAAAATCGCTTTTTAAAATCAGCTATCATGCTGTTGTGATTGTGTCCCTCATGCCCCATTGCAGGGTTACTGCCGTGTTGATGTTGTGCATGAGTATTGTTACTCTTACTAGCTTTAACCAATACTAAAGTCATTCCGCATTTTGGGCAGTTGCCCGGCTTATCCTGTATTATTTCAGGATGCATGGGGCAAGTATATTTTTGTGCCTCTTGTTGATGTTCCATTTTTTTCTTTTAAAAGATTAATAGAAATGTAGCACAGCTTGTAGGATTGTAAATGAGCATATCGGTATTTTTCTCATGACGTTTTTTTAAGTATGAAAGAATTTTCACAACAATGAGTAAGATACTTTTATATACACTTTTTTTATTACACAATTAAAAGGAAGATTTACATCATTCACAGATTTGAAAACATTGCAGCAATATTATTTTCTCTAAACAATTATAGGCACAACAATATACACTACACAAATATTAGTAGCATAAAATAAATGTGCATTTATAATTATCGCAAGGCTATAATAGAGGTGACAGCTTTTTAAATACTGCTTTTATACTAGAAAGTCTATAATAAAGCTGTCTCCTCTTGCGACAATTTTAAGTGCACCCTACCTGCAACATTTTTTCACAAAAAATTTTTTAAATATCCATGCAAGTATATTGCTTAGCTTTTTCATTTGGTTACATTAAAAAAAGTGTATTCAAATTTTACCATAAAGCCATTGGGTGCTGTACGAGTCATGGTACTGTACAATTGTTTGCGGTAAGCAAAATCAATTCTTGCTTGGCTTCTAATAATAAATTGTAAAGAGGGTACTATATCCAAATTAGATTTTCCATTGGCATTTAATCTTTGTCCTAAAAACTCACACATTAAATTTATATTGGTTTGTTTTAAACTCGTATAATTTTTAGGGTACATAAGTTTACCGACAGATAAAGTATAGTTGGTAGCATTGTTGCTTTGTGTTGTAGGAAATTTATAGTTGGGCATATTATTCAAAGCTTTTTCAAAACTAAGCGATGAACTTATGGCCACTTTATTTACCAATTTGGTAGCCACCAGTCCGCCCTCATAACCTGTGTTATGGCCCATTGTTTCTATTTCATCTTGATGAATATCGGCCCTATTTTTACTGTAACGTCCATACAATGCCATTCTAAAATGTTTATGCATATCATCGTTGCTGTAAAAACGATATTTCGCATACAGACTACCTCCTTCGGTTTTCAATCCTCCTGTAGTTCTATTGCTGTGAAAACTTTGTACATGTATCATCCACTTTGCAGTAATGCCCCACATTATTTCGGGCATAATATGATAGTTTAATGTACCATCTTTTTCATACATAAAGCTATTCAATGTTCTTACACCTATTGCACCTGCAGGCATATTACTTGCGGGCTCCGTCATCACAAAAAGTTCTTGGGCATTGGTTTGTTGCGAAAAGCTTATTAAAATAAATACAATAAAATGTTTCATTATCAAATGGCTTTTAGGTGAAAAATTCCTTCATCGCCTTTAGCATACGTTTGATATTTCACAAAAGTTTTGGCTAACTTTTTATACTCTTTTGATGTTACATAGCCCTTATCTAATACTTTTACTTTGGCCAACCCATTCAACGTTTGTGCCTTCGTATCAATAAAAATATAATTATCTATTTGCTTGTTGTCTTCTACATTTTGATTTGCAAAATTTACAGAAAGCACCATTGAGCCAATAAAAAAACCTGCCTTTTCTACTTTATCTTTAAAAGTTTTTGGCGTAAGTTTGTTATCTGCTTTTAGGGTTACTACAAAAAGATTTTTGTTTAAATCAATATCTACTTTTTCTACTTCAGCTATTGTTTTCAATTGTTTGTTTATAGCATTGCTACACATAGAGCAGGTAAGACCTGTAGCCATTATTTCTACTTTTGTTATTTGTGCATTTGTTATTACTGACGCTATTAAAAACGCTATTGCGAAAATTATTTTCTTCATTTTAAAAGATTTTTTAAAAGCATAGCTATTAAAAAAATAGTTATGCTACATTATGTTATTTTATTGTTTCTACCGTTTTACCACAAGTCAACATCATATTGCCATAGTAAGGATTTTTTACGGCATTTTCCTTACTCAACCAATCTGCACCTTTGCCATCGTTTGCCATTGGGCAATGTTGTAAGTAAACTGTTTCTGTAGCCTTGGTTACTTTTATCAACACAATCATATTATTTGATAAATTGCTAAAAGCAGCTCTTTGCACAGCAATATCTTTGCTTGTACTAATCGTACTAGCATCAGCTTTTAACGCTTTTTCTACTTTCATAAAAGCCATGTGGTCATCCATTTTCATTTTTCCCATGTTTATTGCATTTAATGAGGC
>JANOZW010000193.1:0-2497 GCA_031429575.1 Ferruginibacter sp.
GACTGGTAAATTTTCTTTTTTAAAAATTACCATTTGTATTGTAGTGTGTCCTGATGCTTCAATTAATTTATCAAAATACAATGCTCCTCCTTCTTCTTCTACATCAACAATATCATTTAATGCAATATTTGAAGCGAAAAATGGAATATTATTAATTCTATAATACAACCCTTCTTTAGTTGCCCAAACACTTTCTATTTGGTAATTATTATCATCGTCTTTGTAAGTCAATAAAATTTTACTATCACTCATTGTTCGTTATTAAAATGGTTTAGGTGGAGTTGCAGGCGGTAACGGTGCTAAAGGTGTGGGTGGTGTTGCTGCCTTATCTAAATTACACCCTCTACACAAAATTTGCCCATTATTTGGAGTTCCACTACCCCCTTTTGATTTAGGATTTATATGGTCAACATGTGTTTCATTGTTAGGTGGAGTCACTCCTGTTTTTGATTGATTCGCAGGAATTGTTTGAGTGCCACAATTTTCACATACCGTCTTACCATTGTTTTTCTCCTTGTTAACTTCTTTTACAGCATCTTTTCCCGCTTTAGTCATGTCTTTACCCGAACGGTCATTCTGACTTAATTTATCTGCTCTTTGCTGCGCTGTAGATGCTTTACTACTACTAGTTGTTCCCATTGTGTAAGAAGGTCCTGTTGTAATCGAGTTTCCTTGAATGGGATTAGCTGCATTACTCTTATTCTTTTCGTCTACAATTTCAAAAAGTGTATATAAACCTGCTACAATAGCCCCTCCAACAACAATTACTTTACCGTAAGGTCCATAAGATTGTGATGTTGTAACTGCTGAGCGATATATTTCCACAGCACCTGGACAACATACACCTGCTTCATTAGGTACATCTCCCAACTTGTCCTCATATCTTATCGGATTATCATAATTAGAAGCATACGTACTCCAAGAATACATATCCTCAACTTTTGGGTCTATCTGCCACCAACGCCCTGTCTGTGGGTCTAAATCTCTATACTGTGCTTCGTAAGTATTTATATCTAAATCATTATTAAATTCTATACCGTTATATTTTTTCTTATTGTCCATTGCTCCCGCAGATACCGAACAAATATTAAACATCCTTTCACCAAAAGGATAATAATGGTCTTCACTTAATAAACTACTTCGAACATGCTTCACTTGTACATTATCAAAAAATACATCTACCGCACTTTCATTACTTACATACACATACAAAAATCCATTCTTCGGTGCTACCAATCCTTGTAAATCTTGTAAATGGTTTTTTAATTCTTTGTTATTACCTACTACACTTGCGCCACTTGCAACTGCTTTAAACTGGTCGTCAAAAAATATGTAATTTAAAAATGCTCTTGGCTTACTTGTGTTTGTTGTTTGGTTATTTTGGTTTGTAAATAATCCGTTTGTTATAATATTTGTTCCGTCTGTTGTATTTATATCTGTTGCACTTACTGAGCCATGTATATTTGTAGCTGCGCCACCTGTTGCGCCTCCTAAAAATCCACTTAAAATATTTAGTATCGTTACAGGATTTAATGGAGCTGTATTTGGTGTTGGATTATTTTGGTAGTAATAACTTTTACCTAACACATCTATTTTATCGCCTGCCATCACACGGAGTGTAATTCCTAAACCTGCATTATTTACATTGCCGTTTAATTTATAAACATTGCCGCTATTATCTGTTGTACATATACTACCATTTCCACAACTTGGGTTATTATTTGCTAATGGTAAATTATTGTTTTGATACGTTTGTGCATTGTTATTTATATCTCGTAATTCATTAGCCGCAGAGTTCGGTACAATCTTACTTGCATCTATTGCATAAAAACCACTTTCCGTTCCAACCAAAGCTGGCTCTAGTGTTGCCGCAGGATAAATATCTTGCTGCTGCTCTTCTGTTATCACAACCCGTACATTTCCTAAATGGTCTTTTAACATGTAATCATATTCAAAACTTGCAGGAGTTATTAGTGTACCACTTGTATTTAACACCGCAGGTTTAAAGCGTACACGCCCTTCTTCTTGTGGTACAAATTGCAAAAGCCCTGTATAGTTTTCTGCAGGGTCGTATGCACCACCTTCGTTCGTAGCTTTACTTTCGTATACTAGTCCATTTATGTAGGTTGTTGTTATATTTTTATTTACACCAGGCGCTGTATTTTCTAGTACTTGTTTTTGTAGCTTATTGCCAGCCGCATCATAAATATAGTTTATTATACGGTGAGCTCCAGGGCTTGTCCAGTTACTTGGGGGTTCCACTGTAATACTTTTAGGTAAATTCAGATGATTGTACTCAATAGCCAATATTTTTTTATTTTGATCTACTATCATATTACCATTTGCATCATAAAGGTAATCATCATTTGTATTTGTTCCATCTTTAAAGTCGCCTAGTTTTCCATTGGTTGATGCTACTGTATTTACATCTGTAACTTTTGCTAATTTATTGCTGTTTAGTTGGTATTCATATACAAGGTTATCTATCTTTTCACTG
>JANOZW010000194.1:0-5939 GCA_031429575.1 Ferruginibacter sp.
GCGGCTATTGAAGGAGAAGGGCTGGGTCAGCGAGAAACGCCTGACGTTCTTTGCATCGGATATTCAACTCCGGATTATGTCGGACACGATTTCGGCGCGGATAGCCGTGAAGTAATTGAGATGGCGGTACAGACAGATCGCGTACTGGCAGAGTTTCTAACGTATCTGGATCAGCACATAGGTTTGATCAACACACTCATTGTGCTCACCAGTGATCATGGCGTGACACCCATCCCGGAATATATTCGCTCACGGTTTCCCCAAGCGGATGTGGGAAGAGTCTCCACAAAAGCCATGCTCAATTTCTGCAACTCGGCACTTACCTTATGCCCCGACAATCTTTTATAGTCGGATTCGCTAAGTTCAAAAACGGTGAGATAATCTCTTGTAATGCGTTGGTTTGTTACTCTCAGTTTTAATGGGAATTTCCCATTTCTTTTTACCCTTCTTATATCAAGGATAATTGAAGTCGTTGTAGTTGCCATGATTTTTAATCTTCATTTTCACTTTTCCATCTCCTCTAAAATTTGCAAACATATTTGCAAACAAATCATTGTAAAATACCATTAAGTAGTAGTAAGGCAGTTATAACAACAATCATGCAAGCAAATGAAAATCAAATTGGTAAGTTAATCTACATTAAAGTAAGTTAAAATAGGATAAGAAATAAAACACACTCAAAATCTGCCATTCGCAAGGGTGTGAAGGTTCGATTCCTTTCGTGGCACCAATTAAAAAATCCCTACAACATTGTAGCGGGGATTTTTGTTTTTGATCCTTTTATGTTTTTTTTGATAAATTTTTTAGTATTTTAGCTTTGCAAAAAAGATACTTATGCAAATAACACAAAGTATTCAAACAAGAATTTATGAACTAAGAGGCGAAAGAGTGATGTTAGACAGGGATTTAGCCACCCTTTACCAAACAGAAACCAAAGCACTTAACCTTGCTGTTAAACGTAATCCTAAGCGATTTCCTAATGATTTTATGTTTCAGCTTACTAAAGAGGAATTTGAGGCTTTAAGGTTGCAAATTGAAACCTTAGAAAAATCAGATATTTCTTTAAGGTTACAAAATGAAACCTTAAAGACAGGCAGGGGACAACACTCAAAATATTTGCCTTATGCATTTACAGAGCAAGGAGTTGCTATGCTTAGCGGAGTATTAAATAGTGACAGAGCAATAGACATGCATGTAGCTATAATGAGGGCATTTATTGAAATAAAAAAGGTAGTTCTTAAGCAAAACGACCTTAAAGAACAAATAAGAGAAATAAAAGAACGCCTTGGTGAGCATGATGCACAACTAAACCAAATATATGATGCTATGGAGAACCTATTAGACGAAAAAGCAGCGCAAAGAAAATGGGAGGACAGA
Organism: Ferruginibacter sp.; assembly: GCA_031429575.1. Classification (GTDB taxonomy): domain Bacteria; phylum Bacteroidota; class Bacteroidia; order Chitinophagales; family Chitinophagaceae; genus Ferruginibacter. Next base: position 1,378 of record JANOZW010000194.1, read on the forward strand.
GAAAGGATTGGATTTAAGAAATAGAAAAATAACTCATCACAATTTGTGATGAGTGTAAAAAAGCACATAAAATTTTATGCGGTCACAGTTTATGACCGGATAATAAAATAAACCACATATTACATAATAGATAATAGTAACACACATTTAAGTTTAATGCCTGCTAAACTTCTTTGCTCTATCTTTCCATCTATTGCATAATAAAAGATGAATAAAGATATAATGTTGAACGGAGCGTCGCCACTGAAGTTCATCATAGCTGCTTCTTTGCCCACCAAACAATTCTTATAAAAGCGAAGCTTTATAAAAACAAAAATCCCCTCCGAAAAAATCAGAGGGGAAATATATGTGAAGTTCAAATCCTTGAACTTTGAACCTTAAACCTTCAACTTTATTAATACCCCATTCCACCCATATCAGGCGCACCATGGCTATGCGGCGCTTCTTCTTTAGGTTTGTCTGCTATAACGCACTCCGTGGTAAGCAACATACCTGCAATAGATGCAGCATTTTCAAGGGCTACACGAGCTACTTTAGTTGGATCAATGATACCTGCTTTAAACATTGAAGCTTCGTACTGCTCTGTTCTTGCATTGTAACCATAATCGCCTTTGCCATTTTTAATAGCTTCTACAACGATGCTACCATCTACACCTGCATTTGCAGTAATAATGCGCAATGGCTCTTCTATAGCACGACGAACGATTGCCATACCAGTAGTTTCATCAGCTATTTGTCCTTTTACTTTTGCATCCAAACTTGCAAGTGCACGTATGTAAGCCACACCACCGCCCGGTACAATCCCTTCTTCAACCGCAGCACGAGTAGCGTGTAAAGCATCGTCCATTCTATCTTTCTTTTCTTTCATTTCTACCTCGGTAGTAGCACCTACGTACAATACCGCAACACCACCTGCTAGCTTAGCCAAACGCTCTTGTAATTTTTCTTTATCGTAATCAGATGTTGTGTTTTCTACCTGAGATTTTATTTGATTTACACGTGCTGTAATATCTTTTTTAGCACCTTTACCACCTACAATTGTTGTGTTGTCCTTATCAATTGTTACAGAAGCAGCTTGGCCTAAAGTTGTCAATTCTACGCCTTCTAATTTGTGACCCAACTCTTCGCTAACAACTGTACCAGCAGTTAAGATAGCAATATCAGTAAGCATTTCTTTTCTTCTATCACCAAAGCCTGGAGCCTTTACTGCTGCTACTTTTAGCGTACCACGCAGTTTGTTTACTACCAATGTTGCTAGTGCTTCTCCTTCTAAATCTTCTGCTATAATTAATAACGGACGACCACTTTGTGCTACTTTTTCTAAGATGTGTAAAATATCTTTCATCATAGAAATCTTCTTATCGAAAATAAGGATGTAAGGATTTTGTAATTCCACACTCATTTTTTCGCTGTTGGTTACAAAGTATGGAGAAATATATCCTCTATCAAATTGCATACCTTCTACGATATCCACTGTAGTATCAGTGCCTTTTGCTTCTTCAACAGTTATTACTCCTTCTTTACCCACTTTCACAAATGCTTCAGCAATTAATTTACCAATAGCTTCATCATTGTTTGCAGATATAGTTGCAACTTGTTGTATTTTTTTAGCATCGTTACCTACGCTTTGGCTTTGGCCACGTAAGTTTTCTACTATAAGAGAAACCGCTTTGTCAATACCACGCTTTAAATCCATTGGATTTGCACCTGCTGCTACCATTTTAAGCCCTTCGCCAATAATTGACTGAGCTAACACAGTTGCAGTAGTTGTACCATCACCTGCTATTTCTGCAGTTTTGCTTGCTACTTCTTTTACCATTTGAGCACCCATGTTTTCAATTGGGTCTTCTAGTTCTATTTCTTTAGCTACTGTTACACCATCTTTGGTTACTTGTGGTGCACCAAATTTTTTCTCAATAACTACATTACGACCTTTTGGCCCAAGGGTTACTTTTACTGCATTTGCAAGGGTATCTACACCCTTTTTCATTCTGTTTCTTGCTTCTATATCGAAGAAAATTATTTTAGACATAATATGATAATTTGCCAATTTGCAAATATGCAAAATGGCGGGTTTATAAAAATATTTCGAGTTTAATTATTTGCAAATTTGCATATCTGCACATTTGCATATTAGCAAATTGCCAGTATATCCGACTCTCTCATGATCAACAAATCTGCACCATCAATCGTAATTTCAGTACCTGCATATTTGCCATACAAAACAGTATCACCTGCCTTTACGGTCATTGGTTCATCTACTTTACCAGGGCCGGCAGCCACTACAGTACCTTTAGATGGTTTTTCTTTTGCAGTATCAGGAATATAAATTCCACCTGCGGTTTTTTCTTCCGCAGCAGCAGGTTTTACAATAACCCTGTCGTGAAGCGGAGTAACGCTAAGCTTCTTACTAGTAGCCATAATATTATTTGTTTTTTTGTGAAATGATTGTACCCGTATTTGGGTGTGCAAAACTAAGCTAATATTGTACCAAAGCGTTATAAAAGAATTGTTGTCATTTTTACTTGCCAAAACGACACGAACAAGCAAGGAATTTTTGCATAGATGCAAAAATGCCTTGGTTAGCGGGCAAGAAGCCTTGATTGGGCTTTGGTGGCGTCGCACATTTCATCTTCAGCTATCTATTTAGCTTTTATTATGCAATAGATTGGCGGAGTAGATTGACTTCTCTTCCATGGGTTTCACCCATGGTTACTCAAATTAAACCCCTTCGGGGTTTGCTAAAAAAATCAATACGGTTTTCTAATAGCTATTTCGCATCCCATAAAAGAAGGTTAATATCTCAATACTCAATACTAAGTACTCAATACTAACTTCAATTTCCCTAATTTTGCACCTCAAATAAAGGTTTTTGAGAAGATGCTAAGCAGAAGAAATATTAGAGTAAAAGTAATGCAAACCTTATACGCCGTGGACAGTATGAGCGGTGGCGTAAAACCTGGCGAGCCAATAGCCATTCTTACCAAAAAGATAGAGCAGAGTAAACAACTCTTTGCCTACCTTGTTTATTTTATTACAGAAACAGCTCGGTATGCAGAAACAGATGCTAATAATAAAGCCAGTAAGAACTTGCCTACTGCTGCCGATTTATCTACTAATACAAAAATATCTGGCAACGAGGTGCTTTGGAAAATTGTAGAAGATATTTCTTTTAAAGCTACCATAAAAGAATTGAGGGCTGAGCATATTATTGATAAAGATTTGCTTAAAAAAACATACCGCACTTTAATAGATACCCCAGAATACAAAGAATACATAGAAACACAAGCAAGGGATAAACGGAATGAAAAGAAAATGCTGGAGTTTATTTTTACCGATTTATTATTGCCCGAGGAAGATTTTATAAACCATATTGAAGAACATTTTATAAACTGGGATGATGATGCAGAAATGATGCACTCGCTGGTGATAAGTTATTTGGGAAAACCCGGGCAACAAAACATTGCTGATTTTCTTAGTCTGGAAAAAAGGAACTTTGCAAAAGATTTATTGAATACCGTATTAGATAAGAGTGAGCAAACCTTGGCATTGATAAAACCAAAACTAAAAAATTGGGATGCCGATCGTATTGCAGCATTGGATTTAATTTTGTTGCAAATGGGTGTTTGTGAATTTTTGTATTTTGAAACCATACCAACAAAAGTTACGATAAACGAATATATAGATTTGGCAAAAGCATACAGCACGCCACAAAGTGGGCAATTTGTAAATGGTTTGTTAGATAATATTCACAAAGAATTAGAAACAGAAAATAAACTAGAAAAAATAAGTTTTAAAGGAAGAAATTAAAGCAGCATTGAGTAAAGAATGTCAGGGTGAGCTTGTCGAACCCGTTGTTCTTATTCAAACTCGCCTTCGACAAGCTCAGGCTGACATCTTTCTCCTTTGAAAGAAAATATAAAATGTATATTAATAGAATGAAAAAAATATTCATCATTGGCGCAGCCGTATTATTTTTAGCAAGTTGCGATGTGCGCAGAAAAGACAAAATTGCCGTAAACAATAAACTTACCCAGCAAGTAGAAATAAAAGACCCTACTACTGTCTTAGTAATAGATACCACATATAATTTTGGAAAAGTAACAGATGGAGAAATTGTAACCTACAATTATCGTTTTGTAAATACTGGTAAAAAGCCATTGATTGTTACAAATGCAAGTGCAAGCTGTGGATGTACTGTACCAGAAAAACCTGAAAAACCCATTGAGCCAGGCGATACTGGTTTTATAAAAGTAAAATTTGATAGTAATAAACGTGTAGGTATGGCACATAAAACAGTTACGGTTTCATCTAATGCAGAACCAGCTTTTCCTGAATTATTATTAAGAGGTGAAGTACTAGCAAAAAAAGAAAAATAAATTTTAATATTCACGGCTATAAAAAGCCAAATAAAAACAACAACAATGATGTTAGGTATTTTTTTACAAGCAGCAGCAGGTTCTCCAGGTTGGGCAACTCCTGTAATGATGGGTGGAATGATTTTAGTATTTTATTTTTTTATGATACGCCCACAAGCTAAGAAAGCAAAAGAGCAAAAAAAG
>JANOZW010000195.1:0-1574 GCA_031429575.1 Ferruginibacter sp.
TTTCTGCTTCTAATGCAGTAATACCATTTTTAGCATTTGTTTCAAATGATTGTACAATTTCATCTATAGATAAAGTATGAACAAATTCAAGAGGGTATTTTATTTTCATAGTTTTCTATTTACAATGCCCCTACATCAATATGGCCATCTTCATTTATTCTTAAAATACAACTCTATTCCCAACAACATCTTTTTTAATAAATGTTTTTAACTCTTTGGGTAGTGTTGCCATAATATCTTCCATTTCTCCTTCAGACACAAAACGCCCCAGTGCTTTAAACACAGCAACAACGGCATGTTTAGCCTTTGCATCGTTTCCAAAATCATAGCTCGCAAGCTCACCGTCTTCTTTTCTTATTTCATCTAAAAAATCTGTAAGATGGCTTATGCGGCTAAAATCTTTATCAAATTTCCACCCATCTACATATGCGCCTTTAAGCGCCATGGGCAATTGTGCAATCAACTGAAAAGACTCTTCATGACTTATGCGATTGCGCAGGGCATGAAAAACGGCACGGATAATTCTGCCTGATTTTTCTTTTGGTACCGTTAAATCTTCGGCAATGCTGTTTACAAACTCATTGCCTTTAGATGCATATTTTTCAAAATTAAAAGACATGATATATTTTTTTTACAATTATGCTTTAATATTTTTTAGTTAAAATGTTGTAAGGTTTAATTTATCCAAAGCGGATTTCTCATGCCGCACCGGGTTCGACAAGCTCACCCTGACAACATTTTGATACACATACTTCCTTTTAATCAAACCCAAAACACCAAAGTATTTTAATGTCAGCCTGAGCCTGTCGAAGGCGGGTTTCTAATAACTGCTTGCTTCATAACTTTACACATTCAAAGAATTATGATTTATGAAATACCAACATTGGCACTTTAGCATCAAAAGAATATTCAGCAGATTTACTTGATAAAAATATTTTTTCAAACCAATTTCTATTTTGCTCTGTAAACATTATCATCATGGATGGATTTATTTTTTTTATGGCATCTTCAATATCTGAAACCAAAGACTCATCCGGATGTCTTGGTCGCATATTTACATTGATATTATAATCTGCAATCTTCTTTACAGCATTTTCAATAATTTTTAAATCTGTTGTTTTTTCTAGAGCATTGGTAAGGTGTAATAAATCTATAGAGGTATATAATGATTCTGCAAATGCAATCACTTTTATAATTTCTTTTTCATAATGAAAAAGGTCAGATGCATAAAGTATACTTATAATTGGGGTAGGTCTGTAATTATGCGGCACAGCAAATACAGGCACTTCTGAGTTATTTATGAGATAAGCTGTATTGGTACCTAAAATTCTTTTTATTTTTCCTGCTCCTCTAGTACTTATACAAATAAAATCAACATTATTTTCTGTTGAGTATTCTGTTATGCAGCTTTGAGGAAATACTGCACTTTTTGTTACACATTTTATTTTGGGCAAGTCTATTTTTAATTCGGCATATACTTTGCCAACAAACAAATTAAGTTTCTTATCAAGTATATCGGCATCATTTTTTTCATATTCGTCTATTCTTGCAGCATTCCAAGAGGTTGGTACCAA
>JANOZW010000196.1:0-4233 GCA_031429575.1 Ferruginibacter sp.
GAGAGAGCGTTTCTTTGTTCATACCAATACCATTGTCTTCAATTTTTATGAGCAGGGTATTACCAGCGTCAACAGTGGTAAGTTTTATTCTTGGTTTCTCTTTAGAATATTTTAAAGCATTATCAAGCAAATTATTTACAAAATTGGTAAAGTGTACATCATCTGCCATCACCATATCCTTTGCTGCAGCAAGTTTCACAGTTAATTCTCCTCCCCGCTCATTTAATGGTAATGCAATATTGTTTAAAGCATTATTTATTAGCTCGTGTGCCGATAGTTTTTTAAGGTTCAATTGTACTTCTTGTTTATCTAGTAAAGCTGCTTGCAGTATGGTTTCCACCTGCTTGTTCATTCGTTTATTTTCTTCTTTTATTACTCCAGTAAAATAATCTGTTTTCTCTTTATTGCCAATTACTTTTTCGTTTTTTAATGCATCTACAGCAAGCGATATTGTTGCCAAAGGTGTTTTAAATTCATGCGTCATGTTATTGATAAAATCAGATTTTATTTCGCCTAATTTTTTTTGTACAAACAAGGTACGCAACGTAAGAAAAAATGCTGTAATAATGATAAGTGTAAAAATTATAGCCCCAATTATAAACCAAGTAAGCTGCTTAAAAATAATAGCGTTTTGGTGTGGCACTATCACTACTAAATATTCTTGTGGCGCAAAGTTTTCCAATTCGCTACCACTAGCAGCTTGCAATACTACGGTTTGAGATAAATTGTTGGCAGAATCTGCATAAAACTTAAAAAAGTTTTCTGTGGTTATTTGATCTCCACTAGCAATATTATTATCGGTAACGGTAAACTCAAAAGGCACATCTTTCATACCTGTTTTCAACAATTCTTCTCTTATAATGTTTTTTATTTCGTCTTTACTAAAACGATGCATTACAGAATGTCTTCTAAAATCTAATGGAAAACGATCAGGAGAAATAAGTAAATCACTTTTCTTTTGAAAAATAGAAATGGTTTTTTCTTCCATCAAACGAATACCCGCAGCGCCTGTGGCCGAAATTACATTGTCTTTTAATTTCTCTTCTTGCCCCATTTTTACACTATCTATCCAGAGTACCTGAAATAAAATGAGGCCCAGCAAACTAATCGTAATAAGAATGGTAATTATGGGGAAAGTTTTCTTCATGAAATATATTTCGTGTTCTTATATATAGCTTTTAGCAGTTACAAATGTAGGGTTAATAAGCTTTTTTAAATAGTTAAAGCGTTATAAATAATAATTTTTAGCTTATCATTTATTTTACAATCGTACTATCAATCCCTTGTTATAAAAAAACTAACAATTATTTTGCAGAATAAATGTACAATTTAGCCATAAAACAATAAAACAATTTATAACTTTAATCCCATGATTGAACCAGCAAGTGGCATATTACTTTTGGCAGAGCCTTTTTTGAAAGATCCATCCTTTATGAGAAGCGTTGTGCTTATTTGCAAACATGATGCAAATGAAGGCACATTTGGTTTTGCACTTAACAGAAAATTACACACTACACTTAATGAAATGATAGCTGACTTAGACGGTTGGTCATTGCCTGTATATATTGGTGGCCCCGTACAAACAGATACCATACATTATATACACCAATACCCACAGCACTTTGATGATGCTGTAAAAATTACCGATAATATTTATTGGGGCGGTGATTTTGAGAAAATGAAAAGGCTTATAAAAAATGGAACACTTGATATCAATAAAATAAAATTCTTTTTGGGCTACAGTGGTTGGAGTCAAGGGCAATTGGAAGAAGAAATTGTAGAAAAAAGTTGGATAACATCAGAAGCCAGCAAGACATTGGTTTTTGAGACGGCGGCAACAGAAGTATGGAATGCAAGCCTTACAAAGCTTGGTGGTAAATATAAAATGATGATACATTTTCCTACTGATCCGCAGTTGAATTAGGAAGCCCCCTAAATCCCCTCCCGCAGAAAAAAGCGGGACAGGCTGGGGACTTGGAAGTCCCTAATGATTTAAAGTTTTTTTATTTTTCATAATATTTTTACATTTTGCTTTACAAACTGCTTCATTTTCCCGCAAAACTAGCGCTGCTTATTTGGTGTAGGCATTTGCATATAAATAAAAAAGATTTTTTAGATAATGAAGGCCCATTACTTATTGCTGCCAATCATCCCAATTCTTTTTTAGATGCCATTTTACTTTGTTCTATTTTTAAAAAACCTATTTACTCCCTTGCCAGAGGCGATGCTTTTAAAAATAATATAGTAGCAAAAATATTGCGGGCTTTAAATATGTTTCCAGTATATCGTGTGAGCGAGGGTGTAGAAAATTTAGAAGAAAATTATAAAACCTTTGATGAGTGTATAGAAGTGTTTAAAAAAAAGGGCATCGTACTTATTTTTAGTGAAGGTAAATGTGTGAACGAATGGCACCTTCGTCCATTAAAAAAAGGCACTGCCCGTTTGGCTATGACGGCTTGGGAGCAAGGCATTCCGCTGAAAATTATTCCTACAGGTATAAACTATAACTCGTTTACCAGCTTTGGGAAAAATATACAACTAAATTTTGGAGAAATAATTTCTCAAGAAAATGTTGCATTTAAAAATGAAGATGCATATGGTACAAAAATTCAAACGTTTAATGCTGCTTTAAAATTACAATTAGAAAAATTAGTTGTACAAATAAAACCTGTTGATGAAAAATTAATTACGAAAACATTTGAAAACCCTGTTTCTTTATTCAAAAAAATATTAATTTTTATACCTGCACTTTGCGCATACATATTATATGCACCCTTATACATACCCGTACAAAAGTTTGCATTCAAAAAGTTTGGCAAAATAGATCATTACGATTCTGTAGTTGTGGGTTTGTTGTTTTTGTTGTATCCTTTTTATTTAATGCTAATAGCTTCAATGATTTATTTTTTATTTGGCGAATGGTATTGGCTATCTGTATTTTTATTATTGCCATTAGCGGCGTGGGGTTATGTGGCTATTAAAAAACAATTTTAGTCAACTGTTTTTAAAATTTATTCAAAATATATAAATGGAATTGGACGATTTAGAAGATCAAATAGAATACACAGAGTTTAAAGGAAAGTGGAAAGAAGCCATTGCTTTTTTACAAGAAGTAGAACATGGTATTGCAGTGGCAGCATTGTATCATCCAAAAATTGGAGAAATAGATTTAGTATGGGGCAATTACAAAGAAGAAAATAGAGTAAGCAGTGGACATGGGCTTTCAAAAATAATTGTAAAACATCCTGAAGTTATTACAAACATGCAACCCATTATTTTGAACATGAAAGCCGAATATATAAACCAGAAAGTTGGTTACAAATTAGTTGGTTATGGCTTTAAAGGAAATGTAAGATTAATTTATAATGGTGAAGCAAGAAGATGGCTTATGACTTTATTTGAAAAAGAATAGCGAAAGTAAAAACTTTCGCTATAAAAAATTTGCAGGTGCGACAGGACGACAGACACTGCCCTTTTTATAAATTGGATGACACAGCTCCCCAATTCCCTGCGTTGGCATATAAAGTTTTCGTTCATTTAAGAGTACTGCCCCCATATGCATTGTAAAATTACAATTATTTATCAGTTCGCCAAATACTTTAACAAAAATGCCTATCCGAAAAACGAATAGGCATTCTATATCAATAATTTAATTCATTACAACTCCATCGCACCTTCCACCAACACCGTTGTTTTATTATTCAACACTTCTACAAATCCGCTTTGTATGGTATAAGAGTTAGTGGTTGTTTTATCTTTCAATATTTTCAACTTGCCGTTTTTTAGTGCACTTACTAGTGGGGCATGTTTGTCTAATACTTCAAACAAACCTGTAATGCCTGGCAATTGTACGCCATACACTTCGCCACTAAAGATTTTTTTTTCGGGTGTTAATATTTCTAAAGTCATAAAAGCCCCTCCAAACCTCCCCGAAGGGGAGACTTACAGCCCTGAAATAAAAAGCAACTTAATTATTGGTCGCAGTTTATAAGAGCTTATTTTAAATTGTTATAAATATTTTTTCGCTTCAAAAAAAGTTGAATAATGGTATGCTGTACAAGTGAGTGACACAACGATGATGACCATAGCTGCTTCTTAGCTTGCAAACAAAAAATTATTCAATTTAAAAGAACTGTCAAAAATTAGTAATAAAGATTCGTCCTAAGTTCCCCCTTCGGGGGACAGGGGGCTTCTTACGCCTGCGCCGCCGCCATCAATTTCTTACCTTTCTCT
>JANOZW010000197.1:0-22432 GCA_031429575.1 Ferruginibacter sp.
CTTATCTAAAATTATCTGGCTGCAAACTTGGATTATTAATAAATTTTAATACAGTGCTTTTTAAAGATGGTGTAAAAAGAGTAATAAATGGAACCTTATAAAAATTGTCATTAAAAAAAATAGAATTGATAATAAATCCCTTTGTGAACTTAGTGTAATCCTTTGTGTCCTTTGTGGTAAAAAAATAGAAAATGAATATTATACACCCATACTTAAGACTAAGCGGTTTAGAGCCATTAATTGTACGCCCCGAAACTAATTTTATAAACGTTGGTGAAAGAACAAACGTAACTGGTAGCAAAAAATTTGCACGCCTTATAAAAGATGGTTTGTATGAAGAAGCGCTTTCGGTGGCACGCCAACAAGTAGAAGGCGGCGCACAAATTATTGACATTAATATGGATGATGCCATGCTGGAAGGCGTGGAAGCCATGCGTACGTTTTTAAACCTTGTGCAAGCAGAGCCAGATATTGCAAAAATTCCGATAATGATTGACTCTTCTAAATTTGAAATTATAGAAGCGGGACTAAAATGTGTGCAAGGAAAATGTATTGTGAATTCTATTTCGATGAAGGAAGGCGAAGCGAAATTTATAGAGCAAGCGCATATTTGTAGAAGTTATGGTGCGGCAATTATTGTAATGGCGTTTGATGAAAAAGGACAAGCAGATACCAAAGAACGCAAAGTAGAAATTTGCCACAGAGCGTATAAAATTTTAACCGAGCAAGTGGGCTATGCACCGCAAGAAATCATTTTTGACCCAAACATTTTTGCAGTAGCTACAGGTATTGAAGAGCACAATAACTATGCAGTTGATTTTATAGAAGGCACAAGAGAAATAAAAAGATTGATGCCATTGGTGAAAGTGAGTGGTGGTGTGAGTAATGTATCGTTTTCATTTAGAGGAAACGACCATGTACGTGAAGCCATACACAGTGTGTTTTTGTACCACGCCATACAAGCGGGTATGGATATGGGTATTGTAAACGCAGGGCAGTTGGTTATTTACGATGATATAGAACCTACGCTAAAACAATTGTGCGAAGATGTATTGCTGAATAAAAATAACGACAACAATGAGGCAACAGAAGCGCTTATAAATTTTGCAGAAACCGTAAAAGCCAAAGGAAAAGAAATTGTAAAAGATGAAAAGTGGAGAGATGAAACGGTAGAAAAAAGACTAGCACACTCGCTTGTAAATGGCATTACAGATTATATAGATGCAGATACAGAAGAAGCTAGATTGAAATACCCCCGTCCGCTAGAAGTGATAGAAGGCCCGCTGATGGATGGTATGAACATAGTAGGTGATTTATTTGGTGCAGGAAAAATGTTTTTGCCACAGGTGGTAAAAAGTGCGAGGGTAATGAAGAAGGCCGTGGCGGTACTTACACCATTTATAGAGCAAGAAAAAGAAGATAGAAAAAATGCGCATTTAGCAGCAGGTACGGTTAATGAAGAAAGTGCAGGTGCAGCAAAAATATTATTGGCAACAGTAAAAGGCGATGTGCATGATATTGGAAAAAATATTGTGGGCGTAGTGTTGGGCTGTAACGGTTATGATATTATTGATTTGGGCGTGATGGTATCGGCAGATAAAATATTGAGCGAAGCAAAAAAGCACAATGTGGATATTATTGGTTTAAGTGGATTGATAACGCCATCGCTTGACGAAATGGTACACATAGGAAAAGAAATGACGAGGTTGAAAATGGATATTCCGTTATTGATTGGCGGTGCTACTACTAGTCGTATGCATACGGCTGTAAAGATAGCACCTGAGTATGAGCATGGCGTGGTGCATGTGTTAGATGCGAGCCGAAGCGTAACCGTAGCAGGTAGTTTGCTTAACAAAGAAACTAAAATAGATTTTTTAGGCAATATAGAAAAAGAATACGAAATACTAAAAACCGATTTTGCCAATAAAAAAACTTTTAAGCAATATCAAAAATATGCTGATGCAAAAAACAATGGCGCAAAAATAGATTGGACAAATTATACGCCTGTGCCACCAACATTTACAGGTACGAAAATTTTTAATACGTATGATTTAGCGGAGATTGCGGAGTACATAGATTGGCAACCATTTTTTATAGCATGGGAGTTGCATGGTAAGTTTCCGCAAATATTAACAGACGAAGTAGTAGGCAAACAAGCTACAGAATTATACAACGATGCCAAAGTTTTATTGAAACAAATTATAGATGAAAAGTGGTTGAATGCAAAGGGTGTGATTGGTTTTTGGGAGGCGGAGAGAACGGATGCGGATACAGTTTTGATAAATGAAAATATTGAGTTGCATTTTTTGAGACAGCAAATAAAAAAAGCAGAAGGGCAGCCAAATTTGTCATTGGCAGATTTTATAAGCCCATCCCCAACAACAACCTCAATAAACGACGCTTCAACTAAAGCCCCTTCCCGAGGGGAAGGGGAGGAAAGTGCGGGCTTCGGATACCAATGGGCGGACCCAATAACGTATCCTTTATTGAAAGAGTATGCATTGAATCATAGAAGCAAGCCAACAGATGCAGAAGCTGCTTTGTGGGAGTTGGTAAAATCTAAAAAATTAGAAGGGTATAAATTTAGGAGGCAACATATAATTGGAAGTTACATTACAGATTTAGTTTGTTTAGATAGAAGATTGGTTATTGAAATTGATGGTTCAATTCATCAGCTTCCTGAGAACAAAGAATCGGATGCTGAAAGAACAGAATGGTTAAATAGTAAAGGGCTTAAAGTAATTCGATTTACAAATGATGAAGTATTATATGATACCGAAAATATAATAGAGCAAATCAATTTGACTTTAAAGAAGCAACCGAGTATCAAAGAAACTAACAATCTAAGTTCCCCCCTCGGGGGACAGGGGGCCGATTTTATGGGAGCATTCTCCGTAACCATTGAAGGCATTGAACCCCACATCAAAAAATTTGATGATGCACAAGATGATTACAACAAAATAATTTTACAAGCCTTGGCAGATCGTTTTGCAGAAGCATTTGCAGAAGTGCTGCACAAAAAAACAAGAACAGAATATTGGGGTTATGAAAAAGATGAGCAGCTTACAAACGAACAATTAATAAAAGAAGAATATAGCGGCATTCGTCCTGCACCTGGCTATCCTGCTTGCCCTGATCATACAGAAAAATACAAATTATTTGAATTGCTTGGCGGGGAAGAAGCTACTGGTATTCATCTAACAGAATCGTTGGCTATGTATCCTGCATCGTCCGTTTGTGGCTGGTATTTTGCACACCCACAAAGTAAATATTTTGGCGTGGGTAAAATAGAAAAAGACCAATTTGATGATTACACGGCTCGTAAAAAAATGAGTAAAGATGAAATGGAAAGATGGTTGAGGCCGATATTGGAATAATATATAAAAAGATGTAAATTTGACAAAATGAATTTTATGACCCAAGCCATAGATGATAAAATTTATACAGTAGATGAATACATTTTGTTGGATGAAGCATCTGACATTCGCCACGAATTTATTAATGGTCAATTATACGATATGTCAGGAGCAACCGATTTGCACAATGAAATATGTTTTAACTTAACATTACTTTTTAAAACTTTACTAGGTAAAAAAGGGTTTAAGGTATACATGGAAGGAGTAAAATGTAAAATCCAAGGAGAAGAATATTATACTTATCCTGATGTTTTTATAACCAATAACGAATCTGACCACGAAAACAAATATATAAAACAACATCCTTCATTGATAATAGAAGTGCTGAGCGACAACACAAGAAAATATGATTCCGTAGATAAATTTATTCAATACCAAAAAATTGATACTTTGCAATATTATATTCTGGTAGAGCCAGAAGTTTTTTCTGTGCATTGTTTTAGTAAAGAAGAAAACGGCGAATGGCAGGCTGCTATTTTTACAAAATTGGAAGAGGTTATTGAATTAAAATTATTGTCTATTCAGCTGCCATTACAATCCATTTATAAGCCATAACATATCACAATTCATGCGCATCATCTCCTACAACCTAAACGGCATACGTGCAGCTATAAAAAAAGGCTTTATAGATTGGTTAAAAACAAACCCTGCTGACGTTATTTGCATTCAAGAAACAAAAGCAGCGTTTACAGATATTGATGTGAAAGAGTTGGAAGACTTAGGGTTTCACCACCACTGGTTTAGCGCACAAAAAAAAGGATACAGCAGCGTAGCTATTTTTACAAAAATAAAACCCGATAAAATAATCATAGGCACAGGGCACGAAATGAGCGATTTTGAAGGCCGTGTAATTCAATTGCAATTTGGCGATGTGCGATTGATAAATGCTTACTTTCCGAGCGGCACAAGTGGGGATGAAAGGCAAGCGTACAAATATGTATGGTTAGCAGAAATGCAACAATATTTAGATGATTTAAAAAACACCAATCCAAAAATTATTCTTTGTGGAGATTATAATATTGCGCATAATGAAATTGATATTCACGACCCCAAAGGGAACAAAAAATCATCGGGCTTTTTACCTGAAGAAAGAGAATGGATGACGCAATTTTTAGGCAGCGGATGGATAGATACCTTTAGAGTCTTTAATAAAGATCCACATCATTACAGTTGGTGGAGTCAGCGTTTTCCAAGTGTTCGCTTAAACAACAAAGGCTGGCGTATAGATTATATTACTGTAACCTCTCCTTTAGAAAAACAATTAGTTGGCGCACATATTTTGCCAGATGTAAAGCATAGCGACCATTGCCCTATATTTTTGGATATAAAATTGTAGTTAAAACTTTTAAGAATACTTTATGCCATTATATTGTTGGTAATGATATGTAGTGTCTATATTTGGTATTCTAACTAACTACACATTTCATGGAAGGTCTATCTAGTCTCTTACTTGTAGCATTAATTATTATTATTGTTGTACAAAATAGTAATTTAAAAAGCTATCTTTCAAAACTTGAAGGAGAAATAAAATTACTACAAAAACAGTTGAATAAAGTACTCTTCGAAAATGCATCGAAACCTTTCCCTCCAGTAGAAGAAACCAAACAAGAAACCCCTATAGTACCTGCACTAGTACCTGAACAAAAACCATACGTAAGCATCTTTAGCGTAGTAGAAAAAGAGAATATAGGTTCGGATTTTGCAGCAGGAAATATTGTGGAAGTATTACCAGAAGATGGCGAAAAGGTTATAGTAGAAAAAACGGCACAAGAAACTATTCCTCCAATTGAAGAAGCCATTCCTAACTTTTCTGCGCCACCAATTAAAGAAAAATATATACCTCCGCCGCCAGCACCAACTTTTTTTGAACGCCACCCCGACATGGAAAAGTTTATTGGTGAAAATTTGGTAAACAAAATAGGTATAGCCATTTTAGTATTGGCGATTGGCTTTTTTGTAAAATATGCTATTGACCAAAATTGGGTTGGCGCTGTCGGAAGAGTTGGTATTGGTATTTTATGCGGCGGAATTTTAATTGGCATTGCACACAAAATGCGTAACAGCTATAGAAGCTTCAGCTCTGTATTAGCAGGCGGAGGGTTGGCAGTTTTTTATTTTACCATAACACTGGCATACAAACAATTTGGTTTGTTTAACCAAACAACAGCTTTCGTCATAATGCTCGTTATTACTGCTTTTGCGGTGGCACTATCAATTTTATACGACAAACAAGAACTAGCCATTATTTCTTTGGTTGGGGGCTTTATAGCACCATTTTTAGTAAGTTCGGGCAGTGGCAATTACGTCACTTTGTTTATTTATTTAATTGTTTTAAATAGTGGTTTACTTATAATTGCTTACAACAAATCTTGGCGACTACTAAATTTACTTAGCTTTATTTTTACGATAATTTTGTTTGCTAGCTGGTTAGTTTCTTTGCCTTATGATGCTCCTGCGGGTAGGTATGCAAATGGATTTTTGTTCGCCATTATTTTCTATTTCTTATTCTTTGCTATAAATATTGCATATAATGTAAGTGAGAAGAAAAAATTTATTGCTTCTGATTTTGGTATTTTATTGGCAAATACGGCTTTGTTTTTTGGAGCTGGTATATATTGTTTAAGCAAAATGGGTGCAATAGAATTTAAAGGATTGTTTAGTGGATGCATGGGCATATTTAATTTGGCAGCATCATATTTCCTTTTTCGCAAGCAAAAAATGGATAAAAATATTTTGTATTTGCTTATTGGTATTACGCTTACGTTTATTTCTATAACTGCACCATTACAATTACATGGCAACTATATTACACTCTTTTGGGCTAGTGAAGCTGTATTGTTGTTTTGGTTGTACACAAAATCAAAAATTAATATCATTCAATATGCATCATTATTGGTGTGGGGGTTAATGATGATAAGTTTATTACTCGATTGGTTAAACATCTACAATGCTTTCGATAAGCTCCCGTTAAACATCATCTTCAATAAAATATTTATTACAGGGTTGTTTGTAGCCATTGCCACCTACTTATTGTTTTTGATAAGCAAAAAAGAAATTGAAAATAATAGTGAGCACAAATTAATTGTTTCAAATAAAAATGTGTTTAGAATAATATCACTTGTGATATTATTTTTAGTTGGCCTATTGGAAATAAGTCATCAATTTAGTTATCGTTTCCCAACGCAAAATATTAGCACATTGTATTTGCTGCTCTATACATTATCGTTTGTACTTGTATTGATAACGGTTAATCAAAAAATAAATAAACTAGCACTGTCTTGGAAAGCCCTACTGCCTATGCTTTCTGCTGTGGTTATACTTTTCCTAATGGCTGAAATACCAACTTTTTCTATACAAAGGGATATGTTTTTACAACATAAAAATGAAACTCATTTTATAGTGCATTGGCTAAGTGTAATACTTGTGGGAATTTGTTTGTATAAGCTTATTTATTTACTCAAAAACAATAAAGAAAGTTTTAAAGAAAGCTTTAACCCAATTGTTTGGATAATGTGTGCTGTTATTGTAACAATACTTAGTGTAGAAATTAATTTAGTAAATAATCAAATTTTCTTTAGCCCAACAAATACGTTAGAAGAAATAACGAGGGTATATATTAAAACGGGGCTGCCAATTTTATGGGGCTTATGTTCTTTTGTATTTATGTGGCTAGGTATGCGATACAAGTATCGTACGTTACGCATTATTTCGCTTAGTTTATTTTCGCTAACCCTATTTAAATTATTTGTATTTGATATTAGAAACATACCTGCGGGAGGAAAAATTGCCGCATTTTTCTGCTTGGGTGTATTGCTGTTGGTTGTTTCATTTATGTATCAACGATTAAAAAAAATAATAATTGACGATGAAAAGAAAACTGATTAATATTTTTATTTATTGTATTATTTCTATTTGTTGTAATGCACAAGTAGAAGGATACAGATTTTATGCAGCACTTGATAGTATAAAAACATCTGGTTTTTACAATATTGTTTTATCGCCAGAAATAAATACACATTTAAAAACGGATTATAGCGATGTTCGTATTGTGAATGGAGCGGGTAAATGGGTACCGCATGTATTGCATGTGCCAGCATACGAGATTACTAGTCATTCGGCAAATTGGGATTTGAAATATTCAGTTTTAGAAAATAATAGAGCAAATTCTATTTTTATTATTAATGGAAAAAATACAGAACTTAATAATGTAGAGTTAAGTATTAGAAATTCAACTGCTGAACGATACTGTTCATTAAGCGGTAGCGATGATAATAAAAATTGGTTTGTTATAAACGACAGTATTTTAATAAACCCAATACCTTCTGACACTAAAAGCGAGAATACTTTTAATATCAATTTCCCATTAAACAATTACAATTTTTATAGACTTGTAATTTTCAATAGCAATAAAGATCCATATGATGTAATTGGAATTACATCTATTGCTAAAATTGAAGACTTAGGTGTTTTTAAAAGTAAGGTATTAGTAAATCCATCTCCTATTATTTCTCAAAAAGACAGTAACAAAATTTCTTACATAAAAATTACGCAACAACATCCATATCATTTTGACGGGTTTAATATAAAAGTGAGTGGCGTGAAATATTATTCTAGGAATGCAGATATATTTATTCCAACAAATCCTAATCATTCATTTTCTAATCCTGGAAAATTATTGCAATCATTTACCATTTCAAACAATAGTAATTTGAATTTTCTTTTGCCACTCTTAAGTATAAATGATAGTATTTTTTATCTTTTGGTACACAACGAAGACAATTTACCACTAAAGATAAACGAAGTAAGCACTACTTTAAACGAGCATATTCTTAAAACTTACTTAGAAGCAGGAAATAGTTATAGATTAATAATGGGTAATGGAAAAGCCGTAGAACCTATTTATGATTTTGCAAAGCTCAGCTTTAGTTTTAGAGATACAGCTACTTTTTTAACTATAAAAAACATTTCAGCTTTCCCTTTACAAGAAAAAACCGAAGTGAAAAAAGAAACAAATAACAAATGGATAATTTGGACAGCACTAGTAGCAGGTTTATTCATTTTACTTTTACTCACAAAAAAAATGATAAAAGAAGTAGATAAAAAAACAACCAATGATACTATATAACGTTACCATAAAAGTACACAACAGCATACACGGCGAATGGTTGCAATGGTTAAAAGAAGAACATGTAATTGATATAATGCAAACGAGATGTTTCACTAACTTCAAAATATTAAAACTACTAGAAATTGACGAAACAGAAGGACCAACTTACGCCATTCAATATTTTGCAGAAAGCAAAGCGCTCTATAATTTGTATATCGAAAAATTTTCTACAGAAATGCGAAACCGCTCTTTTGCCAAATGGGGCGATAAATTCATCGCTTTTAGGTCTGTAATGCAAATTGTGGACTAATTGTGCAAAACCATTTTTCATTTTTTTCTAACAAATAGGGTATCCGCAAATCCTTTCTGGCAGTAGTTTTTTTGAAACAAAAAACCTGAAACCCTTTGCTGTATTGACTTTTATAAATATTGTATTTTATTTATTTTTTTTATCAACATTATACAAGGCTGTAATACCTGTGTGCAGGGGATTGTAGCAATATTTTAACTAAAAAAAAGTGCTAAAAAAATTTTGTTGCTATCAAAAACCTTCTATATTTGCCCTACTATAAATTATTCAAAAAACTCATTATGAACAAAGCAGAATTAATCGCAAAAATTGCAGAAGATGCAGGCATTACAAAAACACAAGCTAATGCAACTGTAGATGCATTTGTAGATGCAGTTACAAAAACTTTAAAGAAAGGTGATAAAGTTACTCTAGTAGGTTTCGGTACTTTCTCTGTATCTAAAAGAGCAGCAAGAAACGGTCGCAATCCTCAAACAGGAGCTGTTATCAAAATCAAAGCAAAGAAAGTTGCTAAGTTTAAAGCAGGTAAAGAATTATCTTCTAAAATCTAAGTTGCAACAAAACTTTTTAAAAGCAAGATACAATAGTGTATCTTGCTTTTTTTATAATCTAAATCAAATAAAAAATATATTATGGGACGTGGTGATATTAAAACAAAAAAAGGAAAAACATTTGCAGGGTCTTTTGGGAAAGTTAGACCAGCTAAAGTAGCAACAAGTGTGGCACCTAAAGCAGAAGTAGCTGAAAAAAAAGCGGCTGCTAAAAAAGCAAAATAATTTTAAGGGCTAGTCAGCAATGATTAGCCCTTCTTTATGGAGCAAGTCTTTTTATGCCCCAAATATTATTTTCTAAAAAATAAGCTATTCTATCATGCAAGCGGTTTGAGCGGCCTTGCCAAAACTCTATACACGCAGGTTTTACAATATACCCCCCCCAAAATGGAGGTCGTGGTATTTCTTTTCCATCAAATCTTGCTTTGGCTTGCAATACATTTTCGTCTAAAAGATCTCTACTTTCTATAATACTGCTTTGTGGCGATGACCATGCCCCTATTCTACTTTCCGCAGGGCGACTAAAAAAATATTTGTCACTCTCTGCTTCTGTTAATTTTGATACTGTCCCCTCTATTCTGATTTGACGTTCTAATTCTTTCCAAAAAAATACCAATGCCACTTTATTGTTGGCAGCCATTTCTTTTCCTTTGTTACTTTCATAATTAGTGAAAAATTCAAACCCATTTTCGCTCATGCCTTTTAGCAAAACGATTCTTGCAGAAGGTCGTCCGTTTGCATCCGCAGTAGCAAGTGTCATGGCATTCACTTCATCTATATTGCTTGCTATGGCTTCGTTCCACCATATTGTAAATTGATCAATAGGATTTGCCGCCACATCCAATTCAGATAAGGAGCATAGTTTGTAATCTTTTCTTATATCGGCTATGGAGTTCATTTTTCAATTTTTTAAAATAAAGAAGCATCTTTTTACAAAGATGCTTCTAAAAAATATCTTAATAAAATTAGTTTAATTTCCTAGTGCTCCATTTAGGCTTCCTGTTACTCCAATCATAGAAGTAAGGATTATTGCGCCTAATATAGCAGCAATCACAAAATAAATAGCTATCATTATTGCAAATGCCACAATCATGTAAATAACTTTTTTATCTTCAGGTGTCTTTTTTAATGGTCCAATACCCAAATACATTAAATAGATACCATACCCCCAGGCAGCTAAAGAAACAAGCCATCCAATTATTGGAATAAAAGAAAGTAATCCCCCAACATAAGATGGCGTTCCTGAATAAGCAACTAACTGAGCCGATTTATTTAAGTCTTTCTCAGAACCAAAACTTGGCGCAAGCATATCTACAATAATTGCTGTTAAATAAAAAGCAAGTATAGAAGCAATAAAAGCAATTACTGCCGAGGCTATAATATATTTCATACCAAAGCCGCCAGCAATACCCGAGAATAACAAAAACTTAAAAATTGTACCCAAGCTTGCAACTATTGCTAGAGGCAACACATAACTTGTAAGTAACGACATTGGGGTAGCCGTTTCTCCATTAATTACTTCCCATTCTGTTTTTGGGGTTACTAAAATGTTTTTAACTCTTTCAATTAGGTTCATAATGTGAGGTTTTTAGATACCTAAAGTAAGAAATTCTATTGGCATGGCAAATTATTTATATATACATAATCTTTTACTTCCTTAACTCTTTCAACAAAGCATTCAATTCCTCTACCTCTTCCCTCAAATGCTTGTTTTCTATTTCTTTCATTTCAGCAATACTTTTTGCCTCTGCCAACTCTTTTTTTAGTGCAGTCACTTTTTTATACAATGTTACAGCTTCATCCAATTCGCTACTTAAAATCTCATTGCTAGCCTTTACGGAATTCAATTCCTTTATTTCTGCTTTTTCTTGTTGCCGACCTTTTATTTGTTTTAATAAATTTAGCTCTAGTTCCTCATTCATCATTTCTACGGCGGCCGCTTTTTTCAAAACTTCTTCACTATTGTATTTTAACTGCGCTATTTCTACAAGATTGTTCTCAATTCTGCTTCTAAGAGATGCTTCGCTTTCTACACCATCTCCTAACAAAGAAATTTCTTCCTCTTTTTTACGAATTTCATTATTCAAATCTTCCAATTGCTCTTGCAAAAATTCATTTTCTGAAAGCAATAATTGTATCTTTTTTTCGTAATCCATAGGTACAAAGGTTATTTAACATTTTGATTATTATCAAAACTAATAATAATTGTATATTTATTGGCGGGCAGCATTTATTACCAAAAACGTATCTTATATGTAAATATGAGGTTATCAACCCAAGAATATTGACCGATACCGAACTTATAAAAGGTTGCATAAGGGAAGACGCTGCATGTCAGAGAAGCCTTTTTACCCGTTATGCAAGCTCCCTTTTGGGAGTATGTAACCGCTATGCCCGTAATAAAGAAGATGCGGAAGATATTTTGCAAGATGCCTTTATTAAAATTTTCAATAAAATTAATCAATTTAAAGGTGATGGGTCTTTTGAAGGCTGGATGAGGAGGGTTGTAGTAAATACTGCATTAAAAAAATATACGCTTAGCCGTTATTCAAAAGAAGTTTCTGTAGAAGAAATAAGAGAAAGTACAGATATAGATGTAAATGATGTGCCTTCATTTAACCATCTTACAGAAAAAGATTTATTATTAATCATAAATAGATTACCAGATGGGTACAGATTGGTTTTTAATTTGTATGTAATAGAAGGATACCAACACGATGAAATAGCCGATATGTTGGGCATACAGCCCGGAACAAGTAGGAGCCAATTAGTAAAAGCAAGAAACCTTTTGCAAAAAGAAGTATTGCAAATGCAAAGAGTGGCGGTATAAAAATAAATGAAAAAAATGTTAATTGCAGATAGCAATAGACAAAAAGAAATAAAATGAAAAATAAATTATTTGATGATTTTGTACAAAAACAATTTGATGGTTATAAGCCAGAAGTTGGTGCGCACATTTGGGAAAACATTGCCCGCCAAAAAGAGAAACAAAAGCCAGTAGGTTTTTGGTTTTCTAATGTTGGAAAAGTGGCAGCAACCTTTTTAGTAATCCTTTCGAGCATTGCGATTGGATATTATTTTATGTACAATAAAAATACATCTACAAAAGAAATTTCTATAAACAAACAAAAAAATTCTTTACCGACAATAAATAGTAAACAAGAAAATAGCGCAACAACAATAAATAAGGATAAAGAAAATTTGACAACTATCGAGCAAGCTCAACCAAAGGAAGAAGTAGTAACTACTTCAACAAATGCAATAAATAAAAATAGTATCGTTTCACAAAACAGAAAAAATAACACATTATCAGTAGAACCAAACCCAATTGAAGAAAATGATGTAACAAAGATTATAGGCAAAAATAAAAACCTTAAAGAAAATACTAAGATAAATATTTCTAAAAATGAGGAAGATGAAAATATAAATAATGTGCTTATTGCTACAATCACAAATGCAGACTTTATCAATGAAAATCATTTATTTATTCCCACAGTTAAAACAAAAAAATTACCCATCATTGCATTTGTACCTTGCCCAGAAGCAGAAAAAAATGCTGCAGGCAACAAAAAATATATTGAAATATATGGCGGCCCCGACTATATTTTTAAAAGCTATGCAGATACAGGCAATACATACATTGCACAACGAAAAGCAAGCACAGGTATCCATTATGCATTCAGCGCAGGTGTGCGTTACACAAAAGTTTTTGGTAGTGGCGTAAGTTTTCGCATAGGGGTGAATTATAGTCAAATAAATGAAAGGTTTATTGCTTTTAACGGATATGTTTTAGAACGTGTTGTACAAGTAAATAGTATTGGAGATACCATCGCCAATTACACCACCGCTAGTGTACAATATAAAAAAAGTACCAATGTTTATAGAACGATTGATATACCAATACAAGCAGGCTTTGAATTTGGAAATGGAAGATTGCATACCAACTTAAGTGCTGGCGCAATAGTAAACATTAGTAGCAAACAAACAGGCAGTGCAGTGGACCCCAGTGGGAATGTTATTGATCTTTCTTCTGCTAAAACCAATTCTAAATATCAGTATAAATCAAATGTTGGGGTTAGTTTTTTAGGCAGCGCCTCAGTTTATTATAAGTTAAACGAAAAGTTACATCTAATGGCTGAACCATATATACGATATAGTCTATCGCCAATGACAAAGGATGAAATAACATTCAGCCAAAAATTTCATACAGTAGGTATACGATTGGGATTACGTAAGGATTTATAAGATTTTATTAATTTATAGGCAAATAACTACAAAGGCGCAAGAAATTAATCTTACGCCTCTGTAATGAATATTTTTATTTTTTATCTTACTAATGTGCCTGTTTTTTCACCAATTACCACACTCATTAAATTACCAGGCTTATTCATATCAAAAACAACGATTGGTAAATTATTTTCCATGCAAAGTGTAAAAGCGGTCATATCCATTATTTTTAAATTTTGTGCAATACATTCTGCAAAAGTGATATGACCATATTTTGTAGCAGTTGGATCTTTCTCTGGATCTGCTGTATAAATACCATCTACCCTTGTGCCTTTTAAAATAACATCTGCCT
The DNA here is from genome assembly GCA_031429575.1 of Ferruginibacter sp. GTDB lineage: Bacteria > Bacteroidota > Bacteroidia > Chitinophagales > Chitinophagaceae > Ferruginibacter. Next base: position 13,964 of record JANOZW010000197.1, read on the forward strand.
TTATTTCCACTGCTCTTAAAGAACCTGCAGTATCAGTAGTAAAGTAAGGGTTGCCGGTACCAGCACCAAAAATAACCACACGCCCTTTTTCCAAATGTCGCATAGCACGCCTACGAATATACGGTTCAGCTATTTGCTCCATTTTTATTGCACTTTGTAGCCTAGTAACTACACCAGCTTTTTCTAAACCACTCTGCAATGCCATGCCATTTATTACTGTAGCCAGCATGCCCATATAATCTCCTTGTGCACGCTCAATGCCTGTTTCAGCCTCGTTCATACCACGGTAAATATTACCACCACCAATTACAATAGCCACTTGCACACCCATATCGGTTATTTGTTTTATCTCTTGTGCGTATTGTGCAATTACTGTAGAATCTAAACCAAAGTTTTTATCACCCATTAAAGATTCACCCGAAAGCTTAAGAAGTATACGTTTGTACTTTGGTAGCATAGATTAAATTTTTGCGAAGATAAAAGTTTGATTTTAGATTTCTGATTTATTTGATTTTAGATTTACAAATTTATTAAACCCGTAACCCCTAAACCCGCAACTCGCAACAGGTGAATGTATTTCCATATTCAAAGGGCCAAAGTCCCCCTTCGGGAGATTTAGGGGGCTACTTCCTTCACATCCACCGCATCTCTCAACCCACTACCCAATAAATTAAATGCCAATACCAATAGCATGATAGCAAAGCCAGGTATAAGTGCCTGAGCAGCATTGTGCGTAATAATGAGGTTGTAATTTTCTTTTATCATAAGCCCCCAACTTGGTTGTGGAGGCTGTACACCAATGCCTAAAAAACTTAAACCAGCTTCTACAATAATAGCAGTGGCAAAATTACCCGCAGCAATTACCAATACTGGACCAATAATATTTGGTAAAATATGTTTGAAAATAATCCTGAAGTCTTTAAATCCCAATGCCCTTGCGGCTTGTACATATTCTAATTCTTTTACTGCCATTACCTGCCCACGTACAAGCCTTGCTACACTTACCCAAAGCGTGAGACCAACTGCAATAAATATTTGCCAAAACCCTTTACCTAATGCAAGCGTAATGGCAAATACCAATAATAAAGTAGGAATACTCCATGTTACATTTAAAAACCACATTATGGCCGCATCTATTTTGCCTTTGTAATAGCCAGCAAATGCGCCTAACAAAATACCAATGCTAAGCGAAATAATAACTGCCACCAAACCCACCATCATACTTACCCTTGTGCCAATAATAATTCGGCTAAGCATATCTCTACCAAAAGCGTCGGTGCCCAACCAATATTTTTTTGTGATAATTTGTTGTTGAATATTTTCGAGATGATTATTCGTTATTTCATTAATGCTATAAGATTGTACAACAGAAGTATCTTCATCTACATATTTATTCACAACAATATTTCCAGCATTTATTGTATAACTTTTTATTGGTAAAAATTTATACGTTGATGGTTTTCCAAAAAATAAACTAGTAAAAAATGATTGCTCCGTTTTATTATTAATAGGAATTTTTAAAAATTGTTGTTTGTAACCTAGCGGTTTTGATTGTATCTCTACCGTTTGCAAATCTGCATCTGTACTAGCATCTGGCGCAACGATGTAACCAAAAATACAAACAAGCAGCGCTAACACAATAATGCACAAGCCCACCATTGCCGATTTTTTTCGACGAAGTTTTTTCCAAATGGTAATGTCTGTATGTTTTGTTTCGCTCATGTTTTTTTAGTTAGCCACGAATAACACTAATGTACACGAATAAAAAACATTCGTGGTAATTCGTGACATTCGTGGCGAAAATTTACAACTCCAACAACCTCGTAGTTCTTTCCCTAACTGCTTTACAAAGCGCTGCATCTTCTGATAATTTTTGCCCATACGAAGGTATCATAGTTTTTAGTCTTGTTTGCCAAGCTTCACTTTCCATTTGGATAGGAAAACATTTTTTCAACACATCTATCATTACAGACACCGATGTAGATGCACCTGGCGATGCACCAAGCAACGCTGCAAGCGAGCCATCAGCAGCAGCTACTATCTCTGTACCAAATTCTAATACGCCACCTTCTTCTTCATCTTTTTTTATTATTTGCACTCGCTGTCCTGCTATGGCGAGTTCCCAATCTTCTGCAACAGCATTTGGTAAATATTCTTTCAATGCATCCATTCTATCTTCATCAGATTGTGCCACTTGTTTTATCAAATATTTTGTAAGATCCAAATTGTGCCAACCAGCAGAAAGCATCGGATAAATATTGTCAAACTCAATGCTCAAAGGCAAATCCATAAACGAACCTTGCTTTAAAAATTTTGTAGAAAACCCTGCGAACGGGCCAAACAACAAAGCTTTTTCTCCGCCTATCATACGTGTATCCAAATGCGGAACACTCATGGGAGGCGCACCCACGCTTGCTTTGCCATATACTTTTGCAGCATGCCGTTCTATCACAGCTTTGTTATTGCATTTTAGCCACTGCCCACTTATTGGAAATCCGCCATAGCCCTCGGCTTCTTCAATATCCGATTTTTCTAGCAATGGCAACGAGCCACCACCTGCACCAAGAAAAACAAACGGCGTTACAAAAGTTTTCTTCTCATCATCAAACAAATCTTTTACTTTTATTTGCCATGTGCCATCACTTTCTTTTTCTAAATCTCGCACTTCATGGTTAAGATATAGCGTTACATTTTCTTGCGCTTGCAAATGTTTTATCAATGCCCTTGTTAGTGCACCAAAGTCCACATCGGTCCCAATATCTATTTTTGTGGCTGCTACTTTTTCATCGGCATCTCTGCCTTCCATCACCAGCGGTATCCAATTTTTTATTTGTGCAGCATTATCCAAAAATTGCATACCATCAAATAATGCATTTTGCGTAAGTGCTTCGTATCTTTTTTTAAGATACTGTACATTTTCTTCGCCCCATACAAAACTCATATGTGGAATATGATTAATAAAATCTTGTGGGGCGTTAAAATATTTTTGCTCTACCAAATAGCTCCAAAACTGTTTGCTCATTTCAAAATGCGCAGCTATTTTTAGCGCTTTAGAAATATCAATGCTACCATCTTCTTTTTCGGGAGTATAATTGAGTTCACAAAACGCCGAATGCCCCGTGCCCGCATTGTTCCAAGCATCTGAACTTTCTAGTGCGACATCATCTAATCGCTCAAAAATAGCAATTGAAATACTTGGCTCTAATTCTTTTAAAATAACGCCAAGCGTGGCACTCATTATACCTGCACCTATTAAAATTATATCTGGATTTTTATTTTCTACCATGTCACAATGTATGATTCATTTTTTAAAATTTTGGTGCTGTCAACAAAACAATTCTGTTGAACATTTGTTCGCTGCCCGCCTACAATCTTTTTGTTTCGCTAAAGCTACACAAAAAGGATTTTCGGCTAAGCAGCGCAGCCCTTCATCAGTATATCTTTCCTCAACTTTTATTATGCAATAGATTGATGTAATCTGCTCTACTTATCATCTCCGCCCCCATACTTATCAAATGCTCTGTTCTCACTTGGCAATCTATTAAGGCATAATTATTTTTTGTACAAAGCCATATCAATGCCGCTTTAGATGCATTGCTTACTTTGCTAAACATACTTTCGCCACAAAAAATATTATTTATTTTTAGACCATATAAACCACCAACGAGTTCGTTGTTTTGCCATACCTCTACACTTTTTGCTATGCCGAGTTTGTGTAAATTTATATATGCTTTTTGCATATCGTTTGTTATCCATGTGCCATCTTGGTCTTTGCGGTTTGTATTGGCACAATGTTGTATCACATCTTCAAAAACGGTGTTGGTTGTAATGGTAAATATTTTTCTGTTGATAACTTGCTGCATGCTTTTGCTTACAAAAACTTTTTGTGGAAATAATACACAACGCTCTAGCGGCGAAAACCATTGTATCGGTTCGCCATCGCTATACCACGGAAAGATGGCACTTTGGTAAGCTAACAAAAGCCGCTCTGTACTTAAGTCTCCGCCAATAGCTAGCAAGCCATCGGGTTCTGCAAATGCAGGTTTAGGGAAATAAATATCGGTATCGTGTAGTTGAAAAATCATGGTCTCATCCCGTGTAAGTTTAAAAATTATTTATTAATACTAAAATAACAATTTAGGCTTCCTAAAAATATTTTAATTGAAAGGTTTTTATGAGCTTGTATTTATCTAATGTCACCCCTTCGGGGTTGGGATTTCATTTACTTATTCGTTACTATATTAATGTTATCCCTTCGGGATTCGCAAAGCCTGAAAGGCTGATATTAATATAGATTTAAAATTAGAAGTCAGACAAACCCCGAAGGGGTGACATTAAATAAAGCTAAACATTACAATTCATTCTCATTATTTAACCTTCCTCTCCTTCCAAGTGTATTTTCCAAATTTACCCAACCAACCTGCAATAATGGTGTAACAAATATGAAACGGTTGTAAAAAAGGAAAAAACCACAACATACTTTTCTTTCCAAAAAAATTGGCAACAGGAAAAAGGAAAAACAATTCCACCACTATTTTGAAAAGCAGCATCCACAACCATACGCCCAACATTGAACATTGAACATTGAATATTGAATATTGAGCATTATTAAAAAGAGCAACAATGGGAAGCACCAACATCACAACATTAAAAAAATACACTAAAATCAATACCGGCAATATTCTTTTATCATCGTATTTGTCAGCCTTGCTCGCCCATCGGATTCGTTGGTTAAAAAATTGGTTGATGGTATTTACTGGTGCTGTTTTTACAATAGCTTCTTTTGATTTTAAAAACAAAACCCTTTCAGGATATTGTTTATAAATTTTATGCATGAGCAACATATCATCACCACTGGCAATATTATCTATGCCTGCAAAGCCGCCCACTTCGTAAAATGCAGCACGCTCATAAGCCATGTTTGCGCCATTACACATGGTCATTTGTTTTTTGTGAACTACCGCTGCTGTTATGCCTTGGAGGGTCATAAAATCTAGGGATTGGAAGAGCCTCACCCCCCATGCCCTCAACCCCTGCACCCTCAACCCCTGCCCTTCTCCACGTGGTGGAGAAGGGTGGCTCAACTCGCTACCTTTTACATATTCTTTGTGGCTATGGGCTTGTGATGAATAGGAGGTATCTACTAAAATTGGTATAGCAACTGAATCTTCTCTAATAGAGTAAGAAGGGATGATAAACTCGCTACCTTTTGAAGTTTCCTTGTGGGTATGGGCTTGTGAAGAATAGGAAGAATCTATTAAAACTGGCGCTGCAATAAACGCAGGTTTCTTTTCTTCGTAAAAACTTGCAATGGTTTGTAACCAAGTTGTGGGTACAATACAATCTGCATCGGTGGTAATAATGAGCGTGCCGCTTGCTTGTGCTATGGCTACTTCTATGGCTTTCTTTTTATATGAATTTATTTTATCGGTTACAAAATCTTTTAGCAAAATGAGTTTTACATTTTGCGCTACATATTTTTTTACTATGATTGGGGTGTTATCTTCTGAGTGATCATCTACTACAATTATTTCAAATAAATGTGCTGGGTAATTGTTTTGTAAAATGGACTGTAGGCAGTTTTCTATATTGGCTTCTTCGTTACGGGCTGGGATGATGATGGAGAGCTGTGTTGAATTGTTGAAATGTTGAATTGTTTTATTGTTGATTGTTGGGATTGAGGTAAACGCAAATCGGTAATAGATGATAAGCGAAATATATAGAACTAAAAAGATGATTGCTATAACTAAAAGTGCTGCCATTAAACGTTGAATAAAGGTATGCCGTACAAGTGAGTGACACAACGATGATGACCATAGCTGCGTTTTTGTTTGGACAATGACGAAGTCGTTGTTGAAAACAATCACTTTACGATTTAACAAAAATAAAATTTTGAAATTTAAAATCATTACTTATCTTTATATAGTTGTTTAAACAACTATATGCCCAACAACCAATTTAAAAAAAGCGAATTATACAGTTTTATAACTGGCAAAGCAAGCACGGCTATTGCACGCCGTTTGCAAAAAAATTTTAAGCAAGCTGGCGTGGATATTACCATTGAGCAGTGGAGTGTGCTGTATCATTTGTGGAAAGAAGATGGGCTAAGCCAACAACAATTGTGCGATGCTACGTTTAGAGATAAGCCGAGCATTACCCGACTAGTGGATAATTTGGAAAAATTGGGGCTTGTAAAACGGATGGCGGATAAAACGGACAGGAGAATAAATAAAGTTTGCACTACGCCTGAGGCACAAAAATTGCAAGAGTTGAGTATGGATGTGGCTAATCAAACATTGAACGAAGCTTTGGCTGGTGTTACAAATGGGCAGATTGAAATAGCGAAAGAGGTGTTAAATATGGTGTATGAAAATTTGAGTGCATAATTGTTTGGTGTTTGTTGTTTGGCGTTGGGGTCGATAAATTGAGGAGTTCGATAATAAGCACAGACTTAAAATTATAATACAAACCCCAAACAAAGAACACCAAACCACAAACACCAAACATTTTTAAATAATAAAATTAAATAATCATGAATACAACAACAACCACAACATTAAAAGGTGGCGAATTTTTAATCAAAGAAAGCAATGCTTTTGAAACTTTTACGCCCGAAGATTTTAATGAAGAGCAACAAATGGTGAAAGACATGTGCATACAATTTTTGCACACAGAAGTTTTGCCAGTGGTGGATAGAATTGATAAACTAGAACCAGGGCTTATGCCTTCGCTGATGGAAAAAGCTGGTGAACAGGGGCTTTTGGGTGCATCTACACCTGAGGAGTTTGGTGGTTTGGGTAAAGATTTTATTACTTCTACTCTAGTGAATGAAGGATTGGGCGGTGGTTTTAGTTTTAGTGTTGCCATAGCTGCACATACAGGAATTGGTACATTACCTATTTTATATTTTGGTACAGATGAGCAAAAGAAAAAATACATACCAAAGCTTACAAGTGGCGAGTGGAAAGGTTCTTACGGCCTTACTGAGCCAAATGCAGGTAGCGATGCGTTGAGTGCAAAAACGACTGCGGCACTTTCTGCCGATGGCAAACATTATTTATTAAACGGACAAAAATGCTGGATTACCAATGGTGGTTTTGCTGATGTATATACGGTGTTTGCAAAAATAGATGGTGAAAAATTTACGGGATTTATTGTAGAGCGTGGCATGGAAGGTTTTACACTTGGTGCAGAAGAACATAAGATGGGAATTAAAGGTTCATCAACTGTACAGCTATATTTTCAAGATTGTAAAGTACCCGTAGAAAACTTATTGGGTGAGGCTGGCAAAGGACATGTGATAGCTTTTAATATTTTAAATATTGGAAGATTGAAATTGTGTGCGGCAGCATTGGGTGGTGCTAAAATGGCACTGGATAGTAGCATACAATATGCAAATACCAGAGAGCAATTTAAAACAGCTATTGCAAATTTTGGTGCTATTAAACATAAGTTGGCAGAATGTGCTACACGTATATGGGTGAGCGAAAGTGCATTGTACCGTACAAGCAAATGGATAGATGATAAAGAAACAGAACTAGAAGCAGCTGGTAAATCGTATGCGGAAGCGCATCTTGGTGCAGCTGAAGAATTTGCAATAGAATGTGCCATGCTAAAAGTAGATGGTAGTGAAGTACTAGATTTAATTGTAGATGAAGGTGTGCAAATACACGGTGGTAATGGCTTTAGCGATGAGTATATGATTAGCCGTGCATACAGAGACAGCAGAATTAATAGAATTTATGAAGGTACGAATGAAATAAATCGTTTGCTTACGGTGGATATGATGCTGAAGCGTGCCATGAAGGGTAAGTTAGATTTGATGGGGCCTGCTATGGCGGTTAGTAAAGAGTTGATGAGTATTCCTGAATTTGGAAATGATGATGAAACGCCTTTTGCTACAGAGAAAAAAACAATATTGCAAATGAAAAAAGCAATATTGATGGTAGCAGGTGCTGCTGTGCAAAAACTAATGATGAGCCTAAGCGATGAGCAAGAAATATTGATGAACATTGCAGATATGGCCATACTTACTTTTAATGCAGAAAGTGCATTACTTCGTTTAATAAAAATGACAGACAAGCAAGGTGCTGCAGCGGTAAGCATACAAAGCGATATGACACATGTATACCTAAACGACGCTGTAGATGCCGTAAACAAAGCTGGTAAAGAAGCTATAAATGCTTTTGCCGATGGCGATGAGCAACGCATGATGCTATTGGGCCTAAAACGATTTACAAAAACACAACCTTTTAATAGCAAAGAAGCAAGAAGAAGAATAGCAAATAAATTATGTGCTGATGGTAAGTATGCTTTTTAATCTTTATAAAAAAAGTAAAAGAGAGAATGTTTGAAAAAGCATTCTCTCTTTTGTATTATAGATATTTTCTAAAAAGAAAAAATATAGTTTAGATTAATTTATTTGAAAAAAAGAATTTCAAAATTGTAGTTATTATTGAAATTTGAAAG
>JANOZW010000198.1:0-10421 GCA_031429575.1 Ferruginibacter sp.
TGCCTCGTGCTTTAGCACGAGGATAAAAATTGAAAAAATATTTGGGCTTTAGCCCATTTTGCATTCGGCTTTAGCCACCTGAATGGCGTTTGTTTTAAAGAATCGAAATTTGATTACAGCATGTTATATAAATTAAAAATCATTTACTTTTTTAAATAAAGTAATTTTATCTAATATTTGCAAAGCGATTTTATCTCCAGAATTATATTTGTCATTCTACTTTGTCCGATACCCTGTTTTTTTAGTAAGGTTTCATTTTGCAAAAGCGAAGAACATAATACAGTACCCTCAGCGAGTACATTTTCCTTTTCTTTATTGGTGAGTGTTGTTAAGCATGTTATGGGATATAATCCCGATTTATCTATAAGACTACTCAAACTTTTTTTGCTAGGATAATCCCAGCCTAGCAATTTTATACCAATACAGTTGCCATATGTAACCGCATCACTAGAAAATTTTGTGTTGGTAACCAAGCAGCAATTGAGTGGTTTTGTAGTAGATGTTTTATTCCAATTTTTTAAAACATCTTGGTAACGTGAATGTATGTACAGCGGAATTTTCACATCGCTTACTATGCCTACACTATTATGATATTTACATTCTATCAGTAAAAATTCCGTATCGCTTTCTGCGAGTACATCTATTTCGTGTGTTACACATGAACCTTTCAAAAAAAGTTGGGTTTGCACTTTATAACCTTGCCACTCAAATATAGCGGCTACATATTTTTCAAAAGGAAAACCAGATGGACCTAAAGCCATAATGGCCCTTTTTAAATTATACCGCCCTGCGTGGCTTCTGTCTCCTCTCTTTAACATATTAAAAGCTGCTTGATATATTTTTTTTGTAGAGATACCATCATATAATGTTGACTCTATTTCGGAAAGAATATTATCTATCGTTGCTTCATTGGCGCCTGATTTAGCCAACGAATGTCTTAATTTTTCAGAAGAAAAAACTTCTTGTGTGCCAGAGGCTTTTGTGATGATAATATTTTTATGTTTCATCCTTTGCATTTTAATTAATTATTTTTCCATCTTCCATCGCAATTATTCTATGGCTTCTATCTGCTATGCTTTGGTCGTGGGTTACAATAAGTAAAGTTTGCTTGTACTCTTCTGCTAATTTTTTGAATATATCAAAAACCAACTCACTATTTTTTTTATCCAAATTACCAGTTGGCTCATCTCCCATTATTATCAATGGGTCGTTTATCAATGCCCTTGCAATGGCTACTCGCTGTTTTTCCCCACCAGATACTTGGTTGGCATTTTTTAAAGCTAGTTTATCTATATCTAACATTTTTAATTTTTCCATTGCCTTTGCTTCTACTTCTTTTTCTGAAAACTTTCCCAATTTTAATGCAGGCAACATTACATTTCGTAATACCGAAAACTCATTAAGCAAATAATGAAACTGAAATACAAAACCAATTTTTTCATTTCTTACCTGTGCCAATTCCGCTTCTTTTTTATCATGCATGCTTACACTATCTATCCATAATTCTCCTTCATAATCTGTATCCATGGTAGATAATATGTAGAGCAAAGTAGATTTTCCACAACCCGATTTTCCTGTTACAGAAACAAACTCCCCTTTTTTTATAATGAAATTAATATCGCTCAAAACCCTCACCGTTATTGGGTCGTGAAAGTCTTTGTTAATATTCTTTGCTTCTAAAATAGTATCGCTCATATTATACCAATTGTAAATAATTTAATACATTTAATTATAAAAGATGTCAGCCTGAGCTTGTCGAAGGCGGGTTACTTTTAGCGCAACGGGTTCGACAAGCTCACCCTAACATCATTCTAAATAGGACTATTGGTAATTTATAACTCATATTATTTACCTCTTATAATTATTACAGGGTCCACCTTGCTTGCTTTTCTAGATGGTAGCCAGCCAGCCAAATAGGTGGTGATTAATGAAAATACAATTCCTATTATATAAAACTTAATATTATAATCTACGGGATAGGTTTCTACAGATGGCAATGCAGTCGTTTTAAAAGGCACAGCATCTATTGCTGCTGATATACCAAACCCAAAAAGTAAGCCTAGTAAGCCCCCAAATAAACCAATACTCAATGCTATCATTAAAAATATTCGTTTCACATCTTTCCCTGTAAAACCTGTGGCTTTTAAAATAGCAATGCTTTCCATTTTTTCATAAATCATCATGTTTAAAATATTATAAATACCAAAGCCTGCTACTATTAGCAGTACAACACCTACAGCCCACGAAATAATATCCCTAATACCACTACCTGTAGAAAATTGTGCATTGGCAGTAAAAATATCTTCTGCATCTATACTAAATACGGTAGAAAATTGTTTCGCTAAAATGGGAGCTGTATTTATATCCTTTAGTTTTATCTGAATATCTGTGTAATAACTATTTGGCTTTTCCAATAGTTTTTGTACCGTAGCTATTGAGGCATAGCTTTGTGTTTTATCAAAAGCTGCCACGCCTGATTGATATATCCCAACTACCTTAAGCGAAAATCTTTCGCCACTAATGGCCGAAATTTGAACAATATCTCCAATTTCTACCAATAGGTCTTCTGCTAAACCGCTTCCTAAAATAATACTGTTCGACTGTCTTTCTAAATCAAAAGGATTGCCTTTAATAATGTATTCACCCAAGTGAAAAAGTTTTACTTCGCTTTCAATTTCTATGCCATTTACTACACCTGTAATTTCTTTTGATGCATCATTAAAAAATACAGGCGTTGTTATTTTGGGCACAGCACCTAATACATTTTTATCTTTTTTTAAAGTTTCTATTATGGCGTTACTATTATAAATACCCTCTCTTGTATTGCCCGTTTTTACAGACTGTATAAAGTTGTATGTTTTTTTAAAAGAATCTACTCTGCTTATTGGTTGATTTTTACTAGCTTTTGTATCGTTAAATAAACGTACATGCGCTGTTCTGTTTAGCATTAAGCCATCTAATAAAACATTTAGCCCACTCATAAAACTCAATAGTGAAATAAACATGGCAATGCTAAATGTTACGCCTATGGCCGCTATCAACGTTTGTTTCCATCTTGCTAGCAATAATGCTTTAGCTATACTTATTATCAATTTCATTTTATTCTTTTGGTTTAAAAATGAAATCGGTTGCAGAAAGTCCATTCACTATTTCTACTTTTTCGTAATCTTTCAACCCAATCGTTACTTTCTTTTTTTTCTTGGCATCTATCCAAACACTATCTCCTTCTAGTAAATAATTTCTTGGTATGGTTATCGCTTTTTCTTTTTTTTCAATAATAATATTGGCTTCGCAGGTAAGGTATGGCACCAGAGTAAGTGGTGGTTTTACAAAATTGGCTTCTACTAAAAATGCTTTGGTTTTCTCATTCATAATAGGGTTTATTCTTATTACAATTGCTTCAAACACTTCTCCTTTGTAACTATCCATATTCAATAAAATCTTCTGCCCCATTTTAATTTTGGTTACATCATATTCATCTACTTGCAATTCTATTACATAATCAACGCCATCACCTACAATAGCCACAGGGTTCAGGGTATTTACCATTTCGCCTTTCTTTACTAAAATGTTATATACTTTTCCATCGGTATTGGTTTTTATACTAAAATCATTGTTTATAACAGAAGATATTTCTACATTTTTTTGCGATTGTTTTTCTTGAAATTGGGTTTGCTTTTGCAGTTGAGTGTAACGTAGCCTTGCAGCTTCGTATGCGGTGGCAGAATTTTTATATGCCAATTGCCGCTGCTCCAATTCATATTTACTACCTATATTTTGATTCCACAAATTTTGTTGTCTTCTTTGTAAAGAAGCATCTTCATCCATCTTGGCTTTTGCCAAGGTTATATTTATTTGCAGTTCATTTAACCTTTCAGCATTGGCATTTACCGCATTATAATCTGCAGTTATTTTTGCATTTTCTGTATTTAATGCTGCCGTCGTATTGGTTATTTTTATGAGCACATCTCCTTTCGTCACTACATCTCCTTCGGTAACAAGTACATCGTTTACCAAACCGTTTACAGTAGAAAAAACCTTGTATTGGTTCTTGCTTTTAATAATGCCAGATGCATAAACAGATTGCGTAATACTTTCTACAGCAGGTTGTATTTTCTCTTGCTTTTTTTTGCAAGAAAAAAATAATATTAAAAAGCTAACAACTACCAATATTTTTATCATGAAATAAATTTTATCTTTTACGCAATAGTAATATGCTCTTGCAAATAAACATCCTGTACCGCATTGAGTAGTGAAAGTCCTTCAGCCATTGGCTTTTGAAAAGCTTTTCTACCAGTGATAAGCCCCATACCGCCTGCTCGTTTATTAATGATAGCTGTTATTACGGCTTCTTTTAAGTCTGATGCGCCTTTAGATTCGCCACCAGAATTTATTAACCCTATCCTTCCCATAAAACAATTGGCGACTTGGTATCTGCACAAATCTATTGGGTGGTTGGTTGATAATTTACTGTACATTTTTTCATCCATTTTACCATACTTTATTTTATCTGTATTTAAAAAAGTATAACCGCCATTGTTTGTTGGCAGTTTTTGTTTTACAATATCTGCTTGTATGGTGGCGCCTAAATAATTGGCTTGCCCAGTAAGGTCTGCAGCTACATGATAATCTGCATCCTTCGTTTTAAAAGCATTGTTTCTAAGGTAGCACCACAATATCGTTGCCATACCAAGCTCATGCGCTTCTTCAAACATTTTTGCTACGGCCACAATTTGTTTGCTAGATTCTTCAGAGCCAAAATATATAGTAGCACCCACCGCAGTAGCACCAAGGTTCCATGCATCTTTTACAGAGGCAAATTGTATTTGGTCAAATTTATTGGGGTAGATTAATAATTCGTTGTGGTTTAATTTTACAATAAAAGGAATTTTGTGTGCATACTTTCTTGAAAGCATAGCCAAGCCGCCCATCGTACTTGCTACAGCATTGCAATTGCCTTCTACAGCAAGTTTAATAATATTTTCAGGGTCAAAATAAATGGGGTTGGTTGCAAAAGATGCTCCTGCACTGTGTTCTACGCCTTGGTCTACAGGTAATATAGATAAGTAACCCGTACCAGCAAGCCTACCAGTGTTGTACAATTTTGCTAAGCTGCCAAGTGTTTGCGCATTGCGATTACTAAGAGCAAACACATCATCGACAAATGTTGGAGATGGTAAATGCAATGTATCTTTCGTTATTGTTTCGCATGTATGTGAAAGTAAATCTCCATTTTCTTCTCCAATCAATGCATAGATATTGCTTGTTGTCATGTGTGTTTTTTATATAGCATTACTAAAATTCAACATAATCATGGCTTAATATTTTATACAAATATTCTGCATCATATTTTTTACACAATTCTGTTCCACTATTCATAGTAGCAGCAGTGCCACACGCTACACCAAATTTTACGGCATCTATAATATCTTTTCCCATGGATAAATAATATACAATTCCAGCCACCATACTATCTCCAGCTCCTACGGTACTTTTTCTTTTTACTTCAGGAGGTTTTATCATTTCTGTAATATCTCTTGTTACTAGCATAGCGCCTTCTGCACCCATCGATACTACCATTACTTCGCATTTACCTTTTAGTATAAATGACCTTGCTATTGTTGAAGCCTCTTGCACCGTTATTTTTTTTTGAGAAGCTAGGGTACTTAACTCTCCAATATTTGGTTTCAACAAATACACGCCTTCTTGCAATGCTTCTTTTAATGCTTCGCCAGATGTATCCACAATAAATTTTGCATTTTTATTTTTTGCAATTTTTGCAAGCTGTGCATAAATGTTTAACGGTACACCAAGCGGTAAGCTTCCACTTGCTATTAAAAATGCTACATTGTGTATTTCTTGCACTGCTACTAAACAGCGTTCCCATTCTACCATCATTAACTCCGTACCGGGCATTCCAAATCGATATTGATTGTTGTTCGATTCATCAAGCACAATTATATTTTCTCTCGTTTCATTAATGGTTTCAATAATTACTGTATCTATTTTCTCATTCAGCATTAAGTGATTGAAAAATTTACCTGTATATCCGCCAGATGGAAAAATAGCAATAGACTCACCACCTAATTTTTTTAAAGCCCTCGATACATTTATGCCCCCACCACCAGGCTCTAATTTAGGCGTAGCACATGTTAATTTTTTTTCAGGCATTAAAGCTGGTACAGATGTACTTTTATCTATACATGGGCTAAATGTGATGGTTACTATTTTTGACATACATTCTTTATTTAATTATTCCCATTACCAGCTATTTCATCTTCAACCAAAATAGAAGTAAGTTCATTTTTTGATTGTTTATTTGTTAACATACAATCAATATTATAAAAAGTAGTATCAGCAATATTGGTGAGTGCCTGCACTGTTGCAAAGGCTTGGTGCGGTGTTACCAATACATTGGGCATTGATAATAATTTTTTCAGCATTTCATCTTTCATTTCTTTGCCACTAAGGTCACAGAAAAAAATCCCTTTTTCATTTTCATACACATCCGCTCCATAATAACCAATCTGTCCGTTTTCTAAACCCATTACAACATCTGCCGTATTTACACAACCACCCCGTCCTGTATTAATGAGCATGGTACCGGGTTTCATTAAACTTATTAATTTTTTATTTATTAGATATTTTGTATCTGGCGTAAAAGATGTATGAATACTAATAATATCTGCCTTGGAACAAAGCGTTTCTTTATCGGTGTATTCTACACCATATTGTGTTTTGAGTAAATCATTTTCTTTTAAATCGCAACCCAATATTTTACAACCAAAGCCATGCATTATTTTTACCAACACACTACCTATAATACCAACGCCAATAATACCAACCGTTTTTCCATGAAGGTCAAATCCGATTAATTTATCTGTGGTAAAGTTTTGTTGCTGGCCTTGTTTGTATGCAGTTACAATTTTTCTGTTAAGCGCCAATATCAATGCTACCACATGTTCTGCAATGGCATAAGGAGAATACGCAGGCACGTTGGTAACGGTAATACCATATTCATTTGCTTTTTCAATATCAATATTATCATGGCCAGCAGCCCGAGTAGTAATATATTTCACATCAATATTGTGAAGGATTTGCATTACTTCTGCAGATGCATCGTCAGCAGTAAAAATACTTACCATATCAAAGCCTGTTGCAAGGTGTGCTGTTTCTACAGATAAAGGTTTTTTTAGAAAAACTATTTCTGCATGTTGCTTATTGGCTGTTTCTAAATAAGGTTGTTCATAAGGTTTTATACTGTAAAAAAGAATTTTCATAATATATTATTTAATGCTATTTTGTATGGAATGATATTCTTTCATACTCATTTTATATAAAGAGATTATTTGTGTAGTGCCAGTATAGGCACATGGCTATGCAACACCATTTGCTTGGTATGGCTTTTGAAAAATATTTTTTCTAATAAGCTGTGATACTTCGGCATTACTATTAATAAATCAATATCATTTTTTTCTGCAAAATCAACAATGCCTTGGTTGGCATTATCACTTGTTATAAAATGATATTTTACTGCAAATGGTGCAAGCATTTTTTCTAATCTGCCAGATAACAAAACAAAATCTGCATCAAACTCATCTTCTTTAGCTGCATTTAATACATGTATGGTTGCATCAAAATCATGCGCCAATAGTTTTATTTCTTCGGTAAAATTGCTATCCAATTCTTTTTCGAAATCGTATGCCAAGCCAATATTTTTTACAGCAGAAAATGTAGCCGTGGCAGGCACTGTAATTAATGGCCAAACCAAATGCTTCATGGCATACAATGCATGTGTACCAAACAATATACGCTCTGCAGATGTTTTTCCTTGGCTGCCCATTATTACTGCATAGGGATTTACCTTTTCGCAAAGCGTGTTTAATTCATCGTTAAAAACGCCCAACCGTACATCAGAGGTAATGTTTATTGTAGTGCCGGTATTCCTTATTAATTCTGTTTTCAAATTTTCCATATCACTCACCGCATCTTTTTTCAAATTATCTACATTAATATCTATCACCATTTCACCATAATTGGCTAGCACTTCAAATACATTGAATAGCATAACATCTGCTTTTACGGATTCTGCCATTTTAATACCATACGTAGCTGCGTTCATAGCAGCAGTAGAAAAATCGGTCGTAATTATTATTGTTTTCATTTTTTATGTTTTTAATGTAACTATTTTATTAACGCTATAAAACCCGCCATCATAACTTGAAAGCTATTTTAAAATAGGTTTTACTTAACCATACAATGTTTGTAGATAATTAAGCATTAACAGTGAAATTTTTAGAAAACAAAAATACTCGTAGATATTAAAAAAAAAAATGACTAGCATCATAACTAACAGTGACGACACTCATCTATACTTCATTAATTGCCTTTTATTCTTTTTAGCAAAGATGCTGCGGTTTGCCAATCCCATCCTTCAAATCGGCCTCGCTGTACCACCAATGTATTATCATTTGGGTGTTGCAAATAATAATGAAACACAAATTTTTCTTTGGGATTTTGCCAGCCAATAATTTGCCCAAAACGTAGGTCGTTAAAAAGCAATGTATCATGAACATATTCTACCGTATAAAATTCTTTAGAAAAGCGAATGAGTTTTTGTAAGTCTTCATGGTTTTGTAAAGAATCCAACATCATTTCGTTTCTTGGAAAATATTGAAAATTGATTTGTTGCTTACTATCAAATATGGAGCGAAAGCCAACATAATAGCCACTATCATTTCCTGCTACCACATACCACAATAAACTTTGTAGCGGCGCAGGTGTAGTAAAATATCTTGTATAGTTAATTTCTTGCTTTTGCAAAATCGTTTTTACATCCGCATTTATTTTTGTTTTTATACCTACACATATGAGCAAATAAATGGCAGTAATACCAAGCCCTAGTCGCCATATCTTTTTACGGTAAATAGTATTTTTTCTAAAATAAATAAATGCCACACAAGCCAACCCGGGCCAAATAGAAAACAATGGGTCTGCCACATAAATAATATTAAAAGAAATACGCTTATGGCTAAATGGCTCAAACCAACCCACACCATAATTATTAAATGCATCTAAAAAAATATGAATAAAAATAACGCTACCAAAAAAAAACATCCATTTCTTCAAACGAATATTGTGTGGTCTATGCCAATATTCCGCCAGCAATGCCAACAATGGTGTAATGAGTGCGCAAAACAAAAACGAATGGGTAAACCCACGGTGGGCTAATAAATTAGAAGAAGTATCCATCCAAAAAGATGCTACAAAATCTATATCAGGCGCACTCTGTGCAAGCGCACCCCAAAGCATGGCTTTTTTACCAAGTTGCTTTCCTGCAAAAGCTTCGCCCATGCAGGCGCCGAGGGCTATATGTGTGAGCGAGTCCATCGTTTAAGAAATAATTAATGCTTAATGTAAAATTAAGTCTTAATAAAATGATTAAGGAGAAATTAATACTTCATGAATTTAACTATGTTGCAAAAATCTATATGCTATGCCAGAAAGAATTATAATAAAAAAGGTTGTATAAATGACCTTGTTGTATTTTGCTAACCAGTTAGGCAAATAAATATCAAAGTTAGCTTTTTCAGAATCAGAATATTTACGAGCCATTATGGTAAGCGGGCACATTTTTTTAAAAAGAATTAACACAACCCCTTCCCCTAAAATAAGTGCAATGCCTATCCAAACATATTTATCAATTTTATTTACGATTACTGCGTAGGCCATATAGAATAATACTGCATTAAAAAATAGCCAAATGATGCTGTGGATAATTTTAATAATTATAAGATTAGACTTTACACTCATCCTTTATTAATTATTTTATAGTAAGCCAAGTTATTTATTATGCGCAATAAACAAAGGCAATTTCAAATTTCGCATCAGTATATCTGCCATGCTTTCTCTAAACCATCTGCTCACGGCTCCTCTTCTATACGCCCCCAAAATTATCAGTGTATTTTCTTCTTGTAGTTTTAAATGAGAAACTATTTCTTCTTCTGCCCAACCTTTCATAATGGTATATTTTGCTTTAGGATAATGCCTTTTCATAAACTCCTTCATCAATTTATTGTTGTGCAAATGCGAATCTTCATCTAAATGCTTCACAGATATTACTTCTGTATCTAAATATTTTAACTGAGGCAATAAATAACTAAACATTTTCATAGCATATACCGATGTGGGTTCACCATCATACAATAAAATTATTTTTTCTATGGTTTTAAATTTATGTGGTACTACAATTACAGGGCATTGTATATCTGCTAATAAATCTCTAATAAAACGTGTGGGTGCTTTTTCTTCATAGTGGGTAAGGGTTTCATTGGCACCAATCATTACCAAATCAGCATACACAGTTTCTTGTTTTAAATCTTGCAAGGCAATTTTATGGTCGTGGTGTACCGAAAATTCCA
>JANOZW010000199.1:0-7116 GCA_031429575.1 Ferruginibacter sp.
CCTCCGAGCCTTACTGGTTGTTGGTAGGTAATAAAATGAATATTGTGACCCTTATTGGCAAGGGCTATTCCAAGTTCTGTTGCTAATACACCGCTACCGCCAAATGTGGGATAACAAACTATCGCTATGTTCATATATTAAAATTCTTATGGCTAAATAAAGAGATGCAATTTAATGATTAATAATTGAGTTCGTTTTTATTCTAAAAATTTTAAAGTAAATGTTTAAGTTTGTAAGAATTAATTTTTTTAGATGAAGAAATATTGTTGCTTTTTAGTGAGTATGTGTGCCATGTATGTTTCCGTTGCACAAAACGCAAATTTTGTTAGCGATAGTGCAACCATAAAAAAAATAGCCGATGAAATAATGATAAACAGCGGAGCGTACGAAAACCTGCGTTTTTTATGTAAAAAAATTGGCTCAAGATTAAGCGGTAGTGTAGGAGCCGAAAAAGCGGTATATGCTACAAAAAAAATGCTGATAGATGCTGGAGCTGATACTGTTTACCTTCAAGCTTGTATGGTGCCACATTGGGTGCGTGGCGCTAAAGAGGAAGGATATTTTATGGCGGATGGAAAAAAGTTTCCATTACAATTAACATCCCTTGGCAATAGTGAGGGTAGTAAAAATAAATTTATAGGAGCAGATATTGTGGAAGTAAAAACAATGAATGAATTACATAAATTGGGAAATGCAGTAAAGGGGAAAATGGTGTTTTTTAACATAGCCATGAACCCTACTTACATTGGCACTTTTAATGCATACGGCGCAGCTGGCATTGGTAGAAGAAGCGGTGCTGCGCAAGCAGCTAAGTATGGTGCAATAGCTGTATTGGTGCGCTCACTTGCTAGCAATGCGGATGATTACCCACATACTGGTATGACGAGGTACAACGATTCTTTTCCTAAAATACCAGCCGTAGCCATTAGTACCAATAATGCCAATACCATAAGTAAAATATTACAACAAGGGAAAAAAGTGCAAGGCTTTTTTAAAAATAATTGTACCATGCTTGCCCCTGTGCAATCATATAATGTAGTGGGAGAGATAAGAGGTGTAGAAACACCAAAAGAAATAATAACAGTTGGTGGACATTTAGATAGTTGGGACCTTGCAGAAGGTGCACAAGATGATGGGGCTGGCATTGTACAAAGCATAGAAATAATAAGGGCATTGAAAAAAGCTGGCATACAACCAAAAAGAACCATACGTGCAGTAATGTACATGAATGAAGAAAATGGAAGTGGGGGTGCAGATGCATATTTGGAAAATGCAAAACAGAAAAAAGAGCAACATATATTTGCACTGGAAAGTGATGCAGGTGGATTTACGCCGAGAGGTTTTAGTTTAGAGATGAAAGAAGAAGCAAGAAATATTGTAAAAGCTTGGGCGCCTTTATTTATTAATTATGGTGTATATGAATTTAGAGAAGGTGGTAGTGGATCTGATATAGATAATTTGAAAGAACTAGGCACAGCTTTAGCAGGCTTAAGCCCCGATAGTCAGCGCTACTTTGACTTACACCATGCAAGCACAGATGTGTTTGAAGCGGTAAGTAAAAGAGAATTGGATTTGGGTGCGGTAAATATGGCGACGTTGCTGTGGTTGGTGAGTGAGTATTGGCTGTGAGTAGAAGGTTGAAGGTTCAAAGTTGAAGGTTACAAGTTGCGGGTTTGTGGGTTACGGTTTGCGAGTTTTTTTAGCTTCTTGTGCTTCCTCCATTTTGCGAAGCAAAATAACTTACCGTCTTGTTTTTTATAAAACGCCTTACCGCCTTCTCGGCAAGAAATAAAAAAATATTAAATTAAATAAAATCAAAACTGATGGAAGAAACACAAAAAGAAATATCAAAAGATATTCAACCAAAGAAAAAAGGTGGATGTGGTAAATATGTATTTATGTTTTTATTTGCATTCTTACTTATAGGCGGTGTTGTATTTTGGTGGAAATATTATTATACGTATAGCGATGGTTCTCGTTCTGGGATGTTGCAAAAGCTATCTCATAAAGGAAATATTTTTAAAACTTATGAAGGAGAGCTTGTGCTAAGTAGTATTGCATCTTCTGCTAATGTTGCATTGGCATCTGAAAAGTTTTATTTTTCAATAGCTGAAGATAGTATTGCAAAAAAAATGATGCAGTTTGAAGGTAAAAGAGTGAAACTTCATTATGAAGAGAAGAAAGGGGCACTTCCTTGGCGTGGAGAAAGCAATTATATCGTAGATGGAGTAACGCCCGAACAATAATGTTTAATTTCCTGCATACAATAAAAATATTGCCGGTTGCTTATGAAGCTCCGGCATTTTCTTTTTCCACTCGGCAATGTTTTGTGTTTTTATATATTCGTTGGCAGCGGTAATATTGGCTGCTACGCACAGCATGGTTTTATCTGCACAAGCTTTTGTGAGTGATTCCATTAATGGATTGTTTCTATAAGGGGTCTCTATAAATATTTTTGTGCTGTTGTTTTTTTGAGAGGATAATTCTAGCTCTTTTATTTTTTTTATTCTTTCGCCATTGTCTATGGGTAAGTATCCTACAAATTCAAACTGTTGCCCGTTCATACCACTTGCCATAAGGGCTAGTAATATTGAACTTGGTCCTACCAATGGTTTGATGGTACAATGTAGTTTTTGTGCAGCAGCTATTAGTATTTGCCCTGGGTCTGCTATACCGGGGCAGCCTGCTTCGCTAATGATGGCAATGGTTTTATTGTCTTTTACTTTTTGGGTGAATTGTTGTAGTTGTTCTGCTTCCGCTTTGTGTATGGCAAACCATTCGTAATCGTCTATCACAATTGTTTCGTCCATCATTTTTAAAAAACGCCTTGCTGTTCTTTCGTTTTCTGCAAATATTACTTGGCATTTTTTTACAGCGTCTATAACGTATGATGGAATTGTTTCTGAAGCATCTTCTGCAAGTACGGAGGGTATGAGGTAAATGGTTGACATAGTTTTTAAAAAATTACTTGTTTCTCTCTTGCCTTATGCAAGCTAAGCGTAGCAGCTATTACAGCGTATGATGGCGCTAATAGCCAACCAATAAAAGGAAGTAAATGCATTACATAAAACACGAGTCCATTACCAATGGCTAAGCCCTTGTGGTTGCCAATAAACGCTATACTTTGTGAGGTAGAAAGTTTATGTCTTTCACTGCTATAATCTAACATAGAAAATCCAAAATAATAACACTCGGTAAGTAAGGCAACGAGTGGCGCTATCCAACCTACTACTGGTATAAAAGATAAAATTAAAATAGTAACAACATATACGGTTTGCCACAATAAATTTCTCAACGCTATTTTTATACCTCTTACAATATCTTTTAAAAATTGTGGAAAGCTAAATGGAAAATCTTTTCCTTCGATTATGCTTTCTGTTTTTTCGCTGAGATAGGCAAATACCGGCGAGCCAATAATAAGAAAAATAAATTTGAACAGCGAAAAGTAAAATAGAAAGAGAATGATGATGATAAAAAATTGCCCCATTATCACCAGCCAGTTTAACCAACTTTCATGCATAGAATCCACCCAAGCTTTTAGCCCTGATTTTTGCAATACAAAAGCAGTAGCCATTGAACTCGTTTTACCAAACAAGTACATACCTGCAACAAATAAAATACAATAAATAATACCTGGTACAATAATCCATTTCCATAAGCGGTGCTTGTTTATAAAGCGGTGCGCCTCAAAAAATGATTGTATAGATATGATGATTTCTTTCAGCATATTAATATAAGTGGGATTTATATTGCTTTAAAGATACAAATCTGAGATTTAAATGAGAACATAAATATATAAATGTATAGGAAATGCAGTATTTATCGATGAGTGGTACCTCACCCTTACCCTCTCCACTTCGTGTAGAGGGAGAACTAGAAGATAAGGTATTCGATTCCTCACCCTTACCCTCTCCACTTCGTGTAGAGGGAGAACTAAAAGATAAGGTATTCGATTATGCAATTGGTTTTTTGATATTGTTTTTCTATTGCACAATAAAAGATGAATAATGGTATGTCGATGAAGTGAGTGACACAACGATAATGCCCATAGCTCCTTAGCCCATAAACAAAAAACATCCGCCGAAGGCGAATGTTTTTCAAAAAAATATCTTTCAAACCCTCTCTAGAACTTCGGACAAGGAATACCCTTTGTTTCAGATTTGCGTTTTATATAGATTATAGAAAATTCAGAACCACCTCTACTAGCCGTAGCAGATTTTAAGCTACTAATATTTACATCATAGCTAGCGCCAATTCTTAAACCATTTACCTCAAGCCCAATGTATGGAATAACAGCATCATTAAAACGAACCCATGAACCAATAAATACATTGCTAGGGTTTACTTCATCGCCATTTACGTTGTACGATAACGCTCCACCAAGTGTGGTTTCGCTTGCTTTAGCTTGTAATTGATATATAGCAGAGCCATTAAAACTAAGCACATCCGATATTGGTAAAGTACCACCACCATGCACTGTAACTCTACTAGCCAATTGATAATTTGCATCTTTAAACCCAACCTTTGGTCTATTTACATGATATACAGATACGCCAGCATAATAATTGTTGTTGCCATTGCTAGAGCCAGAAAATAACACACCAGCATTCATATCAAAATAGTTTTGGTTAGAACCATTTTGTAAAATTTCTCTACCTGACTCATTTGTAAATCCATTTTGTGCAAGCATGGTTTCAAAAGTAAGCTTGCCTTGATCTAATATCAAACTGCTATATGTGCCTTGAAAGCCAGCACCTATTGTGTTGTAGCCATCTTCATCCAATGCTTTGTGATAGGATAATGAAAGTGAACCATAATTTAATTTTAGTTGGCTATTGGCACTTGCATCTGTAAGACCAGATATGCCAATTCCAAATACATCTCCTTGAGGAAGTTTGTTTCTCATTAAACCCTTATCAAAAGATGCACTGCTAGTAACATATGCTTTTGGTATTGATGGCCATTGGTCACGGTGGTTTACCGCAAGCCTCCACTCACCATCAAACTTACCAGTAAATGCTGGGTTAAGTGTAAGGGGTGATGCAAAAAATTGTGAAAAGTGTGGATCTTGTGCATGAGCCGTTAATCCAAAAACTACAACTACTAAACTCAATAAAATTTTTCTCATGTGTGTACGATTCTATTCCTTAAAGATAAGTATTTCAGGCAAAATGCTGCAAGAAAATTAAAAAGTTTTCAACGTTTATGAAATATTTGTCAAAAACGCACGTTGCTACGCCAATTATTGCTGCATTTTGGTGCCATAAGCGAGGTCGCCAGCATCTCCAAGGCCTGGTATAATGTATCCTTTAGCAGATAAATCATCATCTACTGCCCCACACCAAATAGTGGCATTTGGCTCGGCTTTTAGCAATGTTTCTATACCTTGTGTAGCAGCTATGGCGCAAACCACATGCAATTCTTTTATATTACCAGCATCTCTTATATACTGTATGGCTTTTACGAGCGATGCACCAGTTGCAAGCATTGGGTCGCTCACAATTACCACCCTGCCATCTATAGGCGGGCAGCTCATATACTCCAATGCTATTTCAAAAGTACCATCAACATTATGTTTGCGATATGCACTTAAAAAAGCATTATCAGCCCTATCAAAATAGCTAAGCAAACCATTGTGCATGGCTAAACCTGCACGCAGTATGGTTGCTAGCACGGGTTGGTCTTTTAAAACCTTACATTTAGAAATGCCCATTGGTGTGGTTATTTCCGCATCCACGGTTTCCATACCCTTGCTTATTTCGTAGCCAATTACTTCGGCTATGCGTTCTAAATTTCTACGAAAGCGCAATCTATCTTGCTGCACATCTACGTTTCTTAATTCACTTACCCAATTGCTTATCAATGAGTGCTCTTTGCTAAAATTGTGTACCATTGTTTTATTTACTTTTTATCTTTAACCAAGATTTCGTTAAAATTCTATTTATTTCGTCAAATCTAAAATAAAATCGTGGGGTAAACATATTTTTGACAAATCATTTTAAACTAAAACCTAACGTATGAAAATTTTCCTTTCCATTTTTACAGCAATATTATTATTAACGGCATGTGGTGGTGGGCAAAAAAATGCTGATGCTAAAGACGATAAAAATTATGAAAAAACAAAAGAAAGCCTAGAGCAAACCGAGCAAAAAAATCCTGCAAAGTTTATAACCGTAGATGGAGACAAAAAGAAAAACTTGCTTGGGCAAACTGTTGTACGTGCAGATATAAATAATAATGCAAAAATTGTAACCTATAAAGATGTAGATGTAAAAATTACGTTTTACAGCAAAACAGGTACTGTGTTAGAAGAAGACCATGAAACGGTTTATGAAAACATAGCGCCTGGTACATCAGTACATTTCAAATCAAAATTTTTTACGCCAAAGGGTACGGATAGTGTAGGGTTTAGGGTGGTGGAGGCAAAGTATTAAAAACATTTGGGGCTGTGAGCAGAAAATCTTTCTTGAACTTTTGATCGGGCTATTCGTTGCAATCTTTTTTGTCAAAGGCACAAAAAAGGATTTCCACTTCTATCCCGCAGCTTTTTATCAATAAATCTGTATTGAACTTTTATTGTGCAATTGTAGGAAAACGCCTGCGGCGTGTTCAATACAAAATTCGCCGCAGGCGAATTCCTAAAAAAACTTTTAAAAACGAAAATCGATTACCTAATCTATTGCATAATCTTCTCGTATCCCCTTCTCTCCCGCAAAATTGCGGGATGGAGAAGGGGTAGGGATGAGGCTAAACCCATCCCCATCAAACAAACCCTTATCACTCAGTTTTAAATGCGGTATTACAAGCAAGGCCATAAACGATAAAGTCATAAATGGTGCTGTTAATGTGCTTCCTAATTCTTCCTTAACCATTTTATCTATGGCTGTATATTTTTGTGCTACCAAATAGCCATCCTCATTACTCATAAGCCCAGCAATGGGGAGTGCTAAAATAAGTTCGTTTGTATTATATACTGCACTTACCCCACCTTTTTGTTTTACTACTAAATTTACTGCTTTACAAATACTTTCATCATCAACACCAACAGCTACAATATTGTGGCTATCATGTGCAACCGACGATGCTATAGCACCTTTTTTTTAGCCAAAATTTTTG
>JANOZW010000200.1:0-3776 GCA_031429575.1 Ferruginibacter sp.
ATTGTAGCAAAGGCAAAAAAGATAGATATGTGCGCCTAAGCCCCATGGTGCTAGATGTGCTGGAGCAGTATTATAAAATGAGTGAGGTAAAGCCAACCAACTACTTATTTGAGGGGCAAAAAAAAGGTGAGCCTTATACCATAAGAAGTGCTCAACAAATATTTACAGATGCAAAAGTAAAAGCCGGTATTATCAAATCAGTAAGCTTTCATAATTTGCGCCACAGTTTTGCCACCCACTTATTAGAAAAAGGTATAGACGTAATATTTATAAAAGAAATTTTAGGACATTTTGATATAAAAACAACAGAGCGCTACCTGCATGTAAGAAAAGAATTTTTGATAAATATAGAGAGCCCACTAGATGATTTATATAAGGGAAGAAAGCACACATAAAACAATTTTTTAATACAGTGATTAGAAAGTTGATAACGTGCAAATTAACGGCTGTATAAATCAATTGTTGGTTTTACATAGAAATTTTTGCAACAATACAAAAGTACAGTCATTAAAAAATTGATTACTAGGAAATTAAAAATTAGGTGATTTGGTGGGTTTCGTCTAATATTGTGTTATACGAAACCCGTCCGTAGCGAATTTCAGCATTCGACAATAAAACAAAAATCTTGAGTTTAAAGGTTCAAAATGACAAAATATTTAGTATTTTGCAGCAAATTACATTGGACAACTTAAAATGAAGATTAAAGAAAAAATTAGTATCGACGAGTTTGACGGCAAACGCTTTCAAATCAGATTGGTAGAGCCTACTAATGAGAGAAAAGCTATTGTTACACACTATCTTCATAACATTCATAACGGCGTTTCTAAGCACTTTAAGAAGGATGCTTTGAAATGTATTGATGAAATTGTAGAATACAAACAAGAGGAAGAAAATTTATCACTCGTTGCAGAAGATGCTTTGCAACAACTGCTTTTTGAAGTGGAAAATGTTCCATTCCCAACTCCAGACAATTATACTTTTAAATTTATTGATTTATTTGCAGGCGTTGGAGGTTTTAGAATTGCAATGCAAAACCTTGGTGGAAAATGTGTTTTTACAAGTGAGTGGGACAAAAATGCACAAGTGACTTATAGAGCCAACTTTGGCGAAGTGCCATTTGGAGACATTACAAAAGAAGAAACGAAAAAATTTATTCCTGATAATTTTGATTTATTGTGTGCAGGATTTCCTTGCCAAGCATTTTCGATTGCAGGAAAGCGTGGAGGTTTTGAAGACACAAGAGGAACTTTGTTTTTTGATGTTGCAGAAATTATAAAACGCAAAAAACCTAAAGCAATATTCTTAGAGAATGTGAAAGGTTTGCGAAACCACAACGGAGGAAAAACCTTAGAAACAATTTTAAATGTATTGCGAAACGACCTCGGTTATTATGTTCCAGAGCCACAAGTAATAAATGCGAAAGATTTTGGTGTACCTCAACATAGAGAAAGAATTTACATTGTCGGTTTTAGAAAAGACCAAAATGTTTCAAGTTTTGAATATCCAAAACCTATCAAGAAAAAAGTTACTTTCTTAAATGTGAGAGAAAAGAAAGTTGTTCCAACTCGTTACTATCTTTCTACACAATACGTTCAAACTTTAGTAAATCACAAAGCAAGACACGAAGGAAAAGGAAATGGGTTTGGTTATGCGATTATTCCTAATGACGGAATTGCTAATGCAATTGTTGTTGGCGGAATGGGTAGAGAAAGAAATTTAATTATTGACGACCGTATAACAGACTACACTCCTACTACACATATAAAAGGCGTAGTAAATAGAGAAGGTATAAGAAAAATGACACCTAGAGAATGGGCAAGGCTGCAAGGTTTTCCAGACAATTATATTATTCCAGTTGCAGACGCATCTGCTTATAAACAATTCGGCAATTCCGTTGCCGTGCCTGCTATACAGGCGACAGCAAACAAAATTTTAGACCTAATCATAAACTCGAAATGAACAAATTAAATCAGTTAGGAATTACAGTAGGAATTAATAATAAGGCAGAAATTGTATTTGATAGTTTATTTCCAGACTTTTTAAAAGTTAAATATAAAAAACCTTCTGATTACATTTCAACATATTGGGAAGCTTATCAAAAACATCCAGATGGAAGTAATAATAATCTTAATGGAAAAATCTTTGAATACATTTTAGCTACTTTATTTGCAAGGGAAAATCTTCTACCTCTTTATATGAGTGCAAAAGTTGCATTTGTACCAAATGTAATTTATGACTTAATGTTTTATACTACGGAACGTGGCCCTATTTGCATTTCTGCTAAAACTAGTTTAAGAGAAAGATATAAACAAGCAGATTTAGAAGCTATAGCTTTAAAGTATGTTCATAGAAAAGCTCTTAGTTATTTAGTAACACTTCAAACAAATGAGGCAAAAAGTGTTGAAGCAAAAATTAAAAGTGGCGACGTTATTGGACTAGACAAAGTTGTTGTTGCTACAAGTAATGATTTTAATTTGCTGATTGAAGAATTGAAGGCATACCAATTTTCTGAGCCACCGACTGTAAAAGTTATTGAAAGCAATCAAATTATAACTTTAGAAAAGCTTAATGGATTGAAATAAGCGAAGAAGGGTATTCGTATAACATGGGGTTTTGCAATATTGGGGCAGAAGCAATACCCATCAGCATTGGTTCGCTATTAGGCTGCGGTTCGGGCAGAAGTTTTTCAATCATCTTTTGTATATTTTTTGTACATTTGTTTTTCAATTGGGCAGCGGTTCCGGGCGGAAGATTTTCAAATCCCCCAACATCGCAAAGCCCTATCCGTTGGTAGCAATTTTTGGTGCACTCTGACAATTTCATAATCCTAGACTTAATATGATAGAAGTAATTTCAAAATTACAATTCAAAGAATTTGAAACGGGAGAGTTTGTTGATGAAAAAATAAGAACTTTCAAAGAATGCCAAAAAATCATTGAAGATTTTCCTTGGGAAAAGGAAAGAGAAAATATAAAAATTAGTCTTACAAACCCTTCAATTACTTTTGAAAAACCAAAAGGTATTTATTTAAAATTATCTACTTCATTTAGTCAAAAGTTTATTCTAAATTACTATACTGAAAAAGAAGGCTTATATTCAAAAAGTTTAAATAATTACATAGATTCAATTTTTTATATTGAACAATTTTTTAAAGAATCTACATTCAACAAGATAGAATTTAGAAAAGAAAATACTTGGTTAAAAGAAATCAAAGAGCATTTTGAATCACAAGATTTCATATACAAGGTAACTAATATTAAAACTTGGAGATATTTAATTAAAACTAGTCTAATACATTTAAGCCTGACAATTTTTATATGTTTGATGCCAATTTTTATTAAAAATAGACAACTTGAATTTTATGATTATTTAGTTTTTGGACTAGTGTGCTTTTTAGTTGGTGGTGGCTTGAATATTATATTATTTTTGAACCACTATTTTTACACAAAAAATAAAATATTAATATTATCTAAAGGGAATAATATTTTTTGGTTTGGAAATATTGATAATCCAATAAAGTTTAACAAAATTGATATTTTAAACTTTACTACAATTAGTTATAAGAATAGGAGAAGTCCAATAAGTGAATTTGCCTTATTAAAAATTGAAATGAATAATGGAGAAATACTTAAAATACCTAGTATTTTATTAGACAATTATTCTTGGGAAAGAAAATTATTCAATTGCAAAAAAATAGAAAAAGCTAAATTCCCTTTTGTGAAGAATTAAATCGTATCAAACTGCTACCAACAGGGCGTTTTGTGCAAGTGTGGCGG
>JANOZW010000201.1:0-12033 GCA_031429575.1 Ferruginibacter sp.
ACCAAACCACAAACGCCGCTCCTATTCAAAGTTATGTTTGGACGTATGGAGATAATACGCCTAACGGTACAACTATTCTTAGTCCTACACACTTGTATGCATACACAGGCACGTACAATGTAAAATTGTATATGCAAACCGTAAATGGTTGTAAAGATTCCATCACCAAAAATGCTACTGTTGTTATTGATAGTATTCCAAAAGCAACAATAAATGGTGCAGCAGTATTCTGCTTAAAACCTGCATCTAGAGTACAGTTTACAAGCACCATCGTTACACAAAACCCTATTGTAAAATACAGATGGTATATTGATAATGCGTTGGTGGGTACAACAAACAATTTAGATGTTGATTATAGAGTAGCAGGTAATCACACCGTGAGTTTGTATGTAGAAACAGACAAAGGTTGTAACGATTCTACTTTTAAATCATTTATTATAGATAGTGTGGTAGCAAAATTCGCCAATACACCAACACAATGGTGTGGTCCTAAATTGGTGACTTTTACAAACCAAACCACAAACGCCGCTCCTATTCAAAGTTATGTTTGGACGTATGGAGATAATACACCCAATGGAACAACAGTACTTAATCCTACACACTTGTATGCATACACAGGCACATACAACGTAAAATTATACATGGAAACGGTGAACGGTTGTTTTGATGATTCTACCATTATTGCTGCAGTGAGAATAGATTCAATACCTACAGCGAAAATTACTGGAAATGCTTTAGAATGTGCTCCTGGCAATTATTCCTACTCAAGTGGAACATCCATTTCTCAAAACCCAATTGCTACATACCAATGGAAGGTAGATGGTAATATAGTGTCTATTTCGCCTAATTTAAACTACAATTTTACCGCAGGTACACATACCATTTACTTAAAAATTATTGCTAGTACAGGTTGTGAAAAAGATACATCCAAAATCGTAAAAATTGATTCACTTGTATCCACATTCAACATTCCTTTTCCAATAAAATGTGGAGTACCTTCTACCATTGCATTCAACAATACTGCTTTTGCACAATTTGGCATCACAAATTATTTATGGAATTTTGGAAATACATCAACCCTAAATAATAACGCACCAAACCCAACAAGCACATACAATGCAGCGGGTGTTTATCCAATAAGTTTACAAATAACTTCTGCAACAGGTTGTGTACAACCAAGCACACAATTGAGTAATGTAACTATTTATGCCAAACCAATTCTTGCAATAGATGGTTTAACAAGTGCATGTGCAAATACATTGCTAAAATTTAAAGGAATTGTGAGTGGCACGGGTGATCAAATAATAAGCAAAGAATGGCGAGTAAATAACGTGATTGTAGGCACATTTGATACACTTGATTATTTATTTACAACCGCAGGACCTTACAGCGTTACATTTAATGTGAAAACGCAATATGGTTGCGATATTACGCTTGCAAAATCAGTTACTATAAACCCATTGCCAATTCCTAACGCAATGCCACAAGTTGAGTCCATCTGTTTGGGAAGTTCTATCATGCTGAGTGCACAGCCAGGCAACATGTATAACTGGACATCGCCAATTAGCACAAGTGGCATTTCAAACCCTGCATCTCCTACCCCAACGGTTTTACCAACTACCATTGGTGATATTAAGTATTACGTATTGGTAACAAACCAATTTGGTTGTACAAAAACAGACAGCGTTTTAATAAAAGTACAACAACCAGTAAACCTTACAAAGTCACCCAATATTACCATTTGCGAAAGAGCAAGTACACAATTATTTGCAAATGGAAATACAAGTATTTTTAGATGGAGTCCTAGTGCAGGTTTGAATGACTCCACGCTTCAAAAACCAATAGCTTCACCCGCACAAACCACCGAGTATATGGTGGTTGGTTATAGCAATAATGTTTGCAAAAATGATACAGCTAAAGTTATTGTTACGATACAACCTACGCCTACTGTAAATGCTGGGGCAGATATTAATGCCATTGGCGGATCTACTGTGCAATTAAATACCACAGCTTCTTCATCGGTTACAAGATATACTTGGACACCAACTAGCCGCTTAACTTGTATCAATTGCCCGAACCCACAATTTATAAATGTAGATAAAACAACCACTTTTAAAGTAGATGTGTTTACACAATATGGTTGTACAAATTCAGATGAAGTTACCGTGTTTGTGCTTTGTGGCAAAGGCGCCATTTATATACCAAATGCCTTTACACCAAATGGCGATGGTAAAAATGATCGTTTTTCTGTATTGGGTTATGGTGTAGGAAAAGTGAAAAGCTTTACCGTTTATAATAGATATGGTGATGTGGTTTTCCAAAGAAAAGATTATGTACCTACGCAAGGAGATAAAATAAACAGCTGGGATGGAAAAGTAAAAGGACAAGATGTAACTGTGTCAACAACATTTGTATATGTTGCAGAGGTTACGTGCGATGGAGGAGAAACGTTTGTTTTGAAGAATACGGTGATTTTAATTAGGTAAATTTTTAAACTTTAATATGCCAACAATTTTAACTATCTATGGTTATAGGTTTTTCTTTTATAGTAGTGAGCATTTACCAATTCATATTCATGTAGAAAAAGCTGATAAAACTGCTAAATTCAATTTAGAACCTATTGAATTAGTGAAATCTAAAAAATTTAATGCTACTGAGTTAAAACAAATTCGTAATTTAGAAGAACAAAATGTTGAGTTATTTAAAACAAAATGGGATGAGTATTTTAACAATCAATAAATCGCATCTAGCAACCGATGTAAATTTCACTGACGATAAAATGATTTTATGCATCGAAGATGGAAGAGAATTATCGATTCCGTTAGAATGGTTTCCTAGACTACGAAATGCCACTAAAAGGCAATTAATGAACTGGAG
Organism: Ferruginibacter sp.; assembly: GCA_031429575.1. Taxonomy (GTDB): domain Bacteria; phylum Bacteroidota; class Bacteroidia; order Chitinophagales; family Chitinophagaceae; genus Ferruginibacter. The sequence goes on from JANOZW010000201.1 coordinate 2,878, forward strand.
ATTTATTGGCGGCGGCGAAGGTATTCATTGGACTGATATTGATGAAGATATTTCGGTAGAAAATTTATTATATTAGTTTTTTATAAATCATTTTATCAAATTTTATTAGCCATTGCTGTAACTTGCATTCAATCTCATATGCAAGTTTCTCTCACCATCATCAAATACCCTAATCGTTTTATACCCTTTGCTTTTTTTGCAATGGCTTTGCACCGATTACCATTGTGGCAACATAAAAATATTTCTTTTTATAAACTAATGGGCACAGGTAAAAATGGCACATTTGATAAACGCCCCGATTTTAACCAATGGGCAATAATGGCCGCACATGTAGCGGAAATAAGGGATACAAATATTGAAATCCTTTACGGAAAATTTATTGCAAAATGGTTTCGTATCTTTAAATGCGAAGTAAAAACCTATTTGTTAGAACCCATTGAAGGCCATGGCACATGGGACAATAAAAAACCATTTGGTATATTGCCTCCAAAATCTGATTACGAAGGAAAAATAGCAGTCCTTACTCGTGCTACCATTAAATTGAATAAATTAAAATACTTTTGGGAGAATGTGGCACCTGTAGCAAAGAAAATGAATACGGCGAAAGGGTTTTTAACTTCCTATGGCGTGGGAGAAATACCCTGGATAAAACAAGCTACGTTTAGCATTTGGGAAAGCAAAGAAGACATGAAAAATTTTGCATATGGTATGAAAGAACATGCAGAAGTAATAAAAAAAACAAGACAGCAAAAATGGTATAGTGAGGATATGTTTACGAGGTTTAAAATAGTTTCGGGTTGATGATTTACGGGTTACGATTTTATAGCGTTTATTATTAAAATGAGTTTATGAAAAATATTAAGTTGATAGAAGTGCCCTCTGAAATTGGTGCAGGTACACGTGGTGCAAGTTTGGGTATTGATGCCATTAAAATTGCAGCTTTGGATTTTATGAGTAATTTCTTTGTGCATTTTCCATCGGAGAAAGTGGAAGTAGAAAATAATTTATTGTTTGAACCCATAAAATCCCCATACGCCAAGCGGATACAAGGTGTAAACAACATGTACGAACGCATAAGTAAATCGGTATGCGAAACCATAAAAGGAAATTTTTTTCCAGTAGTATTGAGTGGAGACCATAGCAATGCTGGTGGCACCATTGCAGGAATAAAAATGGCAAAACCAAAAAGCAAGCTCGGTGTAATATGGATAGATGCACATGCAGATTTACACACTCCATACACTACACCATCTGGTAATATGCATGGCATGCCACTATCAACCGCTATTGCAGAAGATAACCAAGAAAGTGCTGCACACGAGGTAGATGAAAAAACCGCAACCATGTGGAATCAATTAAAAACCATTGGTAAAATTCCTCAAAAAGTATTGCCAGAAGATATTGTTTTTATAGCCCTGCGTGATTATGAAAAAGAAGAAAAGTTTTTGATAGAAAAATATGGTATGAAAGTAATAACCACTGCCGAAGTACGAAGAACAGGCGCAGAAAATGTATGTAGAAAAGCATTGCGCCACTTAAGCGATTGCACAGATATCTACGTAAGTTTTGATGTGGATAGCCTTGACTCTGTAATAAGCCGTGGCACAGGCACACCTGTGAGCAATGGTTTAAAAGAAAGAGAAGCGGAAGATTTAGTAAGCAAGTTTATGCAAAATAGAAAAATATGCTGCTTTGAAATTACAGAAGTAAACCCTACCCTAGACAAAGAAAACCTTATGGCAGAAATTGCCTTTAATATTTTGCAACGAAGTGTGAATGTGTTGATGATGAATTAAAATTAATACTCTTTATTTTACGACGCTGTAACGCTTTATTTTTACATTATTACTTGTAGCATCTTTCTGAACTAATCCCACTCCTTTTGCAAAGTAATTATCTATTTGAGAAGTGGCAGGTATATTAAGAAAAGTTGCAACAGCAGCAGGGATTCCAACAATTTGCTTTGCATACATTGTACCTGCATAATCTTTTCCTAAAATATTCTTTACAAGATCTTTTTGCATTAATGTACTTGTAAAACTCACAGGCACATTTCCAATAACAGGCGCAGGTACATTTACTGTATCAGACCAAATATTATTTACTGGTACATTGTCTTTTAATACGGTTTGTTTTACCGTTGGTATGCTAAAGCCTTGCACTGTAAAATTGTAGGTAATATTGGTAACCACACCTGTATTATAATTTGCATAATATGTAGGCCCTAATGCTGATTTGTTAGATTCTAATTTTCTGTATGTTAAACCTCCAATAGTCGTGTCTTTTGTTACAGTATAAGTAAAACTATCTGTAACTGCAGGTGTACCACTTACTATTTCAAATGTAAACGTAGAACCATTGGTATTAGGTGCATAATCACCTGTGCCAGCTGGCCATTGAAAACCAGTTGGTGTAGGTATAATTTCTTCATCCTTATTTTTTTTACATGCAGAAAAAACAATTGAGCAAAATGTAATACCTAAGATTATTTGTTTCATAATATTAATATTTATACCCAAATATACAAACACATTTGTTAAGCTTAGTAATCTGAGCTACAAACCCATTAAATTTATGTTAATAAATAGAACCAAAGCAAAAAATTTTACGAATATGATTATTTAGAAAAGGAATCTCAATTTAAAAAATGAAAAAAGATTTAGATACAAAAAATCCATTATCCATTGTAGATACGGATAGAATTATAGAAATGGCTTGGGAAGATCGCACACCATTTGAAGCCATTGCGTTTCAATTTGCATTGAGTGAAATGGAAGTAGTTGCATTAATGCGTAAAAATTTAAAACGTAGTAGTTTTAACCTTTGGCGAAAAAGAACACATAGTGGCGTAAGCCAAAAACATTTGGCTAAACGTAATCCTGATATTACAAGATTTAAATGCGCCTTGCAAAGAAGCATTACTATGAATAAAATTAGCAAAAGATAAAGATGAGTAAAAGAGAAGAATATATTTTTCCAACAGATACGGAAAGTATAATGGAGAGAATAAACAATATTAACCCAATAAAATATGCTAAAACGAGAAATTTTATAGATGGGGATGTTACCTATTTATCACCCTATATTTCAAGGGGTGTAATAAGTGTGAAACAAATAAAAGATTCCATTTTAAAACGTGGATTTACATTATACGAAGTACAAAAATTTATACAAGAGCTTGCCTGGCGAGAGTATTGGCAACGCATTTGGCAAAGTAAAGGTGATGAAATTTTACAAGATTTAAAGCAGTTTCAGCTTGATGTAATGCATACGAAAATACCAACTGCATTGGAAAATGGCAAAACTGGTATTGATGCTATTGATGATTATGTAAAACAATTATATGAGCAAGGTTACATGCACAATCATATACGCATGTATGTAGCAAGTATTGCCTGCAACATTGCTCGTGCACATTGGCTATTACCTGCGCAATGGTTGTATTATCATTTGCTGGATGGAGATGTTGCTAGCAATCATTTAAGTTGGCAATGGGTTTGCGGCAGCGCTTCGTCTAAAAAATACTATGCAAACCAAGAGAATATAAATAAATACACTGGTAGTAATCAACAGAATTCTTTTTTAGATACTGATTATGGATCTTTAACGTCAATGCCAGTTCCTGAGGCTTTACAGGCCACTACCCTACTTTCTTTACAAACAATATTACCCAACACGGGTTCGTTGAAAATTGACAACTCAAAACCTACATGTCTTTACAATAGCTACAATGTAGATATGCTCTGGAGAAAAGAAGAAGATGTAAATAGAGTATTAATATTAGAACCTTCGCATTTTGAAAAATATCCTGTAAGTGAAAAAGTATTGTCTTTCATTATTAGTCTTTCAAAAAACATAAACGGTATTATCATTTTTGTTGGTGAATTTAACGATATACAAAAGCAATATGAAAATCCTAATGCAATGATTTTTTTTAAAGAACATCCCGCTTTTACCCATTACACCGGTATTTGTGATAGTAGAGATTGGCTGGCACCTAATACAACCGGATACTTTAATTCGTTTTTTTCTTTTTGGAAAAAAGCAGAGAAAGAGTTGTTAAAATAATATCTGAAGCGTTAATATTATCATTTTTAAATTTATAAATTACTTTTTGTAAGAACTTTTAACAGTTAATTTTTTGAAATTTTTACAATTAAAATATTCATTTCATCATAAAATTATTTTGACGAAGTGGATAAATACATTATAAATAAATCAAATATTTGCATTTAATTGTTTAATTTCATCTTCCCTCTCCCCTTTTTTATGTAATCAAGGCATTAAATTTTTAAAAAAATTTGATGAAGGAAAACTATTATATCAACCTAACTCAAGGGAATAAAAAAGTTGAAGGTACTATTAAGCAACTATATGTTGACATTACTAATCAACTTGGTTATGTAGGCTTTCCTTTTATTTTTATTGCAGATACGTTACCCAATAAAAAATTAATTGTTGAAAAAATTAGTTTTTATTCTGCAGAAGGTTTTACACAAAACAAGGTAATCTTAATAATTACTAACCCAGCTGGCAATAACTATATACATGAATGGGAGTTGATGCAGTTGGGTATAAATGATATTTACAATTGGGCAGGAGAAGATGATTTTAAAAACTATATTCTATTTACCATTCAAAGGCAACAAAAAGTAGATACTATTTTAAATACTGTTTTAATAAAAGATAATTTGATTGGGCAAAGCAAAGTATGGAAAAATTTTCTTGCAAAAATCGTAGAAACAACTTTATTCTCTCAATGTTCTTTTTTACTAACTGGCGAAAGTGGTACAGGAAAAGAACTCGTAAGTCGCCTTATACATACACTAGATACTAGGCAAGATAAACAAGATTTAATATTGATAGATTGTACAACGATTATGTCTGAATTATCTGGCAGCGAATTTTTTGGGCATGAGCGTGGTAGTTATACAAATGCCCTCAATAGCCGTGAAGGTGCTTTTGCATTAGCAAACAGAGGTACATTGTTTTTAGACGAAATTGGCGAACTACCCTTGCAATTACAAGCAGGATTATTAAGAGTTATACAAGAAGGCACTTACAAAAAAGTAGGTAGCAATACTTGGCAAAAAACAAACTTTAGATTGGTATGCGCCACACACAGAAACTTACGGCAACAAATAAATGAAAAACATTTTAGGCAAGATTTGTTTTATAGAATTTCTGATGTTGAATTTACAGTGCCATCGCTTAACGAACGTAAAGAGGATATTCCATTACTAGCCAATTATTTTTTAAAACAATTTAGTAAAGGAAATGAAGTAGCAGCATTTGATGATAATGTATTGGATTTTTTAAAACACAGAGCTTACCCAGGAAACATAAGAGAGCTTAGGCAACTTATACAAAGAATAACACTTCAGCATGTTCAACATAAAAAAATTACCATCGGCGAAATACCACTAGATGAAAGAAAAAATGCTTGCCATCAGCAACAACACTTGCAACACGAAAATTCTTTGGATGATATTGTAAAACAAATGATACTAAAAGGTGATAATTATAATGGTATAAAAGAAAAAATTGGCTCTGCAGCTTTTGAAGCTGCTATTGATATATGTGGTGGCAACAAACAGAAAGCAGCAGAGCGGTTAGGTGTAGATGTAAGAACGGTACAGCTGGGGGTTAAGAAGAAGGGTTAATCTTTTAAAGTGTATTTGCTTTTATAAAACTCCGTACGCTATCTGTAAGAAATATACCAACATTATACAATGCTTTTGTTCGAGCTTTATTTGGCTCAATGGCTATATTTATTCCAACAAGTACTCTTCCTCCTTTATCAGGGCTGCGCCTAATCCAAATAGGGCTTCCACTTGTGCCCTCAATAATATCATTTAGATAATACAATTCAGTTTTTTCTTTATTAAAACGAAGTGTTTTATTATAAGAAAGATATTGCATATTACCTCCTTTATCTTTTGGATATCCACAGATATTAATTTTTTGAATACCTACATCTTCTGGCAAATACTTACTCGTTAAAAAACTACTTCCTATTTGATCTGTAGAATTTGGTTTTAAACCCCAATGTCCATAATTTATATTTTCGAGTGAAATATCTTCGTGTAAGTGAATAATAGCGTAGTCATTACTCGTACTATCATCTTCTGCTGGTTTGTAATTATTTTTAGATAAAATATAATCAGTTGCTGCATATATTCCAAATGGATTTGGTTTTTTGGCAAGCGAGTTTCTTGCTGGAATTACCCATATTTTTCCTATATCATAACCAAACACAACATGTGCAGCAGTAAGTACTGTACGAGGACCAATAACAAATCCAGTACCGCTGTTAATAGGTCTTTCAAAGTCAATTCCAATTCTAATTTGACAGATGTATTTAAAAGGAGCCACAAAAGTATCATTGATACGAACCCGAGTATCTTGTCCTATTATTCCAATGGGCGATTCTAAGTCGGGCATAAATTCTTCTTCATTTTGATTATAGTTTTGACATTGGTACATACTATATTTTTTAAATAAAAAAAGAAAATTAATTATGAAAAACTATAGTTACTTGCCCTTCAAAATCAGCTTGTGTCATACTTGATTCTGCAGGGTTTTCACCATTTCCAGAGATAGTAATTGGTACGTTTCCAAACATGGTATTTTTCTCTTCCTCATTTGCCCAAGGGTTATAAAAATAAACACGACCATTTAAGAATCTTGATATTACTACGCTGTGGTGTCCTGTCCAATTTGCATCGGGAACATTCACAACTATGTTTATCAATTCCCACTTTATTGTATTTCCTCCTTTTATTATAAACGCTTTTCTAAATTGTGTTATTTTATCAGTTCCTGACGTTGCATACTTTGGTGGGCGTGCGTAACCAAAAACTTCTCTTTGCACTTTCAATTCATCTCCTGGTTTATATTTTCCACCCGTAAATGCTTTTGTTTTAAAATAGGTATCAAAGGCAGTTTGTAAAAGCACACTATCTAAACTTTTATACAAACTTGTGTTTTTAAAAGTAAGTACTCCTGTCTTTCCACCTCCTGCAAAAGTGCAAGCTGAACTTGATAAAAGTTGTTTTAAATATCTCACATAGGTTAAAGGAAATCTTCTTGCCAATAACATTTGAGTGCATGCTGAAAAACAGGTTGGGTCAGGTGTACCACCTAATCTATCAGTGCCGCCTTGATTAATAGTTTCCGGCCTTGCCAAATTATATAATATATTTCCAACAAGAAGTGGCTTTACGAAAATACTCCACCCAGGATGAAAATTGGTCATACTTGCAATATCTATTATTTCGGGTAACAACCCTTTTGTTGACTTTATTATTCCATTATTTAATAGTATTCTTAAGCCTCTATCAGCCTCTTGTATTGCTGTTCCTGTATAAGTTGAAATAATTTTTCTCAATGCTAAAAAATCATTGTAAACTGTGCCTCCTTGCGCAATTAAAGAAAGTTTTTGAGTTTCAGTTAAATTTGGCATAGTGTAAGGAGGTGTAACACTTACAGGTGCTAATAATGATTTTTTTATAGCGGCTTCAGTCTTATCTCCAACTTTACCATCTACCCCCAATCCATTTTTTGATTGAAAACTTCGTATAGCACTACGAGTATTTACTCCAATATTTCCATCTGTTGCTAAGGTTAATCCCAAAATTTTATTTAACGATTCTTGCACCCATTTGATATATGCTTTATTGCCTCTAGATGCAGTTTCATCCATTACCTCAAACTCCATTTCCGGATATGCTGTTTCAAAATTTTTATTGTTAAAAAGAATTGGTCGAATAATATTGTTTCTTATTGTTAACCATTCTTTACTTAATGCTTCAAAATTGGGCATTGCTTTATGAAGTTTTTTGTACCCAAGCTCAGGATGACGATTAAAAAAAACCATATCTGACAAGGCGTTTTCATTACGATTTCCGTTTGCTACAAAATTTTCTACTTTCATTCTTTCCAAAAAGCTTCCCATTACATCACCTACACCTTTTACAATCCCGCCTAACGTGCTTTTGCCAACATTTGCAGTTGCATCTGTATATGGTTTGCTTGGAAAAAATGTTCTTGTATTTGCAGATGAAGAATCACCTACAACCCACTTGTAAAAAGGGCTAACAATTGTTTGTGCACCATCTAAAATTGGACTAACAATTTTTTTTGCAGTGTCGCTTATAAAATCAGGAATTCCAAACTCGGAATTAATTTCCATTTCAAATTCATTTCCAAACATTCTCTCAAACTCTGGCAACAATTCCATTTCTTTAACGCTACATTCTTTACATTGACACATAACTTGTATTTTTTGCGTGAACATTTTTTATTAATCGAATAAAGTTTTTATAGAGGATTTTTTCTTCTTCTTCTTTAGGCAAATGCAAGGCATATACTTTCATTAATTCTATACCTGGGTGTATCCATGGCCCATCGCTACCAAAAAGTATTTTACTAGCACCTGCACGTTTGTATGCTTCCATTATTAAATCATATCGTCGTACACCAGATAGGTCGGTGTAAATATTAGAGTATCGTTCTAGCGGATCTAAAAATGCAAGCTGTGCTTTCCAATCATCTGCAAAACTGCAGAGGTGTGGTATAATAAAATTTACTTGTGGGTATTCTTTTGCTATTAATTCTACTTGTGTTATTTCTCCCATCACATCGTACAACACAGGCAAGCTAAAGTGCCTAGCTGTTTCACAAACTTCTCGGGTTATTCTTGCATCGTAGCGATGTATTTTTATGCCGCAAAAGCCATACTGCATTACCGCAGTTTTTACCATGTTAAAAATATTACCCGCATCTTTTACAGCGTTTACAAAAGCAAAACCATAAAACCTATTTGGGTTGCTATTTACAATTTTTGCTACTGTAGCATTTGCTTTTGCATAGTTGCTATTAAAAGCTGCAAATAAAACAGTTTTTGTAATACCAGCCTCGGTAGCCCAAGGCAGATAATTTTGTAACGATGCATCGGTATCCCATGGCCCAGTAAATCCATCTCCTTTTCCTGCATGGCAATGGCTGTCTATAATCATGATTACCAGTTTTATTTTGAAAAGGAATAAGAAATATTATTTAACCTTGGTCTTTGTTGCTAACTTAGGAGACCTCATAAAATAAATTTTTAAGCCTTTAATAGTAAATCATTTTTTCCCACAAAGGTCACAAAGT
>JANOZW010000202.1:0-2746 GCA_031429575.1 Ferruginibacter sp.
CTTTTTAAACTACCTTCACAAAAAAGAAATTGCAACAGATATTGTATTACTAGATATCACATTGCCGGATATAAACGGTATTCAGCTCTGCAAAAAAATTAAAATGCTTTACCCAGATATTTGCGTACTTGCTTTCAGCAATCACAATGAACGAGGCACTATTATGCAAATGTTGCAACAAGGTGCTAGTGGGTATATGCTAAAAAATGTTGCGTCGGAAGAATTAGTAAGTTGTATTGACGAAGCAATGAAAGGTAACATTGCCCTTAGTAGTGAAGTAAAAGCAATTATGGCAAAACCAACTTTAGAAGATTTTAGACTTACTCCATTACTTACCAAAAGAGAAAAAGAAATACTTAAAATGATTGCAAATGGAGAAACAACTGCATCTATTGCCGAAAAATTATTTCTAAGCCCAAATACTATTGAAACGCATCGCCGAAATTTGATGCAAAAATTTAACGTAAATAATGCTGCAGAAATGATTAAAGTAGCGGCAATGCATGAGATGATTTAAGATAACTGTTAGTATAAATTTTAAATACATCAAAAAAAATAGCAGTATTTGTATTTACTATAGTCAAGAAATGATTAGAATAAAGTAGGATAAAATTATATTTTTATATTCCTTTTTTATTTTATTGCATCTCGAATACCAATTTCAAATGAAGCCCCAATAGGGAAACCACTACCATAGTAAGAGTTTACACCCACTCCAATATTTAACAGCTTGTCTCCTTTCTCATACCCAAGTCCTTTTTGTGCCTTACAAATAAATGTAGTTGTTTCTAATACCAACATAATTATTGTTCTTTTCATTTTTATATTTTTTGAGTTAAAAATAATTACTTAATTATCATAAGATTTTTTATAAAATTGTTGATAAAATGCGAAAGCAACTTCTTTCATACAAGAAAAAATTAGCTTAAGATAATAAATTATAATACTACATACCTTAAGAATTTCTACACTAATTTGTTATTTTAAAGTATTGCTACTTGCTTTTACTAACGCTAAATATGAATTTCATACAAAAAAATAAATAATAGATAAATAAATACCAATTGCATATTTATGGCTACATATAGCTGATAAAAACAAATTGAAAGTTACTAACTTTTTGATATGGCTCAAATATTTACAATTAAAGTTTTTGAGTTTGCTGAAGGTGGGAAAATCGAAGTACAAATATTCAATAGAATCCCATTGCAGAAAGTAAATGTAAACGCCTCGCTTTTGCAAATGTTAGCTGCGGGCAATTTTGTCCATCAATTATTTTATGCTAAAATTATTTTCTAAAAAAGCAAAAATCAAGTCAAAATGTTTTAGTGGTTCTCCGTGTCCACCAACAATTGGAATGTGCTGATAATGATATTTGAACTTATTACTTTTTAATCGTACTATCATTTTTTCAGCCATTGGCGTTGAAGGACAAATTTCATCTTTTGTTGCTGAAACTAATAAGATTGGACCTCTAATTTTCTCAACTGCTATAAATGCTTTACTTTCTGCAATACTGTCCTTTAGCATGGCCTCAAATGCTCCTCTCAAATCTCGTTTCATTAAAAAAGGAACAGCTTCTTCATTCACAGGCACAAAAGGCAATTCTTTGTTTTGAAATGTCCAAGTTGATGTAGAAAAATGATTTGTATTACCTGGGAATGTAACATTACTGGCAACAATACCAACAACACATTTAATGTCTTTGTAGTAACTTCCTACAAGTAATGCCAAATCTGCACCTCTTGAACCACCAATTATTGCGATTTTCTTTTTATTGATTTTACGATTTTTAGTTGTTACTTTAATTGCATTGTACACATCTTCTATGGCTATTTTCTGCAATGTATCTGGCGTTCCTTTTGCTCCAAAGTACCCTATTGCTAAAAATGCGTAACCCTTTTCTAAAAATTGGTCTCTTGTTTTTTTCCAATAGTCGCTTGTCCAAGCATTTCCACCTTCTGAACCACCAAGCCCAACAATTAGAGGTTGATTTTTTCCTTTTCCAAGGTATAATACACTTTCGGTGTTAGTTGTTTTTAGTGTGACTTGAGAAAATGAATTGAACGAAATACTAATTAGCAGTCCAATAAACAATAATTTTGACTTTTCTGTGATGCTCATTTTTGAATGATTTTAAAATTGAACTGCAAAGTTCTGTATTTTCAGCATCGTAGTTTTTGACCTATATCAAATAATTATTTTTCGGCTCTAATTCTGCTCAAAGTCTCTTGCGTAATTCCTAAATAGGAAGCTACCATTCCCAGGGGTATTCTGTGGTGAATGTCATGATAAGTTTTAATAAAATGTGCGTATTTTTCCTTTGCAGTTGTAAAACGCATCGATGTAATTCTTTCCATAAAATGCCCAAAAACAGTTCCCATAGAAAGTCTTGCGTAACGTTCCATTTCGGGAAAATTATCAAATAAATAGACTAAATCGTTTACATGTAAGCAAAATACTTCCGTATCCTCAATGGCATCAATATAATAAATATCTAATGCTCTTGTTCTGAAACTTCTTGGCGAATTACTCCATTCACCTTCGGCTGGAAAATATTCGCTAATTTCTTTTCCATCTTTTAGAAAATAAGTTCGCAATAATCCCTTTTGAATAAAATAGCTTTTGGTACAAATCGTGTCTGCATTATGAATAAGCTCTCCTTTTTTGAAAGTTTTAAAAGTTATTCTTTTAGCCAATTCACTTTTTAAAGTGTCGTTTAGCTTAATATACTTTTCAAAGTGTC
>JANOZW010000203.1:0-4313 GCA_031429575.1 Ferruginibacter sp.
ACTGGAACCATCAGTGGTTCTTCTTATACACTCACAGATATACAGCCCTCGGGCTCACCCACATCTGCTTGCACATTTGTAGCCTCACAAGATGTATGGTATAAGTTTGTAGCAAAATCGCAGTACCCAAATATTGCATTAAGCAGTCTAGGTTCAAACTTTTTAAATGGCTCAACCACTCCTGCCAATATAATTCCAAAAATTCAATTATTTTCTGGCACATGCGGTTCGTTTACAGAAGTTGCTTGTGCAAACAATAGCCCAATTACCATTACACCCTTAGGCACTGCTCTAATTATAGGCAATACCTATTATATAAGGGTTCACAAGGATAATACTACTGCCCCCACAGGAGGAAACTGGGGTTTTAACATTTGCGTTACGGATCAAATAAGCAAAGTAAGCCGTATGAATGAAATTTTTTCTCGTACGTATCTTTCTGGTGTAAATGCAATTAATTATCCGTGGGAAGTTACTTATGGCCCAGATGATAGTCTATGGGTTACTGAGGCAAGAGGATATAAAGTATATAAAATGAATACTGTAAACGGAGGAAAAAGAGAGGTGCTAAATATTTCAAGCACTAGTACACAATTTGGAACTAGTGGTACAGGTGCAGATACATTGTATGCGCAAAATATGTCTAACTGGGGTGTGCCAGCTGGTACAAATGGTTGGCCACAAGGAGGGTTTGCAGGTTTAGCACTTCACCCTAGATTTGGCGATGGCAGTGGTCGTGATTATGTATATATTACTTACGTACACCGATATTTAGGTGGTACTTCTCCAAATGGTATTTTTTACAGAAATAAGTTAGTACGATTCACATATAGTTCGGCAACTAAAAAATTACAAAGCCCTGTTGTTATGCTCAATAATTTACCAGGCAGCCAAGATCATAATTCGCAAAGATTGATAATAGCTCCGGTAACAAAAGGAGGTGCTTCGTATTTATTTTTAGCATCTGGCGATATGGGTGCTGGCCAGTTTGGAAACAGATACAGAGATAATAATTCTCAAAACCCTAATTCTTATGAAGGAAAAATTTTGAGGCTTAATCTTGAATCGGATAACCCTGTAACTGGAGAAGCAGACTCCACACAATGGATACCAAATGACAATCCTTATTTAGCAGGAAAAAGTGCCGTTTGGAATATTGGCATTAGAAATAACCAAGGGTTTGCGTACGATACAGCAAACAATGTTTTATATGGCACATCACACGGCCCATATAGCGATGATGAAATAAATATTATTGAAGGTTTTAAAAATTATGGGCATCCTTTGGTAATAGGATACGTAGGTGATGGTAACTATAATGGAAATACTAAAGTGGGTACTGATACAAGTGTTACCGCTGGCGCTGCCTTTAATGATGCTACTGCTCCTTCTCCCATTCTTCCAGCTTTTACTGCTCCATATGATGGAAAATCCACTATGCCCATTATTGGATCGGAGTCAAACCAACGAAATAGTATAAATAATGCAAATGGAGGAATGAACGCTCAATATAAAGATCCCTTATTTTCAGCTTATGCTCCAGATAGTGCTACAATAACCGCAACATGGCGAGTGCCTGGTGGAAATGCAAACTGGCGATCAGAGGGCTGGTCTGGTTTAGATCTTTATACCAATAAACTAATACCTGGCTGGAAAAAATCTTTAGTAGCATCAGGTTTAAAATGGGGAAGATTAATAAAATTAAATCTTAATGCTACTGGTAATGCCACACTTCCAAGTAATGCTATAGGAAGCTCAGCAAACGAAACGGATACCATTACATATTTCCAAAGCACCAATCGTTACAGAGATTTAGCATTTAGCCCAAATGGTAAAGATATATTTGTAGTGATGGATAACTCATCTGCCACATCAGGGCCTGGTGTTGGCAATCCTACATCAGCTGGCTGCCCAGGTTGTGTTATAAAATATTCCTTTTTGGGCTATGCTCCTGATGCAGCGGGGTTAAGTACCATTCCAAAATCGATAGCTGTAACCACAGGTACATTAAATGCTTGTAATGCTGGTACAACTATAACAATAGATGCCAATAATGATTCTTTATGGGTACCTATTACCGGCCCCGATGGAAATATTATGGCAGAGATACATGCCATGGGACAAAGCCTTGGCGTCGTTACTTCTTCATTTTACAAAAAAGCACCTGCTCCATCTTCTATAAGAGTAAAAAATGGTGTACGCTATCTAGATAGAAATATTACCATTACACCAGCAGTAACAGGACCTTTTGCTATACCAGTAAAGGTGAGGTTATATATTTCAAAACAAGAGTTTGATTCTTTAAAGAATGATCCACTTGGCGGAGTAGTTTCTATTACGGATTTAAAAATTCTAAAAAATAATGACGCTTGTGGTTCTTCTATAAACACATCCACCGCCATGTTTGCACCAACAAACACAGGCTTAGCAAACTTGCAGCATGGCAGCAATGGGTATGTATTACAAACTGCTGTATCAAGTTTTTCTACATTTTATTTTGCAGCAAATAATGTAGTTTTACCATTAGACTTAATTACGTTTAGTGGTGCTTTGCAAGGCGATTTATCTGCATTGCTTACATGGAAAACAGATAATGAAATAAACACTGCGGGTTTTGATTTGGAAAGAAGTACAGATGGAAATAATTTTAAGCAAATAGCATTTGTAAAAGGGGCAGGTAATAGTAATACAGTATTAAACTATGCACATACAGATAATGATGCTATAGAACAACAATCTACCATATTGTACTACAGATTAAAAATTATTAATACGAATGGTTCGTTTAAATATTCAAACATCATTATCATTTCATTACCGATTACTAAAGCAAGTATTACAATTGCTCCTAACCCTGTTTTGAACGATGTAAAAGGAAATATCATTTCGCCAATTACAGGAAATGTTACATTGCGTATTTTTGATAACACAGGAAGAATCGTTTTACAAACCACTACTTTTATAAAAAAGGGAAACAATAATTTTTCACAAAACATTCATCAATTAGCTAAAGGTGCATACTATATAGATATTTCTGGAAACGGAATTATTAGTAGGACTAAATTTCAGAAGTTATAGACAATTTTAAAAATGGAATTACTTTTTTGTTGACATCAATTAAAAGTTACTAATAAATGTATAAGCCGCCTCACAAGAATGAGCCGGCTTATACATTTTATCAATAAAATTGTTTATCCAGCACTATAATGTGCAAGCAGTTTACAATAACCGCATGCCCTTGCTTACGCTACATGCATACGGATAGAACATAGCAGATTTCTATTATTTTATCTTCAACATAAATTCACACTCCTACTTTTACAGGATTACCATATGTAAATTCTATTTTTTGATTAATTCTTTGATAAAAAATAATAAACAGTAATAGAATTTTTTTACATATTTGATACATATTATCGCTTACATCTACTTTAAAATATAGACTCCTATTTATCTTTTTTTAGAAATCATTATTAATTTTTCATATAGTAAATTTCAAAAACCTATACGCTAGTTTCGTTTTGTGATGAATGTATTTATTTCTAACTTAAACGAACATAACCACTCATATCGCAGTATTGTAGGGCACATAAATAAAGCTTAGTCTCACATTCTTTCATAGAAAATTGGAAAGTTTTTAACGTTATATTTTTGTAAATATCTCCTTATAAAATTTGTAAGTAACCTATTTATGGTTTTTTAAAGACTAATGATTTTCACAACTTTTAAAATCTAAAAATATTTTTAAGTACATTGCAATCATTGTTGGTACGCTTAACTTCTTGCATATTACACAGCAACTGCGCTATTACAATACTACAATGATAAAATAGGAATTATTTAAATATCTCAATAAAAAAAGAAATATTTTATATTTTACTTCTTGCTTTTTTGTGGTTATAAAACTAGTAAAAACAAAATCTATTTTTATATAAAAAAATAATGCCATTTTCAACGGTTTTCTATCTTTAATATTGACTTTATAAAAAAAGCCGCCCCATTTTATGAGACGGCTTATATATTTATTTTAAAAACTATTTTACTTTACTACAAAACCTATCGTCGTTTTATCACCAGTTTCATCTGTTACCGTAGCTTGGTAATTACCTGTAGCTACTGCTCCTATTTTTATAGTACGAAGGGTGTTGTTGTTTTCTACTTGCACATTTTCGGTGTGTATCGTTTGTCCTGCTGTGTTTGTTATCTGTACACTGTAGTTACCTTTTGCTTGGTTGTCTAAATGCAGGTTTACATTACCTCCCTCCACAGGGTTTGGATAAATACTCATCGTTGCTTCTGCTATTTGTGTAGCT
>JANOZW010000204.1:0-7582 GCA_031429575.1 Ferruginibacter sp.
TATATGTTGGCTGCTTGTTCGGGAGTTTTACGATCTTTTTGTAAAAGGTTAATCGGAATTTTTATTGCAATGCTGTGTACATTGTATCTGTTCATCCCATCAATAGGAGCATTGGTGGTATTGCCTTCTGGGCGAAAAGCACCAAGGTCAAACGCACCAGCAAGATCTACAAAGAAAGGATCATCTACTGGGCCACAAAATACTTTTTCGCCAGTAGTTGCCGTAGCTATAGCAGCCGTAATTAATGCATCATAATTAGCAGCGCCCAAACCAACTGGTGTGCTGTTGATAGAGCGTGGGCCAATGTTTGCCGGAGGTACAATACCATTTGTTACAATAGAAACAAACGCACCACCGTTTACACTTTTCTCACATGTGTAAGTGGTTTTTAAATTTTGTTTTGCCAAACGAATGTTGAAAAATGTAGTAGGATCTTCGTTTACCTGAGCAAACGTAAACCTGTACAAAATATCATCTGTAGTAGTGGTTGTTTTATTTTTTATGTGTACTTCGTATCGAATGTTTGTACCAAAATTATAATAGTTTGGTCCACCCTCTGGCAATTGAAATGGAATGTAATTACAAATAATCGTTATCGTATTTGGATCATCGGGACTGCGGAATGCATACACATCCGTATTATCTGCCAATGGATCGTTGGAAATGAGTGGCGCCTCTCTGTGGCTAGATGCACTGGCGGAATAGCTTCCTACAAGGATAGCCAACGCAAGCATCATTTGTTTTACTTTGTGCATATTTTTTTTCATTATTTTAAATTTGAATTAGGGATATTATTTTGATGACATAACATTATTAAAATTAAAAAGCAAGGACAACCTGAATGCATTTTTAAAAGCATTGTTGGCAGTATTATCTCCTGTAGGAATCAAGTATGCAAAGTTGAAACCAGTAGCTTTGTAAACCAAGCCGGCACCAACCGTTACATAATTTCTATCGCCTTTGTATTTGCTTTCAGAAAAATAACCAGCCCTTACGTTGAACATGTCTTTGTAAGAATATTCTGCACCCAAGGCTACTTGCACTTCTCTTAATTCTTCTTTTCCACCACCTGGTGCATCGCCAAAAGATTTAAACCAACTGCTTACTACGCCTTGCTTTTCGTAATCGGTTACTTTTTGTGTATTGCTAGGGTCGGGTGGGGTAGGTACCAATAATTTACTAAAGTCTAAAGCAAGTGATAATTTGTTGTCTGCATCTATGTATTCATTGTAATTGGTACCAATGGTAATGGTAGCAGGTATAAAGCTAGATGTGCCACCGTACTTCATTTTGCCACCAAGGTTGGTAAGTGCCAAGCCAAAATTCCATACAGGATTTAAGCGATAAAACGCAGCAATATCAGCAGCCACGGTACTACCGTTTTTGTAATTGGCATCTACACTATTGTCTGTAAGTTTACTACCAATGTAGCGCACTGTTAAGCCCACGCCCATTCTCTCAGAAAGCCTACGAGAGTAGCCAGCTTCTAATGCAATGTCATTTGCTCTTACACTGTTTAGCTCTTGCCCTGCTGCATCTGTAGAAAGAAATGTGCCCTTGCTAAAATTTCTAACACCAAAACTGATGGCTTGGTTGGTATCTAATTTGTAATACCCAGATAAAGAAAGTTGGAATAAGTTTTTTACTTCCAGCTCGGTAAGCAACGGCGTATAATTTAAACCAATGCCGTATTTCTTTTCGTTAAACACAGTTTTGCCTCCATTGTAAAAAATAGAGTTTACATCAGGATTGGTAGCTACGGAAGCCTCACCCATGGCGGCTGTACGAGCATCTGCCGCTACCCTAAGAAAAGGCACTGCGGTGGTAATAGGATTGTTTTCGTTGCTCGTTTGTGCAAATATATTTACAACAGGCAGCGAAAAAAGTATTACCAAAAAATTTATTTTGGTATGTCTTATGTTCATGTGTGAAAAGTTTTATAATAAAAAAATGTTAACATAGCAAATACGATTCTGATATTTCAAAAGTTTTGAAATATTGATTTAGTTTTTTTATTTTTTGTGGAGGTGACGGTATGTTTTTGAAAACATGTATTTTTGCAGGCCTTAATAGGTCCCGTAGTTCAATGCCCGTTTGGATGAATTCAATTCGGACAGGAATAGAATATCCCTACAACAAGTTATAGGGACTAAAATTTAGAACCAAGTTCTTATAAATAAAAAATATTAATGGTCCCGTAGTTCAATGGATAGAATAGAAGTTTCCTAAACTTTAGATCCAAGTTCGATTCTTGGCGGGACCACTTGACAGGAATCTTTCAAAATTTGCCGAAAGATTCCTGTTTTTTTATTTCTGAAAACCTTATCTGCACTGCATATTATGGAAATGGCAGGGTTGATAGAATTAGTTCGATAATTTTTTTCTTCAAAAATTAAATTTTCAGGGAATATCGAACTAATTATTTTTTGTTTTAACGATGTTTCGGCGGAAACATAATGACTGCTTAGGTTTGGTAGAAATGACATGCCAAAATTTACATATTGCTTATATTCCGATTCTGCAATAGCCTCTCCGCTTTTTTTGCCACGTAAACCCCTATTAGCTTTCTCATATCGTTCTTTTACTTCTTTGTAATCTTTCATACCCATTTCACCATCTAGCATGAGTTGTTGGGCATTGTTTATTCGGGTTGTGTTCTTCTCCATTTCGTTTTCTATTTCTTTATTTGCTTTGCTATTATCTTTTGCGTTAGATACGTTATGTTGTTTTATAATTTTCTCAAATAATAACATGGCTTGTTTGGTTGGCGTAAGTGTAAGCATTTCTTCTTCAAAAATCTTGTTTGCTTTTATAGCACTAAATCTTTCTTTACAACCGGGCTGACAATGATAATAAAAATACCTGCCGCCAACTCCCTTGGATGCGCTGCCTGTAAGTTTGCCTCCGCATTTGCTACACTCCAATAATCCTCTTAGTGGTAATTCATCTTTTTGTGTATTTTTTACCGAATGTCTTTTTCGCTTTCCATTTAATACGTCTTGTACATCATAAAATAATTCTTCGCTAATGATTGGCTCGTGACTTCCTTTTACAAAAACGGCTTCTTCTTTTTTATACGCAGGTATAAATATTTTGCCACAGTAAACAGGGTTTCTTACGAGTGTCCAAAAATTAGCCCTGCTGCATTTTACACCTTTCGCATTGCAAGACTTTCTAAGTTCTTCAATATCATAAATACCTTTTACCAATTCTTCAAAAGCCCATTTTATCATTGGCGCATCTTTGCTTGGTATAATGATGGGACGATTGGTTTCGCTTCTTGTATTTTTATAACCAACGGGAGCCATTGCAACCCATCTGCCTTCTTTTTTTGCTCTTCGCATTCCGCCAATTACATTTAATGCTCTTCTATCATTTTCTACTTCGGGTGCTGCTAAATAAATTGCAAGCATTATTTTATTTTCGGGAACAGCAAGGTCTAGCGGTTGTTCAATGGCTTGTGGTTCTATGCCTAATTTATTTAATTGCGAAATCATGCCATAAGCATCGGCAGCATTGCGTGAGAATCTATCCCACTTTGTAAACAGCAATAAATCTGTAGAAAGTTTTTTTGTTTTTAGCAGAAACAATAATTTTTGAAACTCAGGTCGTTCAAATGTTTTTGCAGAATGGTCGTCTATGTATGTACCTACGACTTCAATATTTTGTGAAGTACAATATTTGTTAGCTGTTTCTTCTTGGTGGCGGAGGCTGTAACCCTTCTCAGCTTGCTCGTCCGTACTTACTCGAAGGTATAAGATTGCTTTGCGTTTCATTGTTTAAGTATTTATCTATTTCTATAATTTTTGTTTCTGTTATTGTTTGTTTGTAATTAATAAAACACAAGTGATTTATTTCTGCCATTTGGTATAAAAAATCTCTTGCAATAATTATCTCTTCATCCGAAAAATTATTACCATCTGCATTTAAAATTTCTCTACAAATTGCCAAAGGAATTTTTTCAACTATACATCCTGTTGGTTCTACTTTTTTACTAAGCTTAATAAATTTTGCTGCCATGTTTTAATATTGATAGCACAAATATATTAGCGGCTAAAAATACCGTTTCCTGTTTTGGTAATATTGGGTATCGTTTTGCAAAACATGGTTGTATTTTGTATTGTTGTGTTTATATTTTCCTTTTTGTATATTTTTTGTTATCCCTTACAGTTCAAATATAATTGATAATCAATTAATTATAAAATATATTTTATATCTTTCATTTCTATTCTAGTTTTTTAATAGTTAATGAATTAATTGCGGTGCTATTAAACACTTGGGAAATTATGTAGGTTAATGTGCGAAAAGTTTAGGGAGGAAATGGGGAGGGAATGAGGAGGAGTTAAATTTGAAAGTTTGTTTTGGCTGCGTTTTATAATTCTTCAAATAATTAAATTATATCCATCTACAATTATCTTAGTTTTATTTATAATTATTAAAAAATGCTACAAAAAACTTCCTTACAATTAATACAAGCATTGCAAACTGTGCAACATCAATTTCATAGCGACCCTAATTGGGATTTATTGTTTAGTAATGGAAAAAATAAGTGGTACTATTTAGCCATAAGCGTTTATCAGGATGTGTATTATATTATGGAAGGTATAAATAGCAATTCGATAGAAATAAAAAAGAATGGAAGTTTGAATCAAGAAAGCAGTTATGAAAACACAACGGATAAAAATTGGATTGCCATTTTTAATCTTGCAATAGAACATATTACAACCGTAAAAAAGAATTGGGTAGTTGCTTATGCAACATTACATAAAAACTTTCCATACAAATACCGTAAAGGAATTATACATCATAGTATTGTTAGGCATTACTGCAAAGAGTTATTGAGGGTAGATAAAGAACTTGGCATAAAAAGAACCAATGCGTTTATAAAATTGGTAGAAAGTGGTAAGCTTAGTAATCATGATTTAGGTGAAGTAACAAACTTAACAGCTAATAAATTTTTTGACTATTGCAAAGTATCTTATTTAAATAGTAATTTAAAATTGGATGATACACACAAAGCATTATCAGGAAGAGCACTCTATAAAATTTTTGCAGATGGCAGGCATGAAGGTTTGTTGGATATAAAGCAAAACTCCGTAGCAGAATTTAAACAATGGATGGATAGGAAACATCCTAAATATAATGCAGGTGGGCATCCTTGGGAAATATTGAGAGGGGGCAACACAACAAAAATAGCCATATACGTAAACAAAAATGAATATGGCAAAGACAATAGTTACAAAATAACTTTGTGGGGCAATGCCATGAGTAGGTTAGCCGAAACATTGAAAATATATTTGGGCTTGTACAATGCAAAATTGCCTGTAGCTATTGGTGACTCAAAAGAAATTCGCAATAGGTTACTTGGGCAAGATAATATTGGTATTGTGCCTGAATTCCAAAGCTTACACCGAGCCAATCAAAGCTTTGATAATGAAAGTGTGCATGATGCTATACACTTATACTATTTTAAAAATTATCAAAAGCAAATTATTGGTTTAGCAAGTTGGGAGCAGCTGCCATGTTTAATGCCTTTGTGATTAAGGAATAATTAGGGAATGTTTATAGAACGTTTTCTAATTTAAAATTTTATGTCTTATTATGTTCATAAAATTTAAGGAGTGGTTATGGATGTATTAAAATACGGTACTAAAAATATAAATCAATAGTTTTTAAAAGTCTAAAATTAAATATTTGTCATCACGTGATAGGTATGCGATATGCATGATGTACATCATGCAGAGGTAATGTGCATGCAATGCGATAGGCATGTGATATGCATGTTGTAAGACATTGAAAATATGATAATTTTAGTAAGGTTATGAATGATTATAGCAATATTAAAAATGGAATTTTGATGTGGAAAGGAGCGATGGAGGAGAAATTGGTTGAAATAAAATTATTCGATGGTGAAAAGATTATACTATATTATGTTTCAGATTAATTTGAATTTATATCTTGGTTAAATAGCTTTGCACCTTCCCTTACTAATTTTAAAATTTATACCTTTAGAGGCTAAAGTGTTAGCTGTAAAAACTGATTGAAAAAATTCTAATGCAACATTATGATAACTGCTGACGATATAAAAATACTGGTAGCATCTGGCGAAGGGTACAATGCAGAATTTAAAATTTCGGTGCCATCTAAAGTTAAAGAACTTACTGAAGAAATTTGTGCATTTGCAAATGCAGCAGGTGGTGTTTTATTAATTGGCGTTAATGATGCTAATGAAATAAAAGGTGTTAGTATTGATAATGCGAAACGCTCTGCCATACAAAATAGCCTTAATGAAATAACACCGCACTTATCTTGTTCGCTTGCACTTATTGAGGTAGATGGAAAAACTATTGGAGTCATTGAAGTGCCTTCTGGCCCAAATAAACCTTATGTTTTATCAGGAGCAATTTATGTTCGTATTGGCTCCAACACACAAAAATTAACCACTGCCGAACAAATGAGGGATTTTTTTCAGCAGGCTGAAAAAATTTATTTTGATGAAGTGCCTTGTCCTCTTTTTTCTGCTACAACAATGTTGGATAATGACTTTTTACCCATTTTTAAAAACGATGCAAATATTAGTACCGCTGTTGCCGATGAGCAAATTTTTAGAAGCCTAAAATTGTATCATGCAGACCAAGTATTTAAAAACGGAGCGGTGTTGTTTTTTGCCAAACAGCCAGAGTTGTTAATTGATAAAGCAATTGTACGTTGTATTGCATTTAATGGTACCGATAAACGATATATTATTGATGACCAAATTTTTGGTGGTAATCTCTATCATCAATACCAACAAGCCTTACAATGGCTTAGAGGAAAACTTAACATACGTTACGATATTGAAGGGCAAGGCTCAGGGCCAAGAAAAGAAATTTGGGAAATACCCGAAACCATTTTTAAAGAGGTTATTATAAATGCGCTTGCTCATAGAGATTATTACGATAAAGGCGCTGTCATTAACATAGAAGTGTTTGATAACAGGGTTGAAATAAGCAACCCGGGCGGATTAGTGAGCGCAATACCCGAAGCTGAATTTGGCAAACGCAGCCATTCCCGTATTCCGCTCATTTTTGGGCTATTTGCCCGTATGCAATTGGTAGAGCAAGTTGGCTCGGGTATTGGTCGTATTCAAGATTTAATGAAGGCGGCTAATCTACCTGAACCAGTTTTTCAAAAAGAGGGCATTTTTACTGTTATTTTGCAACGCACGTTTAGTGTTTCTGATAAAACTACCCAGAAAACTACCCAGAAAACTGCCCAGAAAATTATCCAATTAATTACTGAAGATAAAAATATTACGACTGTAGAAATGGCAGAAAAATTAGAGATGACTAGAGGGGCGGTTGCAAAACAAATAGCAAAATTGATACAACAAGGATTTATTGAACGTATTGGCTCTAGAAAAAATGGATATTGGAATCTATTAACTAACAAACAAGATTAAAATATCTATTAAAAGTATGGTACAAAGTATACAATAAAGTATACAATAAAGTATACAATAAAGTATACAATAAAGTATACAATAAAGTATACAATAAAGTATACAATAAAGTATACAATAAAGTATACAATAAAGTATACA
>JANOZW010000205.1:0-2637 GCA_031429575.1 Ferruginibacter sp.
AAGTTTTGATAAAACAAACTGATTTGAAAGAACAACTTAAAGAAATTAAAGAACGTTTGGGTGAACATGATGCACAGCTAAATCAAATTTACGATGCCATGGAAAATCTGCTCGATGAAAAAGCAGCACAACGCAAATGGGAAGACAGGGTGAGAATTGGGTTTAGATAAAACACAATACTTTCTTAAATAAAGATGTACATAAAAAATCTTTTGCCCATATCAAAAATTAATATAACATTTAGGTAAGCAATCAATTTTGCTTTCACCCTTCATAAATAAACCACCATGTTATCGCATTCTTTTTTAAAGTTTCGCAATCATTTTGCGCAGGTATTTTTATGCCTTGTTGCCATTATTTTCATTGTTAACTCCTGTAAAAAAAATAACAATCAAAAATGGATAGATGTGGACCCTGCTTTTGCAAAATATGTAGAAGCATATACAACCGGTGTAGTTTCTAAAACCAGTAGCGTAAGGGTACAACTTGCGGCAGATGCAGCTACCACACATACTGTAGGGCAACCAGTGAGCGATAAGTTATTTGAACTATCGCCAAGTGTAAAAGGAAAAGCTACATGGATAGATGCACGTACAATAGAATTTAAACCTGAGAAAAATTTGGAGGCAGATAAATTATACCAAGTAAATTTTAACCTTGGTAAAGTAACTAAAGTGCCAAGTAAGTTTGAAGATTTGAAGTTTAATTTTCAAACAACCAAGCCATCATTTAAAGTAACAAACACAGGTTTGCGCAGTGAGTCTATTAAAAATAAAATGCGCCTGAGTGGAGAATTGAAAACTGCGGATGCGGAAAATGATAAAGAGGTAGAAACCATATTAACTGCTACGCAAAGCAACAAAAATTTAAAATTGGCTTGGCAACATTCAAATGCAGGAAAAACCCACGCCTACACAATAACAGGTATAGAACGCAGTGCAAAAGCCGAATCTGCGGTGGACTTAAAATGGAACGGTAAGAGAATGAAAATGGATGTGGCAGGAAATCAAACATTGAATGTACCTGCGGCAGGAGATTTTAAAGTGCTAAACGTAACGCCAGTAAATGATGCACAGCAATATGCTTCTGTACAATTTAGTGAACCAATCGCAGTGGGGCAAGACCTTACAGGCTTGGTAACAATAGAAAACGAAAGCGATGTTTCTTATAGTATTAATGGAAGTGAGGTAAAATTATTTTCGGGTAAAGCATTGGATGGAAATTATACGGTGAATGTAAACACAGGTATAAAAGATAGTTGGGGTAGTGTTTTGAATACAGGCTTTAAATCAAATATCGTTTTTGAAAATAAAAAGCCGTCTGCAAAAATTTTAGGCAAAGGAAATATTTTGCCTACATCGGGTAAGTTGGTGTTGCCTTTTGATGCCATCAATTTAAATGCGGTGGACATTAGCATAATAAAAATTTATGAAAACAATGTGCCGCAGTTTTTACAACAAAATGAATTAGGTGGGGAACAAGAACTTCGCCGTGTAGCAAAACCAATTGTACAAAAAACCTTGCGATTGGATGATGATAAAACACTTGACTTGCATACCAAGCAACGGTTTTCTTTAGACATAGACAAGTTTCTGAAAACCGAGCCTGGTGCTATTTACAGGGTTACGATTGGGTTTAAACCTACTTATTCTTTATATAGCAAAATGGCTAGTGATACATTGGCTGCCGAAGAAAACAGCGGAGAAGAATACTATGAAGAAGAAGGAGATTATTATGGCAACAACAATGGCAAAGATGACTACGACGATTTTTGGAGCAATTACGATAATTATTATCCACGAGGATATAGTTGGGAAAGAAAAGATGACCCAACAAGCAATTCATATTTTAATAAAGACAGATGGAGTAGCAGAAATATTTTAGCAAGTAATATTGGCCTTACAGTAAAAAAGGGAAATGATAATTCGTTGATGGTTGCAGTGAGTAGCATCATTTCTACAGAACCAATGAGCGGTGTAGATTTGATAGCCATGGATTATCAAAACCAAGTGATAGGCAAAGGAAGTAGTGGTAGCGATGGTTTTGGCACTATCGAACTAAAACAAAAACCATATTTATTAATTGCAAAAAAAGGAGCTGAGCGTGGATTTTTAAAAGTGGATGATGGCAATTCACTTGCACTAAGTAAGTTTGATGTAAGTGGTGAAGAAATAAAAAGCGGCATCAAAGGATTTATTTTTGGAGAAAGAGGTGTGTGGAGGCCAGGTGATACGATGTACATTAATTGTATAATAGAAGATAAAACAGGCAATCTGCCAAAAGATATGCCAGTGGAATTTAACCTCATTTCTCCACAAGGGCAGTTGTTTAAAAAAATGGTGCAAGCCAATGCTGTTGACGGTTTCAATGTATTTAAAACAAATACAGATGCATCATCACCTACAGGAAATTGGTTGGTAAAAATAAAAGTAGGCGGTGCCATTTTTGAAAAAAGAGTAAAAGTAGAAACGGTAATGCCCAACCGTTTAAAAATCAACATGGACTTTGGTGCAGATGCTATGTTTGGTGTAAACAGCAGCAACGAAGGTAAAATAAATGCGATGTGGCTGTTTGGTAGCCCAGGTAACCACCGCGGACTTCGCGATGGGCTGGTAGAAGCTCGGCCAGCCGGTGCCG
>JANOZW010000206.1:0-6827 GCA_031429575.1 Ferruginibacter sp.
AGTATTAAGAGCTTGGTCTTATTTGCATTTGATTGGACTTTTTGGTGATGTAGTGTTTTATACCAAACCACTTGACCCTAATGAATATTATACGTTAACTAGAACTGCAAAAGCAACCATAATAGATAAATTACTTATTGATATGGATGATGCTATTGCCAAATTAGATTGGCAACCGTATCAAAGAGGAAGGGTTAGTAAAGCCATTGCTTACGGTATAAAAGCAAAATTAGCCATGCTTGATGCACGTTATCAAATAGCAGTAGATGCAACCAATGCAGTTATTGCAAGCGCTCAATATAATTTAAACCCTTCATTTACTAATTTATTTACAAGGGCAGGACAAGCTGCTAATGTGAACAAAGAAATTATGTATGAGATGATTTATCCTGTTGCCGATCTTAATCCTGTAAGTTATATTAATCTTGGGCAAGGCTCTCGTATGATAAGTGCACAGAGTGGTCGTTTTCCTATACAAGCGTTGGTGGATAGATACGAATGTATAGATGGAAAGCGTATAGATCAATCTCCTTTATACAATCCTGATAGTCCATCTTTAAGAAGAGACAGAAGATTAAAAGCTACTGTGTCTTTGCATGGGGATACAATAGGTTGTACTCTATTTGGTACGTACAGAAGATGTGTTTTTAATATTTACAATACCACTACACCATTATCTACAAACGGTGGAGCATTTGCGGCTAGTCCAAATTTAGATTTAACCAATGCTTTTGGCCCTGTGCTAAATGGTATGGGAACGTTATGGTACAAGTACAGTAATGATGAGCTTGATGATATGGCAACTGCCAAAACGAGTTTCATTTATATGCGCTATGCAGAAATATTATCTATTTATGCAGAGGCTAAAATTGAACTAAATCAGTTGGATGCAACAGTGATTACCGCCATTAATAGAACAAGAAATAGAGCTGGTTTACCGAATGTAGATGTTGTTATCACTAGTAACCAAGCAAAACTTCGTCAACTTGTACGTAGAGAAAAAGTTGTAGAATTTGCTAATGAAGGTTTGCATTTGTTTGACATGCGTATGTGGGGAACTGGTACTGCAGCTATGAATACTTTTGTGTATGGCTGCACCAAAGTGCAAGCTGCACCAGCTGCTACGCCCACGTTTGGAGCAGCAGGTAGTTTTAATGATTTGAATGATATACCGGATTATACAGCAAGTGATACAAGACGTTTTAAAAGAGAACAGCGCTTTTTCACTGCACCTAAATATAATCTTTGGCCAATACCACAAAGGGAAAGAGATATTAATGGATTAATTTCTCAAAATCAAGATTGGTAATGTAAGGTCGTTATGTTAACGCTGTGGGTGGAACAACACAGCAGTGGAAATTATTAGCAGGTGGGACACTGGCCAGTAAAAAAAAGTAGAGATTATTAGTGGGTGTCACACCCACTAATAAAAAACAAGCTGCTAAACGTTGGTTTGCTGGTGGAAACTAAAATAGTATTTTTTGATTCTGGTATAAAAAACGGGCTGCCTCAAATAAAGAGGTGGCCTTTTTCAAATTAATTTTATGCAACAAAGAAACCAAACACTCGATGCTTTGCGTGGCTATGCCATACTTACCATGGTGCTTAGTGGTAGTGTAGCTTTTGGCGATACCTTGCCTGCGTGGATGTATCATGCGCAAGTACCGCCTCCATTGCATCAATTTGTGCCTACAATTGCAGGGATTACTTGGGTGGATTTGGTTTTTCCTTTCTTCTTATTTACCATGGGGGCTGCTATTCCTTTGGCTTTGCAAAAAAATGTTGTTGCTAAAACTAGCTTTGCACAAATTTTATTCATTGCGTTTAGGAGATTCTTCTTGTTGGCTTTCTTTGCATTATTTACACATCATTTAATGCCTTGGGTATTATCTTCAGAACCAACTGCCAAGCATTTCCTGTTATCTATTGCTGCATTTGTGTTGGTATTTTTTCAATTGTACGATAATAAAAATGAAAAATGTAAACAGCTTTTTGTAGGATTAAAAGTTGCTTCGTTTGCCATTGCTGTTGCACTACTTTATTTTTTGCCTTTTAAAAATAATATGGGTTTTAGCCTTACCAATAGTGATATTATTATTATTGTGTTGGCAAATATGGCTTTCTTTGGTACAATAATTTGGTGGCTCACAAAAAATAATCCTTGGTTACGTATTGGTATTTTACCTTTTATAATGGCAGTATTTTTAGCAGCTAAAGAAACTAACGAAGGTTGGACTAAATTGCTTTTTAATTTTGAAAGCATAGGAGGTTTTAAAATAGATTGGTTATATCAATTCTATTTTTTAAAATATTTATTCATTATTATTCCTGGCACATTAGCAGGGGAGTATTTTTTGCAGTATGCTAAAAATGATGCTACAAAAATTGACAATAATAAGACTGGGTTGTTGAAAGTAATTGCTCTTTTAGCTTTTGCATTGGTGATTAGCAATACCATCTTTTTGTTTGAAAGGTATTTGTTTGTAAATGTTATTATTTCTGCTGCTATAATT
Source organism: Ferruginibacter sp. (assembly GCA_031429575.1). Lineage (GTDB taxonomy): Bacteria > Bacteroidota > Bacteroidia > Chitinophagales > Chitinophagaceae > Ferruginibacter. The sequence continues at coordinate 2,514 of JANOZW010000206.1, forward strand.
ACTACTATTTATTTCTTCATGAAAAAGTTGGTTAAAGAAAATCATCAATTACTATTTCATTTTTTTATGGCAGGTGTATATTTATTGTTGTTAGGTTTATTTTTTGAGGCTTATGAAGGAGGTATAAAAAAAGATAGTTCTACCTACAGTTACTATTTTGTAACAAGCGGCTTGGCATTTTTTATGCTTATCGGTTTTAGTGGATTAGCGCTTGGTAAAATTGGTTCAGCTGTTAATAATTATCTAAGCCTTAATGGAAGAAATCCGATGGTGGCTTATATAGCAGGTAATTTATTGTTACAACCTATTTTGCATATTACAAAAGCCAATTTATTATGTGATATGATGAATGTAAACCCTTTTTTAGGGTTTTTAAAGGGTGTTTTGTTTACAGGAATTGTGTCTATTGTTACTATTTTTTTTACGATTAAGGGGTGGTTTTGGAAAAGCTAATTTTTTGTGATTTGAATTATATTGATTTTAAATTATTATATTATTGATTATTAATAGTGTATAAATTTTTTACCCTTGCTTCCAAACACTATTTTGCATATTATACCCTTACTTCCGTACAAATAGTTCATTTATTTACCCTTACTTCCGTACAAGTTATTTAAAAAAGTACCCTAACTATCGAACAAGTTTAGCCAAAAAGGTATAACTTTGGGTATGTTTATAAGAAAAATATCTCATCATTTACAAGTATGGTCACAGCGAAAAGGTAGAAAGCCTTTGGTGCTTCGTGGTGCAAGGCAAGTAGGAAAAACTACTTTGGTAAATGAGTTCTCTAAACAATTTAGCCAATACTTATACCTGAATCTTGAAAGAGAAATAGATAAAAAACCATTTGAAGAATTTGTAAAAATAGACTTGCTTATTCAAACCTTGTTTTTGGATAAGAATATGCCGTATTATAAAAAAAAGAGTACCCTTATTTTTATTGATGAAATACAAGAAGTACCCAAAGCATTAAATATACTTCGATATTTTTATGAAGAAAGACCTGATGTGCATATAATAGCTGCTGGTTCATTATTAGAAAGTTTGTTTAATAGAAAAATTAGTTTCCCTGTTGGTAGAGTAGAATTTTTGGTATTAAGGCCTGTATCGTTCGATGAATTTTTATTGGCTATTGGGGAAACAATGGCAGCAGAACAATTTCACAAAATTCCATTTGAAGATTTTGCTTTTGATAAATTGATTTCGCTTTTTCATTTGTATGCGATAATAGGTGGTATGCCCGAAATTGTGCAAGCTTATGCTGTTGATAAAAATATTACTACACTCGGAAAAATTTACCATTCGCTTATACAAGCATATTTAGATGATGTAGAAAAATATGCAGCCAATGCTTCTGAAACAAATTATATACGCCATACCATACAATCCGTATTTACAGAGGCTGGTAAACGAATAACTTTTGAAGGTTTTGGAAAGTCAAATTATGGTAGGAGAGAAATGGGGGAGTCGTTGCGGACCTTAGAAAAAGCTATGTTGATACAATTGGTATATCCCAATACAGATGTTACTTTACCTGTATTGCCCGATAAAAAAAAGTCGCCCAAATTACAAGCCTTAGATACTGGGTTACTAAATTTTTTTTCGGGAATTCAAAAAGATATTATTGGTACAAAAGATTTAAATTTGGTACATCATGGGTTGGTAATAGAGCATTTGGTAGGGCAGGAATTATTGGCTTGTCAATACAGTACGCTAAGTGAATTGAGTTTTTGGGTAAGAGAAAAAAAATCGTCACAGGCAGAAGTAGATTATGTTTTTCGATACAACAGTAAACTCATACCCATAGAAGTAAAGTCTGGCGCTACAGGAAAATTAAAGTCATTACACATGTACATGGATGCTGCGCCACACAAAATGGCTATACGTTTTTGTGCAGCTAAACTTAATATTACAAAAATTATTACGCCTGTTGGTACAGAATACTTTTTGCTTACACTTCCTTATTTTTTAGTGTGTAAGATTAATGAGTATTTGCCATGGTTTGAGGGGGAAGTGGAGCGGATGTAGGTTTTATAAGCTATGCTTGTATCCATACAAGTGCTACGCACTACACATACAGTGCTGCGCATTGCTCACACAGTGCTTCGCACGCTTGTCCATGGGTTTCACCTATGGTTAAACAAAGTGAACCCCTTCGGGGTTCGTCGTAAGATTGTCGTAAATTTTATTTTTGATAGGACAATTTCTCCGTCCATCTTCTAATCAATCTAGCAGTCATCCCTCTCTACGAAGTGGAGAGGGAACGAGGGTGAGGTAGAACGAGGGTGAGGTCAATACACATCCATCACCAACACTCCGCCCTTCGACATTTCTTTATGACTAATAGATAACACAGGCATTGATTTTCCGTTGAGTGTAATTTTATAAATGCGTGCTGATTCTCCCTGTTTTTTTATTTTATTTACTTTTATTAAAAGCGATTTTTTATTGGGTAATTTTATATTGGCTTCTTTTAATAATGGATACCCAAAAACATATTCACCACTTGCTGGGTTCATAGGGTATATGCCCATCATTGTCCAAATAAGCCATGCACTCATTTGCCCACAATCATCATTGCCACTCAGCCCATTTGGGCCTAGCTTGTATAAACTATCTGTAACAAGTTTTATTTTTTCTGTTGCTTTTTGTGGCTGCCCTAGTGTGGTGTACATATATATGATGTGGTGGCTAGGCTCATTGCCATGCGCATACTGGCCTATCAATCCACTTACATCTGCAGAGGCATTTTCGCCATGTAAAATGGATGAGGCACTAAATAAATCATCTAATTTTTTTACTAAATTATTTTTGCTGCCATGTAATGTTGCCAATCCATTTACATCATGCGGTACAAAAAAACTATGTTGCCATGCCGTGCCTTCTACATATTGTCCTTCAAAACCATGTTCAGAAAGGAGTGGGTCAAAAGGTTCTATAAATTTCCCTGTACTATCTTTTGCACGCATAAAACCAGTGTTGCTGTCAAATAATTTTTTATAACTTTCGGCTCTTTTCATAAAGCGATTGTAGTCTGCTTGCTTGCCAAGTTTTTTTGCTACTTGTGCAATGCACCAATCGTCAAAAGCATATTCTAATGTTACGGTTACACTCCATCCTTCTTTATCTTGCGGTAAATATCCAAAGCGAATATAATCTTGCGTGCCTCTTTGTTTTTGGTTTGCACTAAGCAACATTGCCTCATATGCTTCTTTTACATCAAAACCTTTTATATCTTTTAAAATTGCATCAGCTAAAACTGGTATTGCGTGGTAACCCGTCATGGTATTGGCTTCCCAAGTGCTTATATCCCACACAGGTAGTAAGCCATTGTCTTTTTTTAATTGCAACATACTGTTCATCATGTCTGATAAACGCTCTGTTTGTGTAAATGTAAATAATGGGTTTAAAGCTCGAAAAGTATCCCAAAAAGAAAAAATAGTGTATTGGTTTTTATGTTTAATTTTTACAATGTTATTTTGGTGATTGCGATAAGTGCCATCTGCATCGGAATGTACAACAGGCGCTAAACATGTTCTGTACAACGCTGTATAAAATCTAATTTTATCTGCTTCATTAAAAGTGGTTACGGTTATTTTTTCTAATTCTTTTTCCCAAAGTTGTTCTGCTTTTTTTGCTACTTGGGTAAATGATTGTGTGCCTATTTCATTAATAGCAAGTAATGCTTTCTCAGGGCTAACACTGCTTATTCCTACTTTTACAAATAATGATTTTCCTTTTAGGTTAAATTGTAAAATAGTTTTTACAGCACTACCTGTATCTTGAGAAAGATTATTTTTATTGCTGTTTAAAAATGTTTTTGCTACAACTGCAGATGAAAAACGAGCAGCAAAATATACTCGTTGGTTTTTTGCCCAACCAGTACTGTATCTATAACCAATAAGCGTGCTATCATTTATTAATTGCAACATGCCTGCGGTGCTTTTATCCCAATTTATACGAAAGCCCATATCAAATTGTAGCCACGAATTGTTGCTGTTAAAATTGTATTGGTGAAAGCCGCATCTTTCTGTAGCGGTAAATTTACAATCTACATTATTGCCCAATGCTACACTGTAAAAACTTGGACTTGCTTTTTCATTTGCATGACTAAAAGGTATTTTTATTTTTTCATTGTGTATGAGTGTTGTGTCAGTTAATGGCAACACACTTATATCACACCAATCGCCAATACCTGTGCCACTAAGGTGTGTATGGCTAAAGCCTGCAATACTATCGCTGCTGTAGTGATAACCACTACACCAATCCCAACCCTCTGTGCCATTGTCTGGACTAAGCTGCACCATGCCAAAT
>JANOZW010000207.1:0-11252 GCA_031429575.1 Ferruginibacter sp.
AAAAAAACGCCCCAATTAATGGAACGCTTTTTTAACTAAAAAACCACTAAACCTACTTTTTTGCCGCTTCGTTTTCAGCACCCTTAGTACCACCTCTGTGTGTTGCCTTTATGGTAGCAAAACGTACTTTTAACAAAGCAATTTGTCTGTTATCAGGCCCTGATAAATCTTTTTCTACTACATTTTTTCTTGTATCCAATGCCTCGTATAATACTTTTATTTCATCCCAATCTTCACGGGTATATTCATTTTTATTATCAGCTACAGTGTTTACAAAATTTTTATATACGCCATAAATGTTTTGTGCCGTTACAAATTCAAATTTCATATCAGCACCAATCTTACCTTCTCCAAACAATCTATTTCTTAAAACTTGCCTATAGTCGGGGCCAGTTGCTGTAGTTGCTTTGTTTTGATTTATTTCGTTTTGTAATTTCCCTTCTGTTTCTTTCAATTTCATATTAGATGCCGCTTCCTGCTCTTTTAACTTTGCTTCATAATTTGCTTTTAAGGTTGCATACCTTGTTTTGCTAGCTTCAAGTTTTTCTTTGTCTGCAGCTTCAAGCATGGCCATGTTTTTTTCTGCTTGCATGGCACGCATTTGATAACCTTCATCTAACGAAGACCAATTGCCAACTGTATATATTGGTGTAGCTTTTTCTACAGAATCTACATACATGTTTAAATTTACTACATCTTGCCTGGCAGCGTCATTCTCGGAATTTTTGCAAGATACAAATGCTGATATTATAAGGATACCAGTAAATAATAGATTTATTTTTTTCATTTTATTTTTATTGATGATTGAAATTTATTTTATTTAATATTTTTTTATGCTTCATCTTTTATAGTTTGTATCAAGCTGATACCCGCTATAAAAATATGGTACCAAGTACAACGTAGGTAATCATTACCTTATAATTTGTTTTGCCAGTACTATTGTTGGCAAACAATACTGCCGTATAAATTAGGGCTACTATACCAAGTATAGTAAGTATTGATCCAAAAATTCTTTTAATGTTCATATGTATTTTTTAAGCAGAATTTTATAATTTATTATACCTTAATATTAGTAACTGAACTAAATAACCCAAAGGCTTTCAATAACCAAATAATTAATACAATAACTACAATAACATTTAAAATTGTTTTTATTTTTCCATCCATTGGAATGTAGGTGTTCACCAACCAAAGTAGAACACCTACTACTATTAAGACAATAACGACAGTAAGTAAAGGCATTTTTTATAATTTTAATTTGTTAACGTAAAGATGAAATAATTTAAATTTATATTATTACACAATTCTTAAAAAAGATTATATTATTCACATATTTTATTTTTGAAAGAAAAAGGGGCTATTGAAAACAATAGCCCCTTTATGTTCTAAAAACTAACAAAACCTAACCGAAACCTATCTTTATTTAGTAAGATGTTTTTAATTCTACTCTTCTATTTTTTGCTCTGCCTGCAGCAGTTTTATTATCTGCAATAGGTACAGTTTCTCCATAACCTACCGCTGTTAAACGAGATTCCATAATTCCTCTACCCATTAGGTATGTTTTTACAGATTCTGTTCTCTTCTGCGATAGTGTCATATTAAAAGCATCTTCACCATTGCTATCTGCGTGGCCACCAATTTCTAAATTAGCAGATTCATATCTTTTTAGTATCATAGCTAACTCATCCAATTGTGCAAGTGATGCTGTTTTCAATTTATCACTGTTGTTTAAGAAGAAAATTTTACTAGCAATTTTTGTAATTTTCACTTCGTCTTCTTTTGTAATTTCAGGGCAACCTTTGTTAGCCATTGTACCTACTACACTAGGGCATCTATCTTCATTATCTGCTACACCATCACCATCAGTATCTGGGCAACCTTTCAAAGCCATTGTGCCTGCTACATCTGGGCATGCATCATCTTCATTAAACACGCCATCTTTATCATTGTCCAGTGGGCAACCCGTTGCATCTACTTTATATCCTGATTTTGTATCTGCACATTTATCATCAATATCTGCTATACCATCAGCATCAGCATCAGGACAACCTTTCAATTCTATACTGCCTTTTACATCAGGGCATCTATCATCTTTATCCGCAATGCCATCACCATCTTTATCAGGGCATCCTTTCAATTCCACTGTACCTGCTACATCGGGGCACTCATCTAAATAATCTGCTACACCATCAGCATCTTTATCTAGCGGACAACCTTTTTTATCTACCATTACACCTACAGGCGTGTTAGGGCATTTGTCATTTCTATCAGATACACCGTCTTTGTCTGCATCTTTCTTTTTACCAAAATTAAAAGTTAAGCCAGCACTGTGAAATAAATACGCATCGTTTCTATCATTGATAATGCCATCTCTTTTATCTTCATTGGTATATAAAAATGTTTCTTGAAGATTCAACATTACTGATTCACCTAACTTAAAATTAATACCACCACCAAAAGACGGTGCCACATAATCTATTTTTTCCTTTGTGATGTCTAAATTTTTATCAAATAAAATAGCACCACCACCAACTAATAAGTAAGGTCTCACAGGAGAGTTTGGTCCTAAAATATTGAATTTAAAATTTAATAATGCAGAAGTAAATTGGCTATTAAAATTTCCATTGTCTCTACTGTATCCAATCGTACCTTTATTTACCATTAAGCCAACATCTATATGGCTAGCCAAATATCTAGAAATAGATAATCCACCAAAACCATAAAAAGGCATGTTGGTTTTATAGAAATCATTCCCCAAATCACCATTGTATTGTGTGGCGCCACCGTGCAATCCAATGTTCCATTTTTTATCTTGTGTTTGCGCATTTGCATGTAAGATTAAGCCTAAGCATGTAAAAATCATTACCACATTTTTCATTTTGTTTTTCATTTTATTTTTTGTTGTTTGAAATACAAAGTTGCTTTGTTTTGGCCTGTTAATTATTACACAATTGGCATATTATTTTATATCATTCACAGATAAAAAAAATACATTAAAATTATTTTCCAAAAATTTCTTTCGATAACTTTTCATCTAAGTTATACAAGTCATTTCTAAAATTTAAATCTCCCGCACTGTCCACCCAAGTAGTAAAGTAAACAATGTAAACAGGTACAGTTGGAGCTAGTTTTATTGGAGTTTCAATATCGGTTAGCAAAATAGTATTCATATTTTCCATATTCCAACTCGTATCTTTTCTTAATAAGTAAGCTGCTAACTTTTGCGGCTCTTGCACACGTATACAGCCATGGCTAAAACCTCTTTTGGTTTCGCCAAACAAACTTTTACTTGGTGTATCATGTAAATAAATATTGTAATTGTTTGGAAACAAAAATTTAATTTTCCCCAACGAATTATTTTTGCCAGGTTTTTGTCTTACCCCACCATTGTATCTTTCCATATTATTTCTAGCCAAATAGCGATTGGTAAGCCTAGGTTTTATTTCTTTTTTGTAAATGCTATAAGGCACATTCCAATAGGGATTTAAAACAATGCTAGACATGTTTCCTTTAAAAATAGTGGTTTGTGTTAGTGCTTTACCAACCACTACATTTGTTTCCCATGCAAGCTTATCGTTTTCAAAAACATGGAGTTTAAATTCTGGAATATTTATTAGTAAATAATCTTTTTCTACCTCTGCAGGCACCCAACGCAAGCGCTCCATGTTTATCATTATCTGTTTTATTCTATCCGCCACTGGCTTGTTCATTTCTTTAATGGTACTTACATCTATGTTGGCTGTTTCCGTTAATCCCATTCTTTGTTGGTAATGCTTTACTGCTAGCAATAAACTATCTGTAAATACATTTGTATTGTCATTTATTTTTAAATCGCCTGTTGTATGTAAATGTTTTTTTATTTCGCTGATGGAACTATCCGTTTCTGTAAAAAGTATTGCTTTTTTAAATGGTATATATTTTGAAAAACCACCATTTTTTTCAATAATCCTATACGCTTTTAATTTTTCTTTTAAAAGACTATAGTATTTATTTAGCGGCTCTTCAAAATCTGCATCTTTATTTTGAGATACCAATGAGTCCAGCAATACTTGATAATCTCTTTTCTTGCGGGGTATAAACCAGCCAAGGCTTTTAGATTCTTTTGTTATGCCGCCATACACTTTTTTTGAATATGTAAAAAATGTAGTTGTCAATAATAATTCTAATTGTACAACATTTGTGGATTGTTTTAAAAACCCTTTTTCATCATCTTTAATATTGTCTATTAAAGAATCTAATTGCAAATTCATAAATTGATTATCATCAAAATCAGCTTTGTAATTTTGAAGTTGATCATAAAAATTATTAGCGCCAACAGTAAGCCCATCGGTATTTATCCAAGCCTGTTGAAATGCACGCTCTTGGTAAAAGTTAACTACATCTTTTTGTGTACTATCTGATATTTTGTTCGCTTTAAAAAATGGCGCTAGCGCAGTGCTATCAAGCAGTATGTCATTATTATCTTGTTTAGACAATGCTTTGTTAATAGCATTTTTTTTCTTTTTCTTATTATTGTTGCTGTTACAAGAAATAAGTAACCCAACTGTGCTGATGCAGCATACGAAGAAGAATATTCTTTGTAATTTTTTTTTCATGATTGATTTATGTTAGTGATAATTAAAAATGCCTGCTTTAAATAGCAGGCTTTTTTAAGCTGTAATACTTATATAATTTATTTTGTAATAATTATTTATTCTTGAAAAAATTCAGTGCCTGCCGCATTTATGTAACCCACTTTGCCCGAGCTAGTTTTTATTTGCAAATAATTACTTCCTCTATTTACCATTCTAATATCTGCATATTTTGGACTTATTATTTTTTTATCAGAAAAGTAAAAGCCACGCATGTTATTATTATCCGTTAAAATAAATCCGCCATTGTCGTCGTATGTTACATCTGCATATCCCACAGGTATAATGTCATTGTTGTTAATATCTTTTACATAGCTCTTTCCATCTTTTTGTACAATCACATAATCATTGCCATCTACTCCTTTTACCATAACCAAATTTGAATAATCAGGTGTAATGTTAGACATACCATCCCCTTTCATAATACCATTTACACTCGTTTTCTTTACTTGTAAGTATTGGTTGCCGCCAGATTTTATTTGTTTGATAGAATTGTATTCAAAAGGTACGATTGTTTCAAATTTTGTATTGAACACCCCATACATCCCGCCTTTTTGGGCTATATAAAAAGTTTCGTTGTTTCCTGCTATTTTATAATCATCTACAATTTTATCAAAAAGTCCATTGTTATTTGGTACAGAATATGTTTTTTCTCTTATCGTTGTTTCCATGGCTATCGTATTGCTTGCTACAGAATTTTCCGCTATGGCAGGGCATTTTGTATACATTTGACCTTTTTTGTTTATACAATTTTCATAGCCACTTTCAAGCAATGATGCACCAGCAAAAATAACCGAATCGCCACCTTCTTTATTTGTTTTAGGCACAAATCCTTTTCTAAAAGATTTTGCTACCGTAAACTTTGCAGGAATAATAAGAGTACCTACTTTATTAATGTAGCCCCATTTTGTACCAACTTTTACAGCCGCCAACTCTTCTGAAAACCAACGAGCATCTGCATATTTTGGTGTAATGATGATTTCACCATTTACGTTTGCAAAACCCCATTTGTCGCCCTTTCTATAAGGTATCATGGAGTAATCAATATTCTGCGAAAAACTTTGCAATGAAAAAAGCAATAAAAAAATAAAGATTATTTTTTTGCTATTGGAAGGGTTTGTTATTTGCATGATAAAGTATTGTTAGGTTAATGAAATAAAAATTTCTTTTTTTAGGGATATTATTTTGCTGTTTTATATTCTTTAAAACTACATTCCAATTGTTTGAAAATAAAGCGGGGATATTTTAAACAATTGGAATTAGAGAATGTTATTTTTTAATTGAAATATCTTCTAAGTTTCCAAGCTATTGTTTCATGTTGTTCCATGATGCCTGTTAAAAAATCTGCGGTGCCCGCATCTTTTATTTTATCTGCAGCTTCATCTACATCTTTTCTAAGTGCAACAATTACGGTTTCATGATCTGCCAATAACTCTTTAATCATTTCTGTGCGCTCAGGATATTTTTTTGGAGCTTCTTTTAATCTGGTCAATTCCAAGTATTCTTTCATAGTGCCTATCGTGTAACCACCGAGTTTGCTTATTCGCTCCGCTATTTCATCAATGGTTGCTTCTAACAGAGTATATTGCTCTTCAAATAATTTATGCAGTTCCATAAAACTTTCTCCGGATACATTCCAGTGAAATTTTCTTGTTTTAATGTATAACAGCATTTCATCTGCCAATAATACAGAGAGTATTTCTACATCTCTTTTTAAATTTTTTTCTGAGAGACCAATTTTCGGTTGCATAATGTATTTTTAAGTAAAGTGAATCGTGTTGTGTGTTCATTAAAATCTGTAACCTAGTGTAGCTTGATACCACACATTTTTATATCTTGGAGTATTGCTTGTACCGTCTCCCGCATTGTTTTGTACATCCCATCCTGCTCTTACGCCTAATACCACTTTATCAAAATTAAAATCCGCTCCACCTAAAAAAGCCAACGTATTTTTGCGAATATTATCATTGTCAAATTGTTGTTCTTGCACACTTGTGAACAGCGTATTTTCAAATTCGTTTTTCTCACTTAGTAAAAAAGAATATTGTGGGCCAACCAATATCGTGAGTTCATTGATGGGTTTAATGGCCAATAATAATGGTATGTCTAAATAATTTGTGGTGCGTGTATAGCTGTATGGGCTGCCTAGTATTTTGCCTGTGCCTTTAAAACCTTTTTGAGAGTATAAAATCTCAGGTTGTATGCCAATAATACTGACAAGCGGAATTTGTGCAAAAGCACCAAAGGCAACACCTGCCTTTGCTTTAGCTACAAAATCTTCCCCCTTTGTATCATAAACATTAGATATATTTAAACCTGCCTTTATTCCAAAATGGAAATCACTTACATAGTCTTTTTTTGCACTTTGTGCATTACTTGTAGCACTTATACTTGTTATTACTACAAGCATTAAAATAATCTTTTTCATCTAATTCTTTTTTTTCTTGTGAAATTATTTTCACAATGCAAAGGTGGCTTAGATGCTGTTGTTAGATATTACACAATTAAGGGAAAGAGTTATAATATTTACAGATTGGGTAAAGACTTTATTTTGTTAAACTTATTTTAGTTGTTATTTTGTATTACAAATATCCAAATAAATATTACTAATAATCTCATTAATAAAACTACGAGCCACGCCTTCAAGCGTGGCTCGCTTCAGGTTTTCACAATTTGATAATGGGCAAAATTTGCTGTTTGCCCATTATCAAATATTAATTATTAAATTTCGTGATATTACCCTTCGCAACATCTTGACAAAGATTAAATGCTCTTTTATTTCTCAATTACTCGGTATCACCAAACAAATTGCCTTTTTTAGCTTTTAATTGTTGCGTTTCATTTGTCATAGCATATTCAAAAGCGGCATCGGTCATGTTTTTAAAACAGGTGGATAGTTCAACATCTTTACCAGCCTGTATATTTTCTAAAACTATTGACAAAAATCAGATTGGTAGCATAAAATAGCTCTTGTTTGCAAATTGTTTGCAAATAATAAAAGCCAGAATTAACTGGCTTTTATTATTAATTGATAATCAGGTGCCCACGAAAGGAATCGAACCTTCACACCCTTGCGAATGGCAGATTTTGAGTCTGCTGCGTCTACCAATTCCGCCACATGGGCAACTTGCTCAATACATTTAAAATACTAGATGTATTTGAATTGGGATGCAATATTACATCAATCATCTAATCTCTCCAAAATACGCTTCAAATATTTTTTCTTGTAGTAGTATACTTTTAGTTTTTGGAAGTCGTTTTCGGTTAACAGTGCAGTGTTTTCGGTACTTAGCAACGGTTCTATTTCTTGCAATAATTCTTGCTCATAGGCGGTTATTTTTGCTTCAATATTGGCTTCTTCATCAAAACCCTCATTAAGTTCCATCATTTCCATTAAAAAATCGGGCGGTAAGCTGTACTTTTCATCAGCCACGATAATGCCTTTTAGTTGCAAAAAATACTCTAGCGTTTTTTCTTTATTGCTAAAAATGGTAAAGCCTTTGTTTATGGCTGCGGACTGCGTTAAGGCATTTTCTTTATCTCCTTCTGTTTCATTTGTAAAAAAATCGGGATGAAACTTCTTTTGCAATTCAAAATACTTTTTAGAAATGCCAGATTTATCCACAATAGTGCTTACGGGCAGTTCAAATAATTCGTAATAATTCATACCACAAATGTACGCAGTATAAAAAATGTAAACGTACATTGCCAAACGAAAATAAAATTGGTATGACAACAATTGGCTTAATACGAGAAGGTAAAATACCCGCAGATAGTCGTGTGGCGCTTACACCTGCACAATGTAAATGGATAAGGCAAAACCAGCCCGAAGTAAAAGTGATAGTACAACACAGCGATGTACGCTGTTTTACAGATAAAGAATATGTAGCTGCTGGGGTAGAGGTAAAAGAAGATATTAGTGAGTGTGATATTATGCTTGGCATAAAAGAAGTACCAGTAGATATGTTGATAGAAAATAAAACTTATTTATTTTTCTCACACACAAAAAAACTGCAACCGTACAACCAAAAATTGTTACAAAAAATTATTGAAAAAAATATTACCCTAGTTGATTATGAATGTTTGGAACACGAGGATGGTGCACGCATTATTGGATTTGGATTTTTTGCAGGTATTGTAGGTGCACACAATGGTATGATGGCTTATGGTAAGCGAACTGGTACTTTTCATTTAGATAGGGTTAATTCGGGCAAGAATTTGCAGCATCTTATTCATACTTATTTCGGTTTAAAATTGCCCAACATAAAAATTGCTGTAACTGGCAGTGGGAGAGTGGCGCATGGGGTATTAGAAATTATGAACCTCATGGGCATACACGAAGTAGAGCCCGAAGATTTTTTAGAAAAGGAATATAAATATCCAGTATATGTGCATTTGAAAGGTTCAGATTTATATGAAAGAAAAAACAATGGAAAGTATAATAGAACAGACTTTCATGAGCACCCTGAACATTACAATTGTACTTTTTCAAAATATATTTCTGTTACAGATATTTTAATGAATGGCATTTATTGGGAGCAAAAAATACCAAGGCTTTTTGACATGGAGGATTTGAAGAACCCTAATTTTCGAATACAAACCATTGCAGATATTACAGATGATTTTGGGGGATCTGTGCCTTGCAATATTGGTGATAGTAGCATTGCTAATCCTATATATGGTGTAGATAAAAATACTTTTACACGCACAGCACCATACTTACCAAACTCAATAGACATAATGGCTGTAGGCAATTTACCAAACGAATTACCAAGAGATGCTAGTCGTTATTTTGGTGAACAACTCATAAAACATGTATTTGCAGATTTGTTTAGTGGCGAAGAAACTCGTTTAATAAATCATGCTACCATTGTAAAAAAAGGAAAGTTAAATGTGGGGTATGAGTATATGGAGGAGTATGCAGCCCCCTAAATCCCTCGAAGGGGGACTTTTGAACTCTGTAAATTAAGAAACTATTTTATTTTTTTCGAAGTTGAAAAAGATTTTTTTAGTAAATCGATAGCATAATCTTCTACGTTTCTTTCCGCCGAGGCGGAGAGATAGAGGGGCTTTATATTGTCCAGTCCACAATTTCATTTTCCCATTCGGCTTTATACGGGGTAGATATTTTAATGTAGTTATCTGAATAACCTTCCATCATTCCATTTTTATTTACATGCTCAAACAATACTTTTCTTGTTTGCCCAATATGTTTGTTGGTAAAAGCTTGCATTTTTTCGTAACTAAGATTGCGCAAAATTTTATTGCGCTCGTTGCGTACATGTGTAGGCACAACAGGGGTAATGCTAAGCGCATGCGTATTGTCACGCTCAGAGTAGGTGAATACGTGCAGGTAAGAAATATCTATGCCACGAAGAAATTCTACCGTTTCTGCAAAGTCTTCTTTTGTTTCGCCAGGAAAACCCACAATTACATCCACGCCAATACAACAGTGTGGCATGAGTAATTTTATTAAACCAATTTTTTCTGCATACAATTCTTTTTTATACCTGCGGCGCATGGCTGCCAATGTATTGTTGCTACCGCTTTGCAATGGTATATGAAAGTGTGGCATAAAATGTTTGCTATTGGCCACAAATTCTATTATCTCATTGCTTAATAAATTTGGTTCTATAGAAGAAATACGATAGCGTTCTATGCCGCCGAGTGCATCTAATTCTTTTATAAGGTCAAAGAAATTTTCACCATGTTTCTTACCACCAGTGTAGCCTTTACCAAAGTCGCCAAGGTTTATGCCTGTAAGTACAATTTCTTTTGCGCCACCTGCTGCTATGGCTTTTACATTCTCAATAATATTATTTATTTCATCGCTACGGCTTTTGCCTCTTGCCATAGGTATCGTACAAAAACTACAATTGTAATCGCAACCATCTTGTACTTTTAAAAATATCCTGGTACGTTCGTTTACAGAATGCGATGGTACAAATACATTCACATCTTCTACATCGCAACTGCAAATTTTTGTAGGATCGTTTTTAGAAATTTCTTTTAAATGCTGCGCAATATTAAATTTTTCTGCAGCACCCAATACCAAATCCACACCCGGTATTTCGGCAATTTCTTTTGGTTTTAATTGTGCATAGCAGCCAGTAATTACTACTAATGCTTCGGGGGCTTTGCGTTGTATTTTTCGTACAATTTGGCGGCATTCTTTATCAGCATTTTCCGTAACAGAGCAAGTATTTATTACATACACATCTGCCACTTCATCAAAATCTCTTTTGGCAAAGCCATCATTCTCCAGCATACGCCCTAGTGCAGTGGTTTCACTGAAATTGAGCTTGCAGCCGAGGGTATGTAAGGCAACTGTTTTTTGCATGGCTGCAAAAGTAAGGAAAAGGCTGCTAAATCTCCTAAGAGAATGCTTGAAGCATAATTACAAATTTGCTATAAAACTGGGATAATCTGCTGAATGATTGTTGGTGATATTTTGAATGAAATATAAATCATCTTCCATATCGAAAGCAATATACCAAGTTGTATTTTTATTGGCTTTGTACGTAATGTAAAAATTACCATTCACTTTATTGGGAGCCACTCTATATGGTTTGGTAGGTATGCTGTATATAAAAGTAGTAATGTCATGTACATATTTTACAG
>JANOZW010000208.1:0-17288 GCA_031429575.1 Ferruginibacter sp.
AATAATCCTGAGTTGGCTTTATATATGGATGACTCACAATTTGGTGGAGCCGTTCCAGGCCTTTCCAAATTAAGAATACAAAAAGCATCGCTTGGAGCGTTTGATTTTAGAAATGGTAAACCGGGTTTATTTCCTTTGAAAGGAACTCCGGCAGTTGCCGGCACTGCATTGGATGATGCAATATTTGGAACAATTTTATTGCCAAATAATTCGAGCCCAAGGGCAGTAGATATTCTTCCTGCGTTTTATACAGGTGTTCCAAATCTTCGTCCATACCAATTGGCTACAGGAAAAGGGGGCAATCCATTGGCAGCGGGTAAACCATTTATCAATAATTTTTTACCAACCCTTGGCGATTATTTAAGATTAAACATGGCGGTACCAGTTACCCCACGTAACAGTCCTGACTTTAGCCCACTGGGTGTTGTACAAGCGGCCGTGTTAGGATTAACAGATAGTCGTTTTAATGCAAGTGCAGCTTTACAAAATATACCAAACATGGATGGTTTTCCGAATGGTAGAAGATTGGAAGATGATGTAACTACTATTGAATTACAAGCGGTTGGCGGTGTATTCCTTGCTGCCATTGGTTTGTGGTACGATGATTATCCTGGAACTGGAAGCCCCGTTACACCACAGCTTTTAAATACACTTACTTTTAAAGAAGGTGTTGGTAAAAACGATACCACATTTAAACCAGCTTTTCCTTTTGTGCAAACACCATGGAGAGGATATAGAGGTGCAGGTTTTGTGGGTGTAAAGAGTGACAATGTAGGTTTAGGCCTTGCTGCAAATCCAATAGGATTGGCTGCTTTTCCTACACCATTTAAAACCAGCACTACATTCCATTACAAATTAACCGACGATGCAAACAATGTAAGAATAGTACTTACAGATGCCATTGGTAGAAACATTGCCACTATAAACATCGGCGCAAAAAGTAAGGGTGATTATTACATACCATTTACACAAACAAATCTTGCTGCAGGTTCATACTACGCAAGGCTGTATGCAGATGGATTAAAATCATCTACGATTGGTATTGTAAAAACAAATTGAAATAAAATTGAATTCGGTGGCGGGTTAAGTCCACCGAATTTAGTGGTGGGTGTCCCCACCCACCACATATTAATAATTTTTTCAAAGAGAGGAACTTCTGTTCCTCTCTTTGTATTGAGTTCAATGGAGCATGCCCTACCCACTAGTTGATACTTAAATAATTTTAAAAAAATTTCAATGAAAGCAACTTTTGTTTCTCTCAAAGTCGTATATCATTCAAATAACCTTATTATGACAAAAAATTTATTAGCGAAAACAACCTTATTTTCTTTCGCATTATTGTTAGGCATGTTTATCTTAAACAGCTGCAACCAAAACCAAGAAAAATTAAAGCAATACGTAAGCGAGCAAAACCCTCTGGATATACCTGAGTTGTTGCCAAGAAAAGGCGAATTAGCCAATGCCACCGAGTGGAAAAAAACACAAGAAAAGGTAGTGGAACTAAAACAAAAAATTACTCAAAAGCCCGAAGATCTAAAACTCCGTTTACAAGCAGCTACTATTTTTATAGCAGAGCAACGCATTACAGGTGAGCATCATTTTTATTACACAGCCATAGAAAAAATATTAAACGGCGTATTAACTTTAGATGCAAAAAACTTTGAAGCAAAAGTGTACATGGCATCTTTACGCATGAGCCAACACCAGTTTGTAGAAGCTAAAAAAATTGCAGAAGAGGCTTTGGCTATAAACCCAAGCAATGCTTATGTATATGGCATATTGGTAGATGCCAATGTGGAGCTTGGCAATTATGCAGAAGCGGTTACGGTATCTGATAAAATGCAGGCGTTAAAACCTTCTTTAGAATCGTATGCAAGAGCATCGTATCTAAGAGAAATATATGGCGATAACAATGGCGCTATAGAAGCCATGAAACTAGCGGTAAAAGCTGGCTTACCAGGTAGCGAACCACAATGCTGGAGCAGAAATATATTGGGTGACTTGTATTTTAATACTGGTAAAATAAAAGAAGCGGAAGCAACTTATACGGAAAATTTAATGCTAAGACCAAGCTACGCAGCAAGTATGGCAGGCCTTGCAAAAGTACAAGCAAAAAATAAAAATTATACAAGGGCATTGGCTTTGTTAGATTCAGCAAACGCTATTATGGAGCAAAATAGTTTTATAGAACAACAAGCAGATGTGTATGCTGCCATGGGCAACGAAAAAATGGCACAACAAAAATACAATGAAGTACAAAAATTATTAATTGCAGATGCCAATTCGCCACAACATACGGTGTCTTTAGAGCTTGCAAAATCTTTTATTAAAACCAACCAATGGGATAGCGCTGAAAAATATGCGATGAAAGAATTTACCGTTCGCCCTAAAAATATTGACATAAACAATGAGCTTGCTTGGATAGCTTATAATAAAAAAGACATAGTGCGAGCAAAAACATATTTGCAAGCAGCATTAAGCACAGGTAGTAAAAACGTAGAGTTGTTGCAAAGAGCAGCATTAATAAACAATGCTAAGTCATAAATAATAACAAATGCAGGTTTAAACAACAATGAAAAAATTATTGCTACATATTATTTTATTCAGCTACGCAATAGTGATGTTTAAACCTGTATTTCCTTACGTAGGAGATTTCATTGGTCACGTATTATTTTACAAAAAACACATGGCAACCGTGCATTATGAAAACGGCAAATACCATGTGCACGCAGAGGTTGCAAAAAACACCCAAGAAGATAATTCCAATAAAAATATACCATCTTCTAAAAAAGAAGTTACTTCAACAGATCATATTGTGATTATAAACAAAGAAGTAGCACACATAATAATATTATCTTCTAACAAATACCCACTACCTGCAAATGATGATTTGTTAGCAGGTAATACAACGTACAACTATCCCCCTCCCCGAATTTAAATAGAAATATTTTTATTAACAACCATTACTTTTTTCAAAATTGAAAAAGGCTATGCTCTGTATTTTATTATCTGTTTAAATTATTTTATGTTTAAAAATTACACCCGTATATTTTTTATAATTATTGCTATACTTTCAAATTCATATATCTCTACTGCACAAAAAATCATTAAAGGTACAGTGGTAGATGCCATAAGCAAACAACCGCTAACAGCTGTTTCTATTTATACCAACAATAGTAAAAACGAAAAAGCAGTTACCGATGAGTATGGCAACTTTATTTTAAAAACTACTTTACAAAATAGCAATATTACTGCATCGCATGTAGGGTATGCTTCTATTAATGTTATAAACAATAGCATTTCTACATTAAAAATAGAAATGCAACCCGATGCTATAAATTTAGAAGATGTACAACTACAATCGTCTGGTGTAGCAAAATTTCATTCTCTTTCAAAGATAGATTTGGCGCTTAACCCTGTAAAAAATACACAAGAATTATTAAGACTAGTACCAGACTTATTTATTGCACAACATGCAGGCGGTGGCAAAGCAGAGCAAATATTTTTAAGAGGTTTTGATGTAGACCATGGTACCGATGTGCAAGTAAGTGTGGATGGTATGCCCGTAAACATGGTGAGTCATGCACATGGGCAAGGCTATGCAGACGCACATTTTATTATTCCTGAAACCGTTAACAACATTGACTTTGGCGCCGGACCATATTACACAGAGCATGGCAATTTAAACACTGCTGGCTATGTAGCGTTTTCTACATTTAATAATATTGCAAAAAGTAGGATACAAGTAGAGGCAGGTAGGTTTAACAGTTATCGTACACTTGCTATAATAGACCTATTAAAAAAGAACAAAGAAAAACAAAGCGCTTATTTTGCTAGTGAATTTTTTTATGGTGATGGCCCAACTGAAAATAAACAAGCATTTAACCGCTTCAATATTTTTGGTAAATACAATATAGCATTATCAGAAAAAACCAATCTGCGTTTTTCTTTATCTGCTTTTAAAAGCAAGTGGGATGCGAGTGGACAAATACCAACAAGAACTGTAGAAGATGGAACAATTGGTAGGTTTGGTAGCATTGATCCAAGTGAAGGTGGCAACACAGAAAGATACAATGCCAACCTGATTATTGCAAAAAGATTTAAAAATAATACTGTTTGGGAAAATCAGTTTTTTTATAGTAGGTATAAATTTGGGTTATTTTCAAATTTTACTTTTTTCTTAAGCGACTCCATAAACGGAGATGAAATAAACCAAGCAGAATCAAGAAATTTATTTGGCTTCTCATCCAAGCTAAAAGAAAAAAGATTTTTCGGCAACGCTATTTTAACTTCTACTGATGGAGTAAGTATTCGCTATGATGCTACCAACAACAGTAAACTTACCAATGTTGTAAAGCGACAATTTTTAAGTAATGTAAAACTTGGAGATATAAAAGAAGCCAATGCATATGCATACACACAGCAGCAATTGAGCATAGGTAAATGGGAGATAGACGCTGGTGTACGTTTTGATTATTTCAATTTTAATTATTTTGATAAGTTGGTAAATGAAAGATTGCCACAGCAACATAAATCTATTGTTAGCCCTAAGTTTAACATACAGTATAATCTTAAAAAAGAACTACAATTATATGTAAAAGCTGGTAAGGGTTTTCACAGCAATGATACTAGAGTAGTAACGGATAACAGTATAAGCCAAGTATTGCCAGCAGCCTATGGCATTGACTTTGGTGTAATTTTAAAACCAACAAAAAATCTTTTCATAAACATTGCTGCATGGCAATTGTACTTGCAACAAGAGTTTGTGTATGTAGGCGATGCAGGCATTGTAGAAGCCAGTGGAAAAAGTAAAAGGCAGGGTTTGGATATTGTAGCTCGTTATCAATTTTCTAAAAATGTTTTTGCCAATACCAATATTAATTTTACACAACCAAGGGCAGTAGGCAAGGCAAAAGGAGAAGATTTTATTCCGCTTGCACCAACAGCCACAAGTACTGGTGGAGTGTTTTATAAAAAACTTACTGGCTTTAATGGGGGTATAAGTTATCGGTATATAAAAAATCGTCCAGCAAATGAAGATAATAGCATTATAGCAAAAGGATATTTTTTATTAGATGCATCTCTTAATTATACCCAACCGAAATATGAAATAGGTTTATCTTTCGAAAATATTGGCAATGTAAAATGGAACGAAGCGCAGTTTGCAACAGAAAGTCGTTTGCAAAATGAAATAGACACAGTAACAGAATTACATTTTACACCCGGCACACCAGTTTTTGCTAGGTTAAAATTTGCAGTGTTTTTTTAAAATGAAAAGTGTTTCGCTAACCCTGTCAGCGGTTGAAAACCCTGACGGCGGTTTGTTACAAGTTCAAAAATTATTATTAAACCGCTGACGGGGCCGGGAGCCGCTATCGGGGTTTTGGAACTATTTTTACTTTTAGTGGTAGGTGTCTCACCCACAACTAAACTAAATAAATTAAAATGAAAAATAGTCAATTTCAATTTCATTGTCGCATCATCGGATGCATGATTTTATTTTTTCTCATAAGCCAATCATCGTTAGCACACGATGTAGAAGGTTTATCTAAACTAAGCAAAACAGAAGTAGCAAGCATATACCTACAACTAGGGTTTACGCATATTTTACCATTGGGGTTAGATCATATATTGTTTGTGTTAAGTTTATTTTTACTTAACCCTACGTTAAAACCAATCTTAATGCAAGCCACGGCATTTACGGTAGCACATACTATCACACTTGGGTTGGCCATGTATGGCGTTATAAAACCGCCAACAAATATTGTAGAACCAATTATTGCATTATCTATATTATATGTAGCATTAGAAAATATCTTTTCGCCAAGGTTAAAAGCAAGCAGAATTGGCATTGTGTTTTTATTTGGATTAATACATGGTATGGGCTTTGCTAGTGCATTAACAGAATTGGGCTTGCCCAAGAATGCATATTTTTCTTCTTTAATAATGTTCAACATTGGTGTAGAGCTTGGGCAGATAACAGTGATACTAGCGGCATATTTTTTACTTGCGAAAATATTTGGAAAGAAACCCTATTACCGTAAATGGATCGTTATTCCTTTATCTATAATAATTGCTAGCATAGCAGTATTTTGGACTTTGCAAAGGGGCTTCTTTGCGTAATTGCTATTTTATTAGTTCTTCAAATAAGTCCACCTGTAAGTAAAGCTCCAAAGAGGTGTCACCTTTTGAAAAGTAATTTCAAGCTAAAAGTAACTTATAAAGCTGACACCTCTAACTCTAAAACTGCTGTAATTCTAAATCCTACCAAAAATCTCACATCAAAAATCTTAAATCAGAAATCCACCATTATCTTTGCGCCCAAATTTTGAGTATATGAAATGGATGAATACAATTATTAAATACCGCCTTTGGCTTGGTTTTATTTTTTTAGCAGCGGCTATTTTTGTAAATTATCAAACAAGTTTTTGGCCTTCTTTTATATTATATTTTATTGCCATCGTACTTATTGCAGGCCATTTTTTGTTTGGCCCTATGCGTCTTATACAATCGCATATGGAGGCAGGAGATATGGAAGCAGCTAAAAAAGTGGTGAATTCGATTATATTTCCACAGTTGCTTATAAAGCCAATGCGTTCTGTGTATCATACCATAAAAGGAAACCTTGCCATGGTAGATCAAGATTATGATACTGCGGAAACCCACATGAAAAAAAGTATTGAACTTGGCGGTGGCGCACTTACAAAACAAGCCGAAGGTCCAAATAAATTACAACTCGGTATGCTATCCATGCAAAAAGGAAATCAGAAAGAAGCCGAAGCATACATACGTCAAGCCATACGTGCAGGCCTGCCAGACAATGAAAACAATGCTGCTGCATATTTACAACTTTGTTCTATTATGATGAACAAGCGTGAGTTTAGAGCAGCCAAAGAATATTTTAGAAAAGCAAAAGGCTTTAAACCAACTACTCCACAAATTGTAGATCAAATAAAGCAAATAGAAAAATATATTGGTAGAATGCCGGGATAGCAATGTGCAGATTTGCAAATGGGAAAATATGCAAATAATGATTCGAAGGCTAAAATATTTCTCAAATGTTCAAATAAATTCTTAGATTTTTTTTGGTTACGAGCCGAAGAACCCTGATATAGCTTCATTGGCGACGCTCCGTTGAAATTCAGTAATTCTATTTGGCTTTTATTATGCAATTTGTTTAACGCATACTTTAAAATAAAATATCGAAAATCTTAAAAGTCATCGTATAGAAAAAAATCTTAAATCATCAATCTTACATCTACAATCCCCTAAAATATCTCTTCCACCTTTTTAAACCTATAATCAAAAATATCCTTCAACTGTGCTTTTACAAAAAGTGTATTGGCAATATCTCCTAAAAACCAAAAAGGTAACTTGTAATGCACCAAGTCTGTCATTTCTACACCGCCTTCCACAACTTTAAAATGATGTTGATGATGCCACATCGTATATGGGCCAAACCGTTGTTCATCTACAAAAAATTTATGATGCTCCACATGTGTTATCTCCGTCATCCAATACAATGGAATACCAAGCACGGGGTGTACTTTATATTCTATCACTTGCCCTGCATACATGCTGCCAAGGTTTTCTGATAGTATTTTAAACTTTAATTTATCAGGTGTTATTTTTGAAAGATTAGCAGGGCTGCTAAAAAATTCCCAAGCTTTTTCCATTGTAATGGGTAAAAATTGTACCGTTTTAAGATTATAAACTTTGCTCATTATTTTTATTGAATATTAAACTAAATTGTGTGCTTACTCTATTTATTTGTACTAAATACGAAATAAATGTAAAGTGAGATGCAAATCTAATCTCAAAAAATATTTTCTATCATTAAAAATCATAAAAATCAGCGTTCAATTAATGCAAACCTACCAAAAACAGCTTCAACAAAAATTTGAAGAGGAATACGCAAAGCTAAATCCACAGCAACAAAAAGCCGTGGATACTACCGAAGGACCAGTAATGGTAATTGCAGGACCAGGTACAGGCAAAACACAAATATTAGCTGCACGTATTGGTAAAATATTAATGAACCCCGATGTGTTGGCAGATAATATTCTTTGCCTTACATACACAGATGCAGGTGCAATAGCCATGCGTAGGCGTTTACAGTCGTTCATAGGTGCAGATGCGTACAAGGTAAATATTTACACGTTTCATGCTTTTTGCAACGATGTTATTCAAGATAATTTATCGTTGTTTGAAAAAAATAGTTTGGATGCTATTTCAGAATTGGAGAATATAGAAATGTTTAAAAAACTAATAGATAATTTCTCCAAAGACAATCCCCTAAAGCGCTACAGAGGCGATGTGTATTATGAGATAAATAATTTGAAGCAATTATTTTCTAACATGAAACGGGAAGGTTGGACGCCACAATTCATTAACGAAAAAATAGATGAATACATAACCGACTTACCAAGCCGTGATGAATACATTGCCAAGCGAGCCACCAAAGAATTTAAAAAAGGCGATGTACGCACCGATAAAATTGAAGAAGAAAAAGAAAAGAAAGAAAAACTACGAGCAGCGGTAAATGAATTTGATAATTACCAAACCCTTATGCGAGAGCGCAACCGCTATGATTTTGACGATATGATAAATTGGGTGATAAAAGTTTTTGACGAAAACCCAAATGTATTGTCCAATTACCAAGAGCGTTTTCAATATGTATTGGTGGACGAATACCAAGATACAAGCGGCACACAAAATAAATTGGTGCAACAACTCATTAGCTATTGGGATACGCCCAATGTATTTGTGGTGGGCGATGATGACCAAAGTATTTATCGTTTTCAAGGTGCCAATGTAGAAAATATGTTGGGCTTTGCAAACCATTATAGCAGCGAAATGGTAACCGTAGTGCTTACCAATAATTACAGAAGTACACAACCTATTTTAGATATTGCCAAAACGCTTATTGATAAAAACGAAGAGCGTTTGGTAAAAAATATTGAAGGGTTGAGTAAAGATTTATTGGCTAGCAATGGTAAAATAAAATCGCTCACCAATAAGCCTAGTATAAAAGAATACAACTCCGTAAAGGAAGAAATGGCGGGCATTACAGCGGAAATAGCTTCGTTAATCGAAAACGATATTGAACCTAGAAAAATTTCTGTTATTTACAAAGAAAATAAATACGGCGAAGCCTTAGCAGAATATTTACGCCTAAAAAGAATACCCGTTTACAGCAAAAGAAATATCAATATTTTAAGCAATGCTTTTGTAAATAAAATTATTGCCATCATGCGTTACTTAAATGCAGAGCATGATACGCCGTATGGTGGCGATGAATTGTTGTTTGAAATATTGCATTACGATTTTTATAAAATAGCACCGATTGATATTGCAAAAATAACCGTAGAGGTAAACAGCAAAAGATATGGAGGTGATGCTAGTTCCATCAGAAAATTATTGTATGACAAAGCCAACCAACCCCCAAAAGATTTATTTGATAGTGGCATTAGCCAATCATTAAAAAACACAAGTGCCATCATTGAAAGTTTGATAGCAGATGTATCTAATGTATCGCTACAACAATTATTGGATAGGATTATACGCAACGGCGGTGTGCTAGCATATATTATGCAGCACGAAGAAAAATTAAAATTATTACAGCTACTTACAGCATTATTTGATTTTGTAAAAACAGAAACAGCACGTAATCCATATTTAGATTTAAACGGTTTTATGGAAGTGTTGGATTTAATGAAAAAAGAAAACTTACCATTGCCATTAATAGAAGTATCGGGAAATGAAAAAGCCGTAAATCTGCTCACAGCACATGGTAGCAAAGGATTAGAGTTTGAGTATGTTTTCTTTGCTGGCGTAAATGCATCATCATGGGAAAAGAAAAGAAAACCACAAAGCGGATATAAATTTCCTGATACAATATTTGCATCCGCACCAAGTGATGCTGCAGAAGGAGAGGAATTGAGAAGACTTTTTTATGTAGCACTCACAAGAGCAGAAAAATATTTAAACATTTCTTATGCAAAGTATAGCAACGAAGGCAAGGGTTTAGAGCCATCCGTTTTTATTGCAGAAATACTAGAAGTGCATCAGCTAGAAGTAGAGCATCCGAGCATTTCTGAAAATGATATGGCTGCGTTTAATGTTTTACAATTTACGGCGCAAGCTCCTGAAATTGCACATGCCGAAGATGATTTTATTGATGGCTTGCTCAGCAAATTTCAAATGAACGTGACGGCACTTAACAATTATATGAAATGCCCGTTGCAGTTTTATTTCAATAATATGATTAGAGTGCCATCGGGCATAAATGAATCTACAACTTTTGGAAGCGCTATACACCATGCATTGGAAAAGCTATTTAAAAAAATGCAAGATAGCGGCAAAGAAAAATTTAATGGCAAGGAAGATATGTTTGCAGATTTTGTTTGGTATATGCGCAGACACAGAGAAAATTTTACCAAAGAATCTTTTGCAAGGCGAATGGAATATGGCGAAGGCGTGTTGTTTAATTATTACGATAAATACATCAATACTTGGAACAAAGTAGTTGCCATAGAAAGAAACATACGAGGTGTGGTGGTAGATGGTGTGCCGCTAAAAGGTAAATTAGATAAACTAGAATTTGATGGTAAAACAGTAAATGTAGTTGATTACAAAAGTGGTGATATTGAAAAAGCATTGCCATCGCTCAAAGGGCCAAACGACAAAGAACCGAATGGTGGCAACTATTGGCGGCAAGCCGTTTTTTACAAAATTCTAATAGACAACTACGACCAAAAAGACTGGCAAGTAATAAGCACCGAGTTTGATTTTGTAGAGCCCGATAAAAAAAGAGAATATCGCAAAGAAAAAATTGTAATCACTCCCGAAGATTGCAATATTGTAAAAGAACAAATTGTAACCGCTTGGGAAAAAATACAAGCAAAAGATTTTTATACAGGCTGTGGCAAGGAAGACTGTAGGTGGTGCAACTTTGTAAAGGAAAATGAGTTGGCTGTGGATTTACATGATATAGAAGACATAGAACAAAAAGACTAAAAAAAGAAAAAACTCACAATTTTGTGAGCCTTTTCTTTTAATTCATAACTATTTTCAATCTCTTTTTCGTTCTATATTGTTTCTCTCCCCTTCGGGGAGGATAGGAGGGGCCTCCTATTTCCTCTTCGCCTTAATCGTATCCAAAATCTCCTGCTGCCTTTGCACTTCTTTTACTTGGTCTTCTTGTTGTCTTTTTGTTTTAGCCAAATCATCTTGATAGTTGCGTATCTTTTTTTCTAAACTCTCTATATCTTCCTGCAAATTTTTGTTTTTCTTTTGTGCTTTTTCTAGCACAGTAGTTTGGTCGGCTACCATATTATCTATATTTAATGCATCAATAGCTGGAGCAAGTTCATTTAAAAAATCTTTTGCTTTAGAAGCATTATCAGCAGTTGCATTCACGTCATTCACGTTCATCACCATAGAAATTACAGTCGTTTCTTTTTCACGCTTACTTTTTCTATCTACCTGAAAAGCATATTCCATTTGATTGCTACTTACAGAACTAATAACAGCATTGTAAGCTATCAAAAAACCTTTGCTACTTTTTACTTTCAAACCAAGGCGCTCTAATTTATCTTTCAACGTTTTTTCTACTGTTTCTTGTGGGTATTTGTATTCAGCAATTACCGCAGCCTGACTTTTTTTAAGGTAATCTACAGAGCCGTCATAAGCTTGAGCCATAGAAAATTGTGCTATAATAAAGCAAACAACAACAAGGATAATTTTTTTCATAACAGGGGTTTTTGTTTTTAAGACTTAAAATAAATTGATAAGGTTTCCCGTAAACAATATTTTGGTAAAACACATTATAACATTCTATTGCAATATTATTTTAAAGAGTTGACATTTAGGCGTTAATTTTGACAAAATTTATTTTTTGTAAAAATGAGAGCACATGTAAATATTTTCTATTGTATTATAGTTGTTTTAGTACTTGGCACATCGTTATTTACAGGTGGTTGTGCACAAATAGGCCTACCCACAGGCGGAAACAAAGATACCATTGCGCCAAAATTGGTAAGGGCTAACCCTGCATTTGGTAGTAAAAACGTAAATAGCAATAAAATTACATTAGAGTTTGATGAATATATTGATGTAGCAGATCTTTCTCAAAACCTGATTATTTCGCCTTTGCAAAATAAAAACCCATCTATAACCGCAAATCCACGCACCATTACCTTAAGATTTAGAGATACACTTTTGCCCAATACAACTTATACCATCAATTTTGGCGATGCCGTTAGAGATATAAACGAAGCAAATATTGTAAAAGGACTGTCTTTTACTTTTTCTACAGGGAATGTGTTGGATTCATCAAGCATTTCGGGCAAAGTTATTTTAGCAGAATCTGGCGAGTACGATAGCACATTGGTTGTAATGCTTTATAAAAATGCGGTAGATACCACCGTTACAAAAAAGAAACCAAATTATATTGCCAAGGTAAAAGGCGATGGTAGTTTCGAATTTAAAAATTTGCCTGCAATTAATTTTAAAATATATGCATTGAAAGATGGCGATGGTGGTAAAACATACAACTCTGGTGCAGAAATATTCGCATTTAATAACGAAGATGTTTCCGCAGAAAACAATGAAACCGTAACACTGTATGCTTACGCAGAAAAAAAAGAAGTACTGAATAATGTAACCCCCACTACAACTAGGCCTAAGCTAGATAAAAAATTAAGAGCCTCCACAAATTTATCTAACCGTCAAGATTTGTTGGAGCCATTAGAAATTAATTTTAATAACCCACTAAAGACAATTGATAGCTCAAAGATTTATATAACAGATACATTATATAAAAAAATTACTGGTGTAAAATATTTAATGGATAGTACAGCAAAAAAAATATGGTTAGATGTAAAATGGAAAGCTGAAATACCACTTGTTTTAATTATTGATACTTCGGCCGTGAGAGATTCTGTAGGAAATAAAATAGCAAAAAATGATACTATTCGGTTTACCACAAAGCGTGTAGAAGATTATGGAAAACTCACGTTGCGATTCAACGATCTTGACCTCAGCAAAAATCCGGTACTACAATTCCTAAACGGCGAAACAGTGAAATATTCCTATCCAATAACTGGTAAAGAATGGAATAATAATATGTTTACTCCAGGCGAGTACGGCATAAGAATTTTGTATGATACTGATAAGAATGGGAAATGGACACCTGGTAATTACGTAAAAAAGTTGCAACCTGAAAAAGCTGTAACACTTTCACAAAAATTATCGGTGCGAGCAGATTGGGAAAATGAACGGGAGATAAATTTGTAAGAGATAAAAGCATTACATTTACATCAAAAATTAATTAATATGAAAAAAATATATTTCTTATTCTCAGCGATAATTATCTTTATTTCTTCGACTTCAGCACAAGCTCCAATAAATAATCTTTACACAATTAATTCTGATCACCAAAACTCTGTAAAAACAATTACAAATGGTGAAACTATTTCAGGTACTCCTTTTTTAATTGAGGAATGGAAAAAGGGAATTTTATTATTGGAAAATGGTGATAAGTATGATTCTTACTTATTGAAATATGATGTATATAACCAGACAATATTTGCATTAAATGGAAAAGAAACAATTGAGATAGATCAAAAAATAAAAGAATTTATTTTAATAATTGCACCAGAAAAGCAAATTAAGTTTATTAACGCAAGTGTATTTAATGTAAAACAAAAAAACTTTTATGAGCTGGTAATAGAAAGTGATAAATGCCTTTTATTAAAACTAAATAAAAAGATTGCAGAATCCAATAGCGAAAAATTTACAAATTTGACAGAATCAAAAGAGTTTAAAACAGAGTCAGAATATTTTATTTTTGATAAAGAATTAAAAAAAATAACACCATATAAAAAAGCTAACACAAAATTTAAATCACTTTTTGAGATAAAACAATAAAATATTTTTTTATTACAGTATTGTTATTGATTTTTTAGTATGCAATTTTCCTCAAAACTCATTGAAAACGCCGTCAACGAATTTGCCAAACTGCCGGGTATTGGTAAAAAAACGGCTTTGCGTTTGGTGTTGCATTTGGTAAAACAAAACGCACAAGAAGTAGATTTGTTTAGCCATACCATAGCCAAAATGCGCAACGAAATAAAATTTTGTAAAAAATGCTACAACGTTTCTGATACTGCCATTTGTGATATTTGTAATAATGGTGTACGCAAACAAAATCTTATTTGCGTAGTAGAAAACATAAGAGATGTAATTGCCATAGAAAATACCCAACAATTTAATGGTTTGTATCATGTATTGGGTGGTATAATTTCCCCTTTGGATGGTATTGGCCCTGACCAATTAACCATAGATGCATTAGTTCTACGCATAAAAGATGAAGCAATAGAAGAAGTAATTTTTGCCCTCAACCCAAATATACAAGGCGATACTACTATATATTACATTGGTAGAAAGCTAAAAGATGTACAAGTAAGAATTACCACTATTGCCCGTGGTATTGCTTTTGGAGGCGAGCTGGAGTATGCCGATGAAATGACTTTGGCAAAAAGTATTACCAATCGTATTCCCGTAGAAAATTATATAACTGCTTCGTAGTTTTTTTGTAGCCACTAATAACACGAATTTTCACTAATGGGTTTTATTCGTGTTTATTTGTGTCATTCGTGGCTTTTTTATTTTGTATTAACTCTTTCATAGCGTACATTTGCACCTGTGCGAAGCAAGATTTGTTTATTGTTCACCCTCGCACATTTTACAAAAGATTGAACTAATAAACGAAATACATTTTCTGCCAAAAATACCTTCGTGCAGATTTGCAAATCGTTTCAGTAGTCAATCATATATTTTACGTAACTATTTTTTAAAAGAATAGAAAATTTGTATATGAATATTAGAGAAATATTAAAAGAAAGAATCCTCATTATTGATGGAGCTATGGGCACCATGATACAGCGCCACAAATTAGAAGAAGCTGATTATCGTGGAGAGCGATTTAAAGACTGGCATACCGATGTAAAAGGAAACAACGATTTGCTAAGCATTACACAGCCTGATATTATACAAGGTATTCACGAATTATATTTAGAAGCTGGTGCAGATATTATAGAAACAAATACGTTTAGCAGCACTACTATTGCACAAGCAGATTACGATATGCAAACTTATGCGTATGAGCTAAACGTAGCATCTGCAAAGTGTGCAAAAGCCGCCGCAGATAAATACACAGCTATGAATCCTGATAAACCACGCTTTGTTGCGGGTGCTATTGGGCCATTAAATAAAACCCTTTCACTTTCGCCTGATGTAAACAACCCTGGTTTTAGAGCTGTTACTTTTGATGAAGTAGCAGAAGCATATACAGAACAAATCAGTGGATTGGTAGATGGCGGCGTGGACATTATTTTGATAGAAACAATTTTTGATACGCTGAATGCAAAGGCAGCTATTTATGCTACCAAAAATTATTTCAGGAAAGAAAATAAGCCTGAGTTACCAATTATGATTAGTGGAACAATTACAGATGCAAGTGGTAGAACTTTGAGCGGACAAACGTTAGAATCATTTTATATTTCGGTAATGCATGCGGCACCATTAAGCGTAGGGCTTAACTGTGCTTTGGGTGCGCAAGAAATGCGCCCACATGTAGAGGAGCTTTCGCAAATTGCAGGTTGCTTCACCTCTGCATATCCAAATGCGGGCTTGCCAAATGCTTTTGGTGAATACGATGAACAACCACATGAAACGGCACATATTATTGAAGAGTGGGCAAAAGAAGGTTGGTTAAATATTGTAGGAGGTTGCTGCGGCACTACACCTGACCATATAAAACATATTGCAGATGCCGTGAAATTATTTAAGCCAAGGGTAATGCCTGAGTTGATAGAAAGTTAAGGAATGAATTTCCGAGACAGTGTCTCGGAAATTGCGAAATATAAAAATCCGAGCCACTGGCTCGGATTTTTGAACATACAAAATTAACATGGGGAAAATAACAACAATACAACTTTTTAAAAATATAAAAACGCTTGTGGAACAAAGCAAGCGTGAGTTGTACGTTATTGCCAACACTACACTTACAGAAACTTATTTTCATGTAGGAAGATTAATTGTAGAGCATGAACAGCAAGGAAGCAACAGAGCAGGTTACGCAAAAGAAACGTTAATAAATTTATCTGCAAAACTTATAAGCGCATTGGGTAAAGGTTTTTCAGTAGATAATTTAGAAAATATGCGTAAGTTTTATGTAGTATATAAAGATGATTATTTAAAGCATATTAATAAAAATCAAAAATCCGAACCATTGGTTCGGAAATTGAAGAAAGGAGCAAAATCCGAGGCAGCGCCTCGGAAATCTGAAGCGATTGTAAAATCCGAGCCACTGGCTCGGAAATTGAGTTTATCTCCTTTTAAACTTTCATGGACGCATTATGTGATGCTGATAAAGATTGAAAATAATATTGAAAGAAAGTTTTATGAAATAGAGTCTGTAGCAGAAAATTGGAGTAAAAGAGAATTACAACGTCAATATGAAAGCGCATTATTTGAGCGCCTTGCACTTAGTAGAAATAAAGCAAAAGTAAAAGAGCTCGGAAAGAAAGGGCATGTAATAGAAAAGCCATCCGATGCGGTGAAAGACCCATACATACTAGAGTTTTTAGATCTTCACGAAAAAGATTTTTATTCTGAAAATGATTTTGAACAAGCCATAATAAACAAACTACAAGGGTTTTTATTGGAACTTGGCAAAGGTTTTTTATTTGTAGATAGACAAAAAAGAATAAAAATGGATGGCGATGACTATAGCATTGATTTGGTTTTTTACAACAGAATTTTAAGGTGTTTTGTATTGATAGATTTAAAAATAGGAACACTGCAACATAAAGACCTAGGCCAAATGCAGATGTATGTAAATTATTATGATGAAGAGATAAAAGATGGAGAAGAAAATAAAACCATTGGAATAATACTTTGCAAAAATAAAAAAGAAAGTACCATAAAATATACTTTAGGAAAAGGGAACAAACAAATATTTGCAAGCAAGTACAAAGTGTTTTTTCCTGAAAAACAAATATTAAAATTGATTCAAGAGAGCGGTCGATAAAAGCTAAATTGAAAAATAAATTTTCAACGGAGCGTCGCCACAAATGTCAAATCAAGGCGTCGCTGCTCGTAAACAAAAAAAGAAAATGAATACAATACACCCATACTTAAGACTAAGCGGTTTAGAACCATTAATTGTACGCCCCGAAACAAATTTTGTAAACGTTGGTGAAAGAACAAACGTAACGGGG
>JANOZW010000209.1:0-1587 GCA_031429575.1 Ferruginibacter sp.
ATAATAAATTGGCACCTGCCCCACATTTACAGGAAAAGAAACAGAGAGTTTACCTGAAGGATTGTAATTGCCAAACAATACATCTGCAATGGCATTTCCCGCTTCTGTACCTGCATGCCATACTTGTAAAATAGATGTTGCCAAATTATTTTCTTCTAGCAATGCAAGTGGCCGCCCACTCATCATTACAAGCACCAATGGTTTTCCAGTTTTTGCTAATGCACGTATCAATTTTTTCTGACTCTCAGGCACCGTAATATCTGTACGACTTGCAGCTTCGCCAGTCATTTCAGACGCTTCACCAACTACTGCAACTATCACATCGGCTTTACTTGCTGCATCCAAAGCTTCAACTATCATTTCATCTGCTGAGCGTTTATCAATATCTATTCTTGTGCCAAATACATTTACTTTTTTTGCCAATAAAGTATCATCAGAAATATTAGCACCTTTTGCATACAAAATATTTACATTGCTACCTGCTACATTTTTTATTCCTTCTAAAACTGGAATAGAAATTGTAGCATCCCCCGATACTGCCCATGTACCTAACATATTGCTTTTATCATTTGCCAACGGACCAATCAATGCAATGGTTCCTACTTTTTTTAATGGTAATGTTTGATTATTATTCTTAAGTAATACAAAAGATTTTGTTGCTATTTCTCTTGCATCTTTTCTGGTTTGTGCAGTTAATATTTCTTTAGCAGGTCTGCTTACATCTATATAGCGATATGGATTCTCAAATAATCCTAGTTTGTATTTAGCTTCCAAGATACGGCGACAAGCAGCATCAATTTTTTGTAAGGTTGTTTTGTTTTCTTTTAAAGATTTTTGTATGGTCGTTAAAAACCCTTCACCTACCATATCCATATCAAGCCCTGCGTTTAAGGCAAGTGCGGATACTGTTTGCAAATCTCCCATACCATGTGCCGTCATTTCATTTACCGATGTATAATCAGATACTACAAAGCCTTTAAAGCCCCACTGCTTTCTTAGCAAATCTGTAAGCAACCATTTATTTCCTGTTGCAGGAATACCATCTATTTCATTAAAAGAACTCATTACACTTCCAACACCTGCGTCTATAGCCGCTTTGTATGGTGGCAAATATTCGTTGTACATTTTTACCCTACTCATATCTGTTGTATTGTAGTCTCTGCCAGCTTCCGCCGCACCATATAATGCAAAATGTTTTACACAAGCCATCATGGTATTATCAGCAGACAAATCTTTTCCTTGATAGCCAATTACCATTGCCTTTGCAACTGCTGAACCAAGATATGGATCCTCCCCAGCTCCTTCTGCAATGCGCCCCCACCTTGCATCTCGGGCTATATCCACCATGGGCGAAAAGTTCCAACAAAGTCCATCAGCTGTTGCTTCTAATGCAGCAGTTCTTGCACTTTTTTCTATTGCCTCCATATCCCAACTACAAGATAACCCAAGCGGTATGGGAAATATTGTTTTGTACCCATGAATAATATCTGAACCAAAAATTAAAGGTATTTTTAGTCGGCTTTTATTTACTGCAAAATCTTGTGCCACTTTTATTTTTTCTACTACAGTTACACCAAACAATCCGCC
>JANOZW010000210.1:0-10711 GCA_031429575.1 Ferruginibacter sp.
CCCAATTGGCGGTGCGGGGTTGGCTTGTCCTCCTTTACATTGGAGTTTTACATAGCCAGTAATTTCTTTAGCCATATTTTATTTTTTTTGGTGATAACGTATTGCCATTTGGCAGTACTCCCATTGCCCATTATTACACGAGCATTATTCAAAAGAACTATTTGGGGATGCAAAAGTAAACAAAAAATTTGGATTTGTATGCTCTTTTTTAGAAAATATCAATTACTTGCAATAAAATCAATGGAAATCTGTTATCATGTTTATATATTGCCAAAGTAAAATCAAACTTACTTTTTTTAAATAAATATAAAAAAGGATAAGTATATTGATAGTTAGCAATTTGAGTATCCTATTATGAAAATAAATAGTAGAATACATGGGCAAGAATATTATTGTAACTACATTCGATTAACATAAGCTTACCATATGAATCACCCTTTTTTTTTATGGAATAAAATAAGAAACAATGGCGCCAAGGCTGATACACCTGATCTTGCGTTAAAAAACATTGTCTTTGTAAATACCTTTTTAGTTATAGCTACGGTTGCATATATCGTTTTTGCCTCAAACATCTTTTTTTTACAAATTTTCAGCACCAAAGATTTTACAATTTCTACTGCCAGTTTACTATTTGGCTTTTTTGTTGTATCTGTGCTTATGAAGTATTCCAAAATATTACTAGCTAAAAATATTCTACTGTTTCTTATTTTTTTTGGTGTTTTTTTTTATGATTTTACTATAGGAAAATGGGCTGGTGTTTACTTATACTATTTCGCTTTTTTCTTTGTAGCCATTAATATTTTATCATGGAAAAAAGAAAAGTTTTGGTTGATATTGCACCTAACCCTCCCCATCATTTTAATTACAATTTCGGAATTGCATATTTTAAATACAAAAGAAATAGTTTATAAAAATGATGAAGTAGCAACTATTATTTTTCTATTTAATTTTTGCATGGCGTTTTTTATAATTGCATTAAATGCTTTTTTTATTATTAAAGAAAATGTAGCTTTTCAAGAAACATTAGAGTTATCCAAGCTTAATGTTCAATCCCTAATAGACAATACGCAAGGCTACATTTGGAGTATAGATACCAACTATAAAATTATTGCTTTTAATACCTCTTATAAAAATATTATCAAAAAAAATTATGGCTTAGACTGTTATAAAGGATATGATTCTACATTGATTTTAGCGCTTCCAAATAATCCAAAAGAAATTAATAGTATTTATGAAAGGGTTTTAAACGGTGAATCTTTTACAGCAGAATATTTTTCGAACAATGATTATTTTGAAGTACAAGCCTCACCATTGTACAATACTGATCATTTACAAAATGGAGCTACCTTTCATAGCCGCATAGTTACGGAAAGAAAAATAGCTGAGCAACATTTACAACAAGCAAAAATAAATTTAGAAACCCTTGTAGATAGTGTGGGAAATAGTACATGGAGCCTTACAAAAGATTATAAAATAATTGCTGCAAGCCAATTGTATATAAATGATATGAAAAGAATTTTTGGTGTAGATATTATACCAGGTTTTGACTTAAGCATATTGTTTGCATTAGATGATTATCCCCCAGAATGGAGAGAACAATATAATACCGTATTTAGCGGACAAAATCTTTTTTTGGATTATATTTTTGATGATGAATATTTTGAATTAAATGCCGTTCCAATTCGTAACGTAAACAAAGAAGTTGTAGCTGCTGTTTTCTTTTCACGAAATATTACCTACAGAAAAAACACGGAAAAGGAATTGAATGAAGCACGAATAAAAGCAGAGGAAGCCATTGTAGAAAAAGCGCAATTTTTATCTAATATGAGCCACGAATTGCGTACACCACTTAATGGTATTATTGGCCTTACCAATATCTTAATTAGTGAAGAAATGCTTCCATCTCAAACAAATCATTTAGAAGTATTAAAATATTCTAGCGATCATATGCTTGTGCTAATAAATGATATTTTAGATTTTAATAAGATTGAAGCTGGCAAAGTCGTTTTAGAAAATGATGGATTTAATTTATTGGAAACAATTGAGAAAATGAAATCTTTCTTTTTATGGGAGGCATCTAGCAAAGGCCTTCACTTTGAAGTAAATGCAGATAATATTTTAAACAGAACAGTAAAGGGAGATGTAACCCGTATTAGGCAGGTAATAACAAATCTTATCAGCAATGCTATTAAGTTTACTGAAAAAGGGTTTGTAATTTTTTCTGTTGAAATATTAGAACAATTATCTGAAAAACAATGTAGATTAAGATTTAGTATTTCTGACTCAGGTATAGGCATAGAAGACAATAAATTGGAGAAAATATTTGAAAGTTTTGGGCAAGCAGACCAAACTACTATCAGAAAATATGGTGGATCAGGATTAGGGCTTACCATCTCAAAAAGGCTAATAACACTTATGGGCTCTGAACTTAAAGTAGAAAGCACACCAGAAGAAGGTAGTAAATTTTGGTTTGATTTGGTTTTAGATTGTTCACTAACAGAACAAATATTGCCAGTTCAAAAAAATATTAATGATATGGTAGCTTTTAAACAGCTAGCTGTTTTAGTGGCAGAAGATAATCCCATAAATATGCTAGTAGTTTGTAAAATGTTAGAAAAATGGAATGTTGTTGTGCATAGAGCCAAAGATGGGTCAGAGGCAGTAGAACTTGTGGGCAAAAATAAATTTGATCTTGTACTAATGGATTTACAAATGCCAGTAATGGATGGGCTAACTGCAACAAAATTTATTCGTGAGAAAAATAATTCAATTCCTATTATTGCACTTACCGCTACCACTGACGAATCTCTCACACAAAATCTTCATGAAAAAGGAATAAATGATATTGTACAAAAACCTTTTGTACCAGAGGACTTGTATAATAAGATTAAAAATTTGGTGGCAGACATAGAATAATAGTAAATAATACAAAAAAATGTCAGTCAGAAAAAATATAAATAGCATCTTTTAAATCTTTTTACATCCTCGTTTGCAATCGAACAACCATCTCATTTTTCCAAGAAGAAAAAGTACCTGCTAAAATTTGCTCTCTCGCTTGTGTAACTAGCCAAAGATAAAATGCCAAATTGTGTACGCTAGCAATAGTTAGCCCGAGATATTCTTTGCCCTTGAAAAGATGGCGTAAATAAGCTTTGCTGTAAAAATTACTTGTTGGGCAATCGATACCATCATCAATTACTGAAAAATCATTTTCCCATTTTTTATTATCTATATTAATGATACCCTTGCTGGTAAACAACATAGCATTTCTACCATTACGTGTAGGCATTACACAGTCAAACATGTCCACACCAAGCGCAATATTTTCGAGTATGTTCCAAGGCGTACCTACACCCATTAGGTAACGTGGTTTGTCAGCAGGTAAAATATCACAGCAAAGCTCAGTAAACTCATACATTTGTTCAGTTGGCTCTCCCACAGAAAGCCCACCAATGGCGTTTCCTGTGGCATTTTTAGATGCTACAAATTGTGCGGATTCGGTGCGTAAATTTTTATATGTACTGCCTTGTACAATGGGAAAAAGATTTTGCGTATAACCATATTTATCTGGCGTTTCATTAAAATGTTTTATGCATCTATCAAGCCAACGATGCGTAAGCTCCATACTATTTTTCGCATATTTTTCATCGCTTGGGTAAGGAGGACATTCATCAAAAGCCATTACAATATCACCACCAATTATACGTTGTGTATCCATCACATTTTCTGGTGTAAATAAATGCTTGCTGCCATCTATATGCGATTTAAAGACCACGCCCTCTTCAGAAATTTTTCTACTATTGGCTAAAGAAAAAACTTGGTAGCCACCACTATCTGTAAGTATTGGTTTATCCCAACCATTAAATTTGTGTAACCCTCCTGCTGCTTCTAAAACATGTAACCCTGGCCGTAAGTACAAATGATAGGTATTGCCTAAAATAATTTGTGCTTTTACTTCTTCTTTTAATTGTTGTTGTGTAACTGCTTTTACCGTACCAACGGTGCCAACTGGCATAAAAATAGGCGTTTGTATAATGCCATGGTCTGTGGTAATTTCACCAGCACGGGCTTTTGTATTGGTATCTGTTTTTTGTAAGTTGAATTGTAATGCGACCATAATATTAAAATGAGAAAATTTGCAAATGTGCAAATGTGCAAATTTAGTGCAACAATAAATCAAATCAACAAAAAACAATGCAACAATTTACCAATTAAACAATATTTTTGCAATCATGATTTTTTCCAAACTAATTGTATATTGGCCATTGGCTATTTTTATATTCTTCTGCTTACTTGTGTTTATCAGGGTTTTTTATTTTTCTTTCTTTTTTGCAAGATTTGCTTTTTACAAAGCAAAGCCAAAAACGAGTTTTAGAACAAATGCTGTTTCAGTAATTATTTGTGCAAGAGATGAGGCAGCTAATCTTGCAAAAAACTTGCCCGGTATATTGGTTCAGGAGTACAACAGTACCCACGAAGTAATTGTGGTAGATGATAATTCTTTTGATGATACAAAATATTTATTGGAAGGGTTGAAAAAAGAATTTAAACAATTGCATATTGTAGAACTTACGCAAGAAGCAAAGATGATACCTGGTAAAAAATTTCCGCTAAGCATTGGTATAAAAACGGCCAAGCATGAAATTGTATTGCTTACAGATGCAGACTGTGTGCCTGCTAGCGAGCATTGGATAAACAGCATGCAAGAAGTGTATGACGATGAAACAGAGATTGTGCTAGGCTATGGACCTTATCACAAAAAGACTGGTATGCTTAATAAATTGATACGCTGGGAAA
Source organism: Ferruginibacter sp. (assembly GCA_031429575.1). Classification (GTDB taxonomy): domain Bacteria; phylum Bacteroidota; class Bacteroidia; order Chitinophagales; family Chitinophagaceae; genus Ferruginibacter. The sequence continues at coordinate 4,798 of JANOZW010000210.1, forward strand.
CTTTTCATAGTGCATTGCAATATATGAGCTATGCGCTTGCGGGCACTACATACATGGGCGTGGGTAGAAATTTAAGTTATAAAAAAGCCATTTTTTATAGACATAAAGGTTTTAGCGCACATAACAATATACCTGGTGGTGATGATGATTTGTTTATCAATATGGCCGCTACAAAAAAGAATGTAAAAATAAATGTAGATAAAAATAGTTTCACACTTAGTAGTCCTGCCGAAACATTTGCAAAATGGAAAAGTCAAAAAAACAGGCACTACACTACTTCAAAATATTATAAACCGATGCATAAATTTTTGCTTGGGTTATATGCCGCATCGCAGTTTTTATTTTATCCAGTATTTATTGTTGCTTGTATTTTCTATAATTGGAAATTCTGCTTAATTGGTTGGGGCATTGTATTGCTATTACAAACAATTGTGTATGCAAAAACAATGAAGAAATTGGGAGAAAAAGATTTATTTCCCTTATTTATATTTTTTGAGTTGTGGATGTTTTTTTATTACATCATCTTTACACCATCTTTGTTGAGGAAGCCTAAGGCGAGCTGGAAGTAGAAATAGTTTCGAGTTACGGGTTATTTGGTTACGAGTTTTTTAAAGATTGAAGTTTATACTTACCGTTTTTCGTTTATAATTTATGAAGTAACATGGAGCTTATTAAAAAATATTTTTCTGATTTTACAGTTGAGCAAGATAGACAACTTTCTTTGCTGAAAGAATTGTATGTGGATTGGAATGAAAAAATAAATGTTATCAGCAGAAAGGATATGGATAATTTTTATTTACACCATGTATTGCATTCACTTACTATTGCAACAAGGTTTGAGTTTAAAGCAGGAATGGAAGTGATGGACCTTGGCTGTGGTGGCGGTTTCCCAGGTGTTCCATTAGCCATACTTTTTCCCGAAGCACAGTTTCATTTAGTAGATAGTATTGGCAAAAAATTAAAAGTTGTAACTGAAATTGCCGAAACTGCTGGTATAAAAAATATTACAACACAGCATGCCCGTGCTGAAGAAATAAAAAATAGACAATTTGACGCAGTAGTTAGTCGTGCCGTGGCGCCACTTGGTAGCTTGTGGCATTGGAGCAGAAAATTAATTCGTCGTGCAAAAGTTGCAGAAAAGGGCGTACCAAATGGTTTAATTTGTTTAAAAGGTGGTGATCTTAATCAAGAAATTTTTGAAAGCAATTGTAAACCTTTTGTATGGGAGATAAATAAAATTTTTGAAGAAGAATATTTTGAGGAGAAGTTTATGCTGTATCAGCAGGTGAAGTAGATTCCATAAGTGGCTTTTCCTTAAAGCTACTAAAATGAATAAAATATCATTGGTGAGATATTCTTCAATAGTTCCGCCCTTCAATAGCTCCGCCCTTCAATAGCTCCGCCCTTCAGGGCGGAGAAAAAAAATAAAACAAAGATGGGCTTTAGCCCAAAATGTATTTCGGCTTTAGCCATTTATTTATAAATCCTTCATCAATCGGAATCCATATTTCTTCATAAACAAATCATACTCTTGCGCAAATGTTGTTTTGCTATGATGCTCTTCTTGGTTTTTTATATACTCTCTTACTTTATTTACATCTTTTTCGCTTACCGAAACCGCAAAATATTCATCTTGCCATTCAAATTTTTCTGGAGTAAGTTTATGTTTATTTATCCAGTAACTACTTTCACCTTTCATTAACTGTGCCACTTCGGCAATAGTTTGTTTTTGATTCAATGATACCAGACAATGTACATGTTCCACATATCCATTTACAAAATCAATATGAATATTTTTTAAACTTCCATTATCTTTTATATGTTTAAATACATCTTGCCTAATATTTTTTGTAAGTAAGGGGCCTCTATTTTTTGTAGCACAAACAAAGTGAATCCAAATATTTATGTACGGCATTTTTTATTTAAAAAAAATATTTTTTTTAATTGGAACATGATTTATCAAAAATTTTATTCGTGGCTAAAGCCAAAAATCTCAAATTATTTAAAGTGCTTTATGGGCTAAAGCTCAATACCATTGAATATTTTGTCTTCGACCTAAAGGCCGAGGCAATTCATAAAGACAAAGGCAATCTATAAAGACGAAGGCAATCCATAAAAACGAAGGAAATCTATAATTAACAAGCTCATATGAATAGCTCCGCCCTTGAGGGCGGAGACAAAGGAAATAAAATGGGTATGGGCTTTAGCCCAAAATGTATTTCGGCTTTAGCCATCTTCCTTCAAACAAAACAATTTCTTAAAATTTTGCTATTATAACTTTATAATGAAATAATATGGTTATTTTTAAGAAAAAAATGCGTCTAATCATACTTTGTTTTTTAACTTTTGCTTTTTATCAAACAACTGCTCAAGACATTTCCTACAATCGCAAAATGGTGGATACCCTTGCCTCACCAACCTTTTGGGGGCGTGGTTATACAAATGATGGCATGAAAAAAGCCGCTAACTTTTTAGCCAATCAGTTTAAAACACTTGGCTTAAAACCATTGGGCAAAAAAGATTATTTACAAAAATTTACATATTCGGCAAATACTTTCCCTGGCAACATGGAAGTAATAATTAATGATAAAAAACTAGCAATAGGTGTAGATTACATTGTAGGTGCAGAAAGCAAAGGAAACAAAACAACTGGCAAACTTGAGCAAAAAGATAGCGTAACATTTGTTGATGCAAAAAATAAAATATTACTTTCATTAGAAAAAAAACTCACTTGGTCTGCTGAGCAAAAAGAAGAAAACTATACACGCATTCTAATAGATAAAACTCGGTTTACAGAAATACCAAAAACAATACAAGTAAACATAGAAAATAAATTTATAAAAAAGTTTGATGCTGCTAATGTATGCGCCATGGTGGCAGGCACACAAAAACCAGATTCATTTATTTTTATTACTTCGCATTACGACCACCTTGGTGGCATGGGTAAGGATACCTATTTTCCTGGAGCCAATGATAATGCAAGCGGCGTGGCATTGATGTTAAGCCTTGCAAAATATTATGCTACACATCCACAAAAATATTCTATTGGTTTTATTTTATTTGCAGGCGAAGAAATTGGTTTGTTGGGTTCAAAATATTACACAGAAAACCCTATTGTACCATTAAAAAATATTCGTTTCCTCACCAATACAGATTTGGCTGGTACAGGCATAGATGGCATTACAGTTGTAAATGCTACTGAATTTCCTAAAGAATTTGCATTGATGCAAAAAATAAATACCGATAATAAATATTTAAAAGCAGTAAACCCAAGAGGAAAAGCTGCCAATAGCGATCATTATTTTTTTACAGAAAAAGGAGTACCCTCATTTTTCTTTTACACACTTGGTGGCATAGCTGCGTACCATGATGTGTTTGATAAAGCCGCTACACTTCCATTAACAGAGCAAGCAGATTTAATGCAGATGATGATAAAGTTTAATGAAGGATTGCAGAAATAAATTTTCTTTCTTTTCAGTTTGTCAAACCATTTATTTTTACAATCCGAAATCATTTCGATAAAAGTTGAATAATGGTATACCGTACAAGTGAGTGGCACAACGATGATGCCCATAGCTGCTTCTTTGCTTGTTCAGAAAAAATCATTTCAACTCCTTCAACAAATACATATCCGTTTGTGGCGTATTGCCAATTGGAAAATCGTGACGATGCGTTGTTGGTTTAAAACCATATTTCGCATAAAAATATTGTGCCCTGCAATTGTACTCCCACACACCAAGAAAAGCTACATCAAAATTATTGGCATTTGCATAATCTAAAAAAGCATCCATCATTTTTTGTGCTATTCCTTTGCCATGATAGTTTCCTAAAACATACAACCTTTTTAATTCAATAACTTTTTTGCTTTTCATTTCTTCAAAGCCAATATTATTTTCTTTGTACAAAATATATCCCGCAATTTCTCCATCTATTTCAGCAAAGTAATAATGCATTTCACTATCTGCCATCTCTTCAGCAAGTGCATTTTCATTATAATACAACTCCAAAAAATGATCCATATCCGCAGGTGTAGCTGTGCCACTAAACGAATCATAAAAAGTTTTTTTTGCTATTATAGAAAGCGCAGGTACATCTTTCAATGTAAGCCTGCGCAATGTTACTTCACTCATGTTTACCAATTAAGTTCTAACAAATTATTTCTTCTATCTACATCTGCCATACGCTGTGTAGCATCAATTTCTATTTCTTTAAATTCTCTTAAACTCGTTTTTGTTTCCAATATATAAGTTGGATGCGTCCACCTCCATTCATCATGCACAATAAGTTTTGCATTCCCATCTTTTTTCTTATCAGCATACATCAAATTAAGAGGTATGGTATGTGTTTCTACAGTACCATCTTTTTTTGTAAACTGCACATCAATTGGCATTGGCACTTGTCCTATTCGCTTTATTCTTATTTTAGAAATACCTTTTTCTTCCCACAAACTATCTATTGCATAATCTATTTTTTTGGTAGTATTTATCCAATATTCTTTATACCAATCTAGTTGCATGCCACTTACATCTTCTGCTATTCTCATAAAATCATTTGCATTGGGATGTTTAAATCGCCATTTGTTATAATACTCAAGCATTATTTTGTCTCTAGCTTCTTCTCCAACAACATAGCCTAACTGAGATAAAAATACACAGCCTTTCGAATAAGAAGATATACTATATGAAAAGTTGTTATTAAAATGATCTGCGTGTGTGGTGAGCGGCTCTTCCAAATTTGTTCTTGCAAGAAAATAATAAGAACCATAATTATCAGCTTGTGTTTTGGGTAGCTCCGCATCTAATGAATCATATTTTGCCATAGCCTTTGGATCTCTTGCATTACTTACTCTTTCTACTTTATCTCTATAATATTTATTTACATAGTTTGTAGCAAATTCTGTAAAACCTTCATCCATCCAGCCGTACATACTTTCATTTGTACCAAGCATCATTTGGTACCAACTATGCATCCATTCATGAAAAACAGTACCCAATCCATTCCCCACAAGCAAGGTAGCCATTGGATATTCCATGCCACCATCTCCACCTTGTATAAAAGAATACTGAGGGTAAGGGTATTTACCAAATTGCTTTTCTATAAATGGCAATACAGTAACAGCCGCATCTGCAACTTTTGCCCAAGCATTATCATTGGCAATATCATTTGGCTTAAAATTATACAACACATGTATAGCAGGCCCACCATTAGGCATTTGCTTAGTGATATGTTTGTAGTCAGGGTCCGCAGCCCACACAAAATCATGAATATTTTTACCAACAAAATGCCAACTACGTTTGTTCGCAGTTACACTTTTCAATTCAGTACCGGGCTTATCATATCCCCAACCTATTTCAGTTGCATTCACCAATACGCCCGTCCCTCCTAGCTTGTAAGATGGATCAATGTTTATCGTCACATCAAAATCTCCCCACACACCATAAAATTCTCTGGCCACATAAGGTGTAGGATGCCAGCCTTCATAATCGTATTCACACATTTTAGGATACCACTGCGCCATACTAAAACGAACACCCGTTGTTGGATTATCTCTGCCGCTCCTTCGTATTTGTAAAGGTACTTGCGCTTCAAATTCCATTTCAAAAACTACTTTTGTTTTTGGTAAAATGGCTTTTGTAAGCGTTACTTGCAAAATAGTTTCATGGTATTTAAATGGCTGCGGCACGCCATTCATTTTCAGCGAAGTTATTTTTTGATACCCAATTTCATCTTCCTGCAAATTCAATATTCTATCCCTTACTCGTTGGTCCCAATCCATTCTACCATTTAGAGGCGCTTTCCCTAGGTCTCTACTCCTTGCATCCATACTACTGTTTGGCTGAAAAGCATTAAAGTACAAATGATAAAAAACTTTATCCAAACTTTTATCTGAATTGTTGCTGTATTCTAATACTTT
>JANOZW010000211.1:0-8542 GCA_031429575.1 Ferruginibacter sp.
GAGGGAAGCGATATTGATGTGTTGGACAATCCGCTAATTCGGATGACGGGACACCAAAAACTGCGGAAATAATTGATGCCACTTTAAAGGTGATACCTAATGATGCAGGATTGTTTTCCCAAGCCATCCAACCAATAATTAATCCAGATGCTATCCAACCAATAGTACCCCAAACCCTGATGCCCGCAAATTGTTTTTCTGCGTTGGTTGTTTGGTTTAATGCGATGGAATTTACCAATGCCAATGTTGGCATATAGATAATCATATAAATAAGTAGCATGGTATAAAAAGAACCAAATGCTGTTTGTGTAGATAATAAATACAACAAACCAGCTCCTACTAAATGTAATACGCCCAATATTTTTTGTGCTGCAAAAAAACGATCGGCCACCATACCTACAATAAATGGAGCGATGATAGCACCTAAACATTGTGTACCATATGCCAAGCCTGTTTGTCCATCATTTGCTGCAATAGATCCCTTTTGTAAAAATGTACCCATGGTTACAAACCATATCCCCCATATAAAAAAATTCAAAAACATCATGGCAGATAATTGAAAGCGAATAGCTGATTTCATACACAAACAAGTTTAAGAAGTTTCGATTAATAAATGGCTAAGAAAATTAAATGTACTATTTTTAATTTCATATTTACGCAAGTGTTAAATATTTTTAGAATTAATTTGATCATTCACATTATTTAATTTTTTAACTTTTAAAAGAAAAAGTTCAAAATATTTTAATGTCAGCCTGAGCTTGTCGAAGGTGGGTTATTTTTTGTAAAACCCGCTTCTGTAGATAGTTGCACCGCCTTCGACAAGCTCAGGCTGACAAACTTTTTAATCGAAGGTTAACCACATATAACTTTACTTTGTAAAATTATTATGTCCAAAATCCATTGGTGAATTACCTATCTAATTCTAATTTTTTTAACTTAAGAAACAATATTTATCTAGCTTTAAAAATTTCAATCGTTTGCAATGAATAGTAAAAAACTAAAGATGGGAATGATTGGTGGCGGACCCGATGCTTTTATTGGAGCCGTGCATCGCATTGCTGCGAATATGGATGGAGAGATAGAATTGGTTTGCGGCGCATTTAGTAGTGATGTTGAAAAATCAAAGCAAATGGGTAGCACGATTGGATTATCAGCGCATCGTGTATATGAGTCTTACGAAAAAATGATTGATGTAGAATCATCATTACCAGAAAATGAAAAAATGGATTTCGTTAGTATTGTTACGCCAAATCATGTTCATTTTGCTCCAGCAAAAATGGCGTTGGAAAAAGGCTTTCATGTAGTATTAGACAAACCCGTTACTTTTAATTTAGATGAAGCAAAACAATTAAAAAATATCATTGCCGCTTCTGGAAAACAATTTTGCCTTACGCATACATATGCAGGATACCCGATGGTAAAGGAAGCAAGGCAACAAATATTGAGTGGAAAATTTGGCGCCATTAAAAAAATATATGTTGAATATCCACAAGGTTGGTTGAGCACATTTTTAGAAGGTGATAATCAAAAACAAGCGGTATGGCGTACCGACCCTAGTAAAAGTGGTATAGCTGGTGCCATGGGCGATATTGGTACACATGCTTTTAATTTGGCTGAATATGTAAGTGGATTATCTGTAGTAAATATTTGTGCCAATATAAACTCGGTAGTTGCTGGACGAAAACTAGATGACGATGGAGCGGTATTATTAAATTTTAATACTGGTGCAAGTGGTGTATTAGTAGCAACACAAGTAGCAGCGGGCGAAGAAAATAATGTTACAATAAGAGTATATGGCGAGAAAGGTGGTATTGAGTGGAAACAAGAAGATGCGAATACTTTGTTGGTAAAATGGCTAGATAAACCGACTGAAATGTGGAGATCAGGAAATGGTTACCTTAGTTCTTTTGCACAACACAACTGTCGCACTCCTGCGGGCCATCCCGAAGGATACTTGGAAGCTTTTGCAAATCATTATCGAAATTTTGCACTAACCATAAAGGCAACAATAAATGGAGAAAATGCAAAACCAGAGTGGTTAGATTTTCCAGGTATTGAAGAAGGCATAAGAGGAATGTTGTTTATAGAAAAAGTGATTGAAAGCGGGCGAAGCGATAAAAAATGGATTTTGATGGAAGGATAAATAATTATAGGATTAGATAGATAGTTCTCTAAAGTTTGTTAATTAAGCAACATTTTAAGAATTTACTAATAAGGGTTTGTTTTTAATGTTGCCAGGGTGAGGCACTCATAAAAAGTTTTTAAGTTCTTTGCAAATAACACTAGTTCGATTTTTGAAAATTGTCAGGGTGAGCTTGTCGAACCCGTTGCTATAAACGAACCCGCCTTCGACAAGCTCAGGCTGACCCTAAAATTATTGAACGTTATTTTTTAAAACAAATCTACGAATGCAGTTGCGAACTATACACCTAATATTAAATACTTAATATTAAAAATATTTTTACATGACAACAATCAAAGGCCCAGGAATATTTCTTGCTCAATTTATGGGTGATGCAGCACCGTTTAATAATTTAAAATCGCTTTGCACTTGGGCAAATGAATTGGGTTATAAAGCAGTGCAAATTCCAACATGGGATAGCCGCTGTATCGATTTACAAAAAGCAGCAGAAAGTAAAACATATGCTGATGAAATAAATGGTGTTGTGCATAATTGTGGCATTGAAATATCTGAACTCTCTACACATTTACAAGGTCAATTGGTAGCGGTAAACCCAGCTTACGATATGTTATTTGATGGGTTTGCGCCTGAAAAACTAAGGGGTAATCCAAAAGCAAGAACCGAATGGGCTATACAACAAGTAAAGTATGGTGCCAAGGCTTCGCAAAATTTAGGACTTACTGCCCACCCAACTTTTAGTGGGTCATTATTGTGGCACACATTTCATCCTTGGCCGCAGCGGCCCGCAGGTTTGGTAGAAGAAGGATTTAAAGAATTGGGGGAAAGATGGATGCCCATTCTTAATTATTTTGATGAATGTGGTGTAGATGTTTGTTATGAAATACACCCAGGTGAAGATTTGTTTGATGGAGTTACATACGAAATGTTTTTAAAAGAAGTAAACAATCACCCAAGAGCTTGTCTATTGTACGACCCATCACACTTTGTATTACAACAATTGGATTATGTTCAATACATAGATTTTTATCATGAAAGAATAAAAGCATTTCATGTAAAAGATGCCGAGTTTAATGCCACTGGTAAGCAAGGTACTTTTGGTGGTTATCAAAATTGGTTAAATAGGGCTGGGCGGTACCGTTCTCCTGGTGATGGGCAAATTGATTTTAAAACCATTTTTAGCAAACTAACCCAATACGATTATTCTGGCTGGGCCGTGATGGAGTGGGAGTGTTGCCTAAAACACCCCGAAGATGGTGCAAGGGAAGGCGCTCCTTTTATTGCGCAACATATTATAAGGGTAACAGAAAAATTATTTGATGATTTTGCCTCTAGTGGGGTTGATGAAAAAACAAATCGTACCATACTAGGTTTAAATTAAAATATTTCATTGTATCTTTCTACATTAATTCAGTTAAAATAAAAAATATTCACTCACCCAAAAAACAATAAAATGATTAAAGTATTTGCCGCACTTTTTTTAACCGTATCAATATTTAGTTGCAACAATGGTAGTTCTGATAAAGCAGAAAATACACCAACTGAAAATTCGCTAAACACATTAAGCGAAAAAGATAAAGCTGATGGTTGGCAATTATTGTTTGATGGTAAAACAACTATAGGCTGGCATAAGTATGGCAACTTACCCGTTGGTGCAGCATGGAAAATTAACGACGGGGCACTTCATTTAGAAGCTTCTGAAAAAGCAGACTGGCAAATAAAAAATGGCGGCGATATTGTAAGTGAAGAAGAATTTGAAAACTTTCATTTAAAGCTGGAATGGAAGATAGACACATGCGGCAATAGTGGTATTATGTTTTATGTACACGAAGATTCTACAAAATATAAATATCCATGGATGACTGGTTTAGAAATGCAGGTGTTAGATAACAAATGTCATGCAGATGCTAAAATTATTAAACACCGTGCTGGTGATTTATACGACATTATTTCTTCATCCGAAGAAACGGTAAAACCTGCGTTGGAATGGAATGCCGCCGAAATAAAATGCTTAAATGGTGCATTGGAATTTTATTTAAATGGAAAAAAAATAGTGGGCACCACACTTTGGGATGACGCTTGGAAAAATTCGTTATTAACTACCAAGTGGAAAGAGCATAAAGATTTTGGCACCTATAAAAAAGGCCATATTGCTTTGCAAGATCATGGTAATAATGTTTGGTATAGAAATATTATGATTAAGAAATTATAGGTTGTATAACAATTAAAGTATTTTGAGCAGTTTTACTTAAAGATCCTCTTTGCCATTTCAAATAATAATTTTTTATTTATTATGGGGTTTGTGTGCCTTTATAAATAAGCATTCATTTTATATTTTCTTTACTTTGTGGTTTATAATTTCTTGTGATTTACCTTCCAATATTTTCATATCATGCAAGCATACCTTCATAAAATAAATGACTTTATAAAAAAGTTAAATCCAGAAGTTTTATCCGTATTAGCTTCTATTTCTGTAGAAAAAGAATTTAAAAAAGGCGATTACTTATTGCGGGAAGGCGACGTATGTAAAAAGAGTTGCTTTATAGAAAGGGGTATTGCTAGAAAATATTACCTAAACGATGGCAAAGAAATAACGACAGAACTTTATTTTGAAAATGATGTGGCTGTTTCTTTTGATAGTTATTGTATGCAAAAACCAAGCAATGAATTTATACAAGCATTAACGGATATTAGCATTTCTCAAACAGATTTTATTGCTTTTCAAGAAGCAAAACTTTCTTTTCCTGAATTGGCAGCGCTCGATTTAATGATGACAGAATACTACGCCATGTGGCTAGAAAATCGTTTGTTTCAATTTCATACTATGGATGCCACAGCCAGATATAATAAACTAGTAAAAGATCACCCTCATATTGTTCAACATATTCCCCTCACTTTTATAGCCTCTTATCTTGGTATAACTTTAGAAACCTTAAGTAGAATAAGGGCAAAAAATAATTTCATTATTTGACATATGTCAAATGTAGCACCAACAAAGCATGGCATTTTTGCAGCATCGTTTTACAAAAAAATATGCATGTATGAAATGGATGTATTTATCGCTCGCCTTATGTTGTGAGAGCATTGGTTTTGCTACCTTAAAATTTTCACAAGAGTTTTCTAAAACCATACCCACTGTAGCTACTGTTTTAATAGATCTATTGGCACTTGTGTTTTTTGTGTTAGCCTTAAAAAGGTTTGAAACTAGTTTTGTGTATATGATAGCCGCAGGGGTGGGTATAGTACTTGTAGTACTTACCAATGTTATTGTTTTTAAACAAACGCTCAATTGGATACAAATTGTTTGCATTCTTTTAATCATCATTGGTAGCGTTGGGCTTCAAAGCCAAGGCAACACACATTAAAAACTTACCATTATGAAACAAAGAATAATTGGTTTTGATTTGGCTAGAGCCTATGCTATACTCGGTATGTTTATTGTAAATTTTAATACCGTGTTTGGTTCGTTAAACGATAAAAGTTTTGCTGGTAAATTTTTACGTTTATTTAGTGGCAACTCTAGTTCTACATTTGTAATACTTGCAGGTATGGGTATTGCACTTATGACAAATAGAAACGAATATACCTTCGCAGAAATACAAAGGTTAAAAAAAATAATTAGCAAACGTTCTTGGTTTTTGTTTGCCATTGGTTTGTTATTGTACATTTGGTGGCCAGCAGATATTTTGCATTATTATGGTGGCTACATGCACCTTGCTATTCTAATTTTATTTGTACCAAAAAAATATTATCTGTGGGCGGCAGCGGCGGCTATAATCATTTTTCATATTTTATTTGCCATTATTCCTTATGACACAGGTTGGAATTTTAATACACTCGAGTATAAAGACTTTTGGACTATATCTGGTTTTTTAAGAAATACGTTGTACAATGGCTGGAATGCTATTTTTCCTTGGGTTGGTTATTTCTTTGCAGGTATGTGGCTTGGCAAACTGGATTGGGGTTCTTTTAAAACACAGAAAAAAATGTTTATTATAGGATTAACTTTATGGTGCTGTATTTTCTTTTTACAGCTGTATCCTAATAATACAAACATTCATAAAGACCTATTGTTATATATAACTGCAGATTATATTCCTCCTTTTTTACCTTTTATGCTCAGCACATTTGGGTTTGCATTAATGCTACTTTCTGTGTTTATGTTTATTGGTAATAGGGTAGAAAATAAAAAATATACATCCGCTTTTGTTTCTACAGGGCAAATGACACTTACCCATTATATTTCTCACTTAACAATAGGTATGATTATTTTTTCTATCATTACCGGTAAAAGTTATACTGGTTATGTTTCAGACACTGCTGCAACAAGTCCTTTGGTTATATTACTTTTTGCCGTTTCCTATTTTGCAGTGAGTTGTTTGTTTAGCAAGTTATGGTCTAGTAAATTTAAAAATGGTCCTATAGAAACCATTATGCGAAAGTTTTCGGGATAAGAGTATTTTTGGGGAAATAACTAATAGTATATTTCGTCAATACGTAACGTTATTCTGCTCTTTTCAACAATACCGTATAAATTTTTACTTGCTCATGCCAAGTAAACGCATTAAAATCGTACCAAGTACAATAGCAGTATCCATCTTTGGATACAAAGGCTACTGTCATTTTTGGGCTCCCAGATTTTAGTTCTACAATATCGCCTGCTTTAAATTCTTCCATGGTTTTATTTTTTATCTTCCCATATACACCATTAATATTTGCACATCACTAGGATTAACTCCACTTATTCTACTTGCTTGCCCGAGCGTGCGGGGTTGTATTTTTTTAAATTTTTGCTTGGCTTCGTTTCCAAGGCTTACCAATTTTTCATAATTAAAATCATGTGGTATGGCAAGGTTTTCCAATTGGCTCATTTTTTCTACCAATTCTTTTTCTTTTTCTATATAAGTAAAATATTTAATTTGTATTTCTGCTTGTTCAATAACCTCCACATCATATTTCTGTAGTGCTTCTTTTACCACAGGTACTTTTTGCATCATTTCAAAAAGGGTAATATTGGGGCGCAATAATATTTGCCCCAGCTTTTGCCTAAAGGCTAATGGCGCAGAATTTACACTTATCAAATACTCATCTGCATCTATTGCATTGATTGGTAACGTATTAATTAATTCAATGGCTTCTTCTACCTGCTTTCTTTTTGTTAAAACATTATCCATGCGCTCTTGAGAAGCCAACCCTAACCTATAACTCATCTCTGTAAGGCGCAAATCTGCATTATCTTGGCGCAACAACGTTCTAAATTCTGCCCTACTTGTAAACATTCTGTAAGGTTCGTCTGTTCCTTTGTTAATTAAGTCATCAATCAACACTCCAATATATGCTTCGCTACGTTTCAATACAAAAGGGGATTCATCCTTCGTTGCCAAATGGGCATTTATACCTGCCATTAAACCTTGGCAAGCTGCTTCTTCATAGCCAGTAGTACCGTTTATTTGCCCTGCAAAAAATAAATTTTTTATTAATTTGGTTTCTAAACTCACCGTGAGCTGTGTTGGTGGAAAGAAATCATATTCTATTGCATATCCAGGTCTAAACATTTTACAGTTTTCAAAACCTGGTACTTTTCTCAAGGCTTTTATTTGTACTTCTTCGGGTAGAGACGATGAAAATCCATTTACATATATCTCCACAGTGTTCCATCCTTCAGGTTCTACAAACAATTGGTGGCGCTCTCTTTCTGTAAAGCGGTTTATTTTATCTTCTATACTTGGGCAGTATCTTGGTCCTGTGCCATGTATCCGCCCTTGAAACATTGGGCTACTTTCAAAACCTGTTTTTAAAATATCGTGTACTTCTTGGTTGGTATAAGTAATCCAACAGCTTCTTTGGGCTTCAGGTTTTAGGATTGGTTTCTCCAAATAACTAAATCCTACGAGTTCATCATCGCCCTTTTGTTCTTCCATTTTAGAGTAATCAAGACTACGGCCATCTATACGTGGGGGAGTTCCTGTTTTTAAACGAGCAGTTTCAAAGCCGAGTTCTACCAATTGCTCGGTTATTCCTGTTGCAGCTTTCTCTGCTACCCTTCCACCACCAAAGTTTTTTTCACCGATATGTATTACGCCATTTAGGAAAGTTCCATTGGTAAGCACTACCGAGTTACTATAAATTCTATGTCCTAGTCCTGTTACCACACCTTTCACCTCACCCTCTTCTACTATTAAATTATATACCGTATCCTGATAAAAATCCACATTTTGTGTTTGTTCCAACATTTCCCTCCATGTTTGAGCAAAGAGCATACGATCACTTTGCGCTCTTGGGCTCCACATGGCAGGTCCTTTTGAGCGGTTGAGCATACGAAATTGTATCATACTCTTATCGGTAACGATTCCACTATACCCACCAAGTGCATCTATTTCTCTAACTATTTGTCCTTTTGCT
>JANOZW010000212.1:0-6126 GCA_031429575.1 Ferruginibacter sp.
GGCTATCACGGTATCGGATCAATGGCGATGGCCGTTGCCGGGAACGCCGTCAACAGTTTGTTCCGTTATTGGAACGACGGAACCCACGACTGGCGGCGATCTCATGTTCACTTTGCAAATCTGCACCCCAAGCATCTATTAAATATTGAAATTTCTTTTTCTTGTTGTGGTTACTCTCTCTTAAAATACTTATAGCCTCTGTGTAAGTTAATCTTTCAAAATCATTATCCACCACAAAGTTTAATTTTTCTAGCAAGCCCATTTCGCTGCGTTCGTTCGTTGGCTTTTGTTTTTCTTCTTCGTCTAATCGTTGTGCAAGAAAAGCCAAATCGTCTGCATTATGCTCCATTGCATAACGAATAATGTATTTAATAAAATCTTCTGCAAGATTCATATTATCTTCCAAATCGTTAAACGCTACTTCAGGCTCTATCATCCAAAACTCAGCTAGGTGGCGGGTTGTGTTGCTATTCTCCGCTCTAAATGTAGGACCAAAAGTATAGATATCACTAAACGCCATAGCAGCCAATTCGCCTTCCAATTGCCCACTCACGGTAAGGTTTGTACTCTTACCAAAAAAATCTTCTTTAAAATTTATGCTGCCATCATCATTGCGTGGAGCAGTGCCATCAAGCGGAAGCGTGGTTACTTTAAACATTTCGCCTGCGCCTTCTGCATCACTTCCTGTAATGATGGGCGTGTGCATATACACAAATCCACGATCATTATAAAATTTATGAATAGCATATGCAAGGCTATGGCGTACTCTAAAAATTGCCCCAAAAGTATTCGTACGCATACGAAGGTGTGCTTGCTCACGCAAAAATTCTAAGCTGTGTTTTTTAGGTTGCAAAGGAAATTTTTCTGCGTCGCTATCGCCCAATATTTCTATCGCCGTTGCTTTTAATTCATACTTTTGCCCTTTACCCAAAGATGCTATTACTTGCCCAGTAGCTTTTATACAAGCCCCTGTGGTAATGCGTTTCATCGTTTCATCAATCAAGCTACCCAGCTCCGCTACTACTTGTATATTATTATTGGTACTACCATCGTTCAGTGCTATAAATTGGTTGTTGCGAAACGTACGCACCCAGCCCATTACCGTTGCTTCGTAATCTACTTTTTCGCTTTCCAAAAGCGTTTTTATCTTCGTTCTTTTATTAAACATACTACTATTTTGTGGCTACAAATATAAAGATAAATGAGTAGTTAAAAGGCTTTGGCGGTGAGCGATATTTCTTTTGGCAACACTGGTTCGGGCTATTCGTTGCAAGTCCTCACTCGTTTCTCGTTCCTCGTCACTCGTTCCGGGCTTTTCACTTCTATCCCGCCGCTCTTGGGCAGAAAATCTTTTTTCATCTTTTGCCAAAGCGTAGATTGTGTTTTGCACTACAGTTCTCTTCTAAAATGAAACCCCAATATCTTATAATCATCTTTAAAATAAAACTTATGCGCTTTGTTGTTGGTTACATAAGCATTTAATTCGCTCACCGTGCAGCCAAGTGTTTTCGTATGCCCGTGTACATAATCCATCATTAATTGACCAAGTCCAAAATTTCTATAGTCAGTAAGCACAGCCACATTATCTGGTTCCACATGCCTGCCATTATAAAATTTTATCAATATCCAAAAGCCACAACAAGCCACCAAGCTATCATTATGCCATACACCAATACAATTAAATTTATTGGCTTGCATTTCTATTAAGCGTTCTTCAAACAAAGCTTTTTGCATGCCAGGGTTTAATTCTTCTATTAGTGGAAACAATGTTTGCATTTCCTCATTTTGCATTAACCCTATGGTGAACGATTTGTCTTTTATGGTAAATATTTTCTTTTCCATACTTTTCTTTTGTCAAATTTAAATAAAATTGCTAGCTCTATCCATCAAAATATTTTAGTGTCAGCCTGAGCTTGTCGAAGGTGGTGCAACTTTAAAGAATGTCCAAATAAACTCGCCTTCGACAAGCTCAGGCTGACATTCTTTAAATTGAGGATATTAGCTTAAAATAATTTGAAAAGGTTTTAAACTGCTAAAATTATTTTGGCAATTTAAATCTTTATCGTAATATTGCAATATATAATTAAACAATGGGCGCATCTAACACAGAGTTATTTACAAAAAGGCAAAACGATATTGCCAATATTATGAAGGCTTTGGCACATCCTGCAAGAGTAGCTATTATTGACTATTTATTAAAAACAGATGGCTGTATTTGTGGCGATATTGTAAAAGTATTACCGTTAGCACAGCCTACTGTATCGCAGCATTTGAAAGAGCTTAAAAATGCAGAATTAATAAAAGGAAACATAGAAGGCAATGCCATTTGTTACTGTATAAACGAAAAAACATTTTTAAAATTCGAACAATTTTTATCGGAATTTTCTATAAAAATGGAAAAGAAAAAAAGTTGTTGCTAAAAAATAAATATTATGAAATTATCAGAAATTAAAACAATTCTTGCCAATGCAGAAGCAGTAAATTTTCAGTTGGAAAATGGGACATTAGTGCCCGAGCATTTTCATGTAACCGAAGTAGGCATGGTTACCAAAAAATTTATTGATTGTGGTGGTACTACCAGAAATGAAACAAAAGTAAATTTTCAATTGTGGGATGCCAATGATTATGAGCATAGATTAAAACCAAAAAAATTATTAGACATTATTGCGTTATCAGAAACCAAATTGGGTATAGAAGATTGGGAAATAGAAGTAGAATATCAAAATGAATCTATTTCTAAATACGGATTGGATTTTAACGGAAAAGATTTTGTACTTACTACAAAACATACTGCCTGCCTAGCTTTAGACTTATGTGGCATACCTGCAGTACACTCAGTTATTTCTGCCGCAAAAAACGTTACAAGTTGTTGCACACCAGGTGGTGGTTGTTGCTAAAATAATTTTATACTATGGAGCATACAAATAAAAACCATTGGGACAATGTTTACGAAACAAAAAGCCCAAACCAAGTAAGTTGGACACAAGTATATCCTAAAACATCGTTGGATTTTATACATTCTTTTGGTGTAGATAAATCTGCCAAAATAATTGATATTGGTGGTGGCGATAGTAAGCTAGTAGATTGTTTATTGAACGAAGGGTTTGAAAATATTACAGTGCTTGATATTTCAAAAAATGCACTTGCAAAAGCAAAAAAACGATTGGGAGAAAAAGGTAAAAACATACAATGGATTGTGAGCGATGTTACCAAATTTAAACCAACTACAAAGTACGATGTGTGGCATGATAGAGCAACGTTTCATTTTTTAACAACAGCTGAGGATATTGCAATCTATATGAAAACTGCAAGAGAAGCAGTATCAAGTTATTTAAACATTGGAACTTTTTCAGAAGAAGGCCCGGATAAATGTAGTGGTTTAGAAATTAAAAAATACAGTGAGCAAAAATTAACAACAGAACTCGAAAAAGGATTTTCAAAAATACGTTGCATAACCGAAGATCATATTACCCCTTTTGATACAAGGCAACATTTTCTATTTTGCAGTTTTAAAAAAAGCAGAAATTAATTATGAAAAAAGTACTAGTACTATGCACAGGAAATAGTTGCCGAAGCCAATTAGCAGAAGGTTACCTAAAATATTTTGCAGGCAACAAAGCAGAAATTTTTAGCGCAGGTGTAGAAACACATGGCGTGAACCCTCGTGCCATTGCTACCATGAAAGAAGATGGCATTGATATTTCATATCATACATCCAACAATATTGAAGAATACCGAAATATAGATTTCGATTTTGTTATTACGGTTTGCGACAACGCAAAAGAACGTTGTCCATTTTTTCCAAGTAATGCAAAAAAGTTTCATTATAATTTTCCGGATCCTGCTAAAGCAAAAGGTAACGAGGAAGAAATTTTAGAAGAATTTAGAAAGGTGAGGCAAATGATAAAGGATTATTGTGAGGAATTTGTAAATATTAATTTATAAGCTCGTTCTAAAACGAGCTATCCTAAGATTTTATCTCAAGAAAAATTTATATAGTCTTGAGATAAAATCTCAAGACAGCCTTCGGAGCGGAATTTGAAATCGTAAAGCAAATGATAAAAGAATATTGCGAAGAATTTGTAAATATTAATTTATAAGCTCGTTCTAAAACGAGCTATCCTAAGATTTTATCTCAAGAAAAATTTATATAGTCTTGAGATAAAGTTTCAAGACAGCCTTCGGAGCGGAATTTGAAATCGTAAAGCAAATGAAAAAAGAATATTGCGAAGAATTTGTAAATATTAATTTATAAGCTCGTTCTAAAACAAGCTATCCTGAGATTTTATCTCAGGAAAAATTTATATAGTCTTGAGATGAAATCTCAAGATAGCCCTCGTTACTATAAAAAATCAATCTTCAACAATCCACATTGTTTTCCATAATAATAATCTCTAGCGCTACTGTATAAATAAGCTTCGGCATTCGTCACAATACCTGCCGCTACAGGATTGTTATGAATATAATTTATTTTTTGTTCTGTAAAATTTTCACTCCACATTTCTTTGGGATGATTATCTTGTTGCCAAAATTGATGTTCAGTATTTCTAGAATTGGATTGACCATGTTTTTTAAAAATATCTATCATCCATTCTTTTCTACTTTCTTTTGGATTGTTCTTTATTGCGTCTATTATTTTTTTTGCTGTAAATTTTTTAAAATCTCTGAGAATATCACTCGGGTTGTTATTTGTAGCAGATATTGCTAAGTGAATATGATTGCTCATTATACACCAAGCGTGGAGTAATAACCCTTTTTCGGTTTGACAATAACGAAGGCTTTCAACAACAATATCGCAATACATCTGCCTAGTAAACACATCTACCCAATCTACTACTGCAAAAGTTACAAAATGAACAGCTTCTTTGTTTCTTATTTTGTATCCACCGTCACTCATGATTTTTATTTTAAAAATAGTAAATATTTTTAACTAGTCCTGAGATAAAATCTCAGGATAGCCCAGATAAAATCTCAGGATAGCTCGTTTCTAACATATTATTTTTTATCTTGCTCCAATAATGAATTTGCTCTCCAAATCAATATCATTTGTAGCACGCTTGCGGTATAAACGCATTCACAACTGGATTAATCATCCAGCTGAGGCGCAACGGCATGTTTTACAGAGCCTCATAAGCGATGCACAATACACCGTATTTGGCAAAAAATATAATTTCGATAAATTATTTACGGTAAGAGAATTTAAAAATCGTGTACCCCTACACGAGTACGATGATGTGCGACCATACATAGAGCGTATGATGGCTGGCGAAGAAAATGTATTGTGGAATGCGCCTGTAAATTGGTTTGCAAAAAGTAGCGGCACGTCTAACGATAAAAGTAAATTTATTCCTGTAAGCGAAGAAAGTTTGAAAGAAAATCATTTTCAAGCAAGCAAAGATGTACTTACAAAATACTATACCAATTTCCCATCAAGCGATTTACTAACTGGCAAAGGCTTGGTGGTTGGAGGCTCGCATCAAATAAGCCAATTGAGCGAAGATGTGCAATGTGGAGATTTAAGTGCAATTCTCATGCAAAATTCCCCATTTTGGGGACAGTGGTTGCGTACCCCGGAGCTTAGCATTGCTTTGCTAGACGAATGGGAAAATAAAATAGAAAAATTAGCACAAAATACGATTAAAGAGAATGTAACTTCAATCTCTGGAGTACCAACGTGGACGCTGGTTTTACTAAAAAGAATTTTAGAAATTACTGGTAAAAAAAGCATTGGCGAAGTGTGGCAAAATTTAGAATTATATATACACGGTGGCGTAAGTTTTACACCTTATAAAAAACAATTTGAACAAGTAATTGGCAAGCCAATTAACTACTTAGAAATATACAATGCAAGTGAAGGTTTTTTTGCTGCACAAGATGTTTTAAACGAAGAAGGAATGTTGTTATTTTTAAATCATGGTATTTTTTATGAGTTTATGCCCGTTGATGAATATGGTAAAGACAATCCCAAAACAATTGGTTTAGATAAAATTGAAGTGGGCAAAAACTATGCCCCAGTCATTACAACTAATGGTGGACTTTGGAGATATTTAGTTGGAGATACCATTCAGTTTACCAGCTTAAACCCTTATCGTATAAAGGTTTCAGGGCGATTAAAACATTTTATTA
>JANOZW010000213.1:0-2835 GCA_031429575.1 Ferruginibacter sp.
CCCCCGAGCGTCCCAGCGTACGCCCCATCGCAGACTCACCCTTGACCGAGTGGGATGAAGAACCAACAGGCGCCAATTATATTTTCCACGAAATGGATGAAAATGATTTGGAAGCAATGATTGAAAATACAAATCTTATTACCATAATTAATTTATACAAAACTTGGTATAAAGAGGGCAAGAACCCTACTGATAAAGACTTTCTGTATTACGAAGATGCCACCATAAATAATTTGGTTATTAATTTAATGGATAGCCAAACAGAAATAAGTGCCAACTGGAGTAGAATATTCGAAGGTAAAATTGCTACCCGTGAAGATTTATTTAAAGAAGAAGTAATATCTACACTAACACATTTTAAACTAAGAAAAATTAAAAAATTAATAGAACAAAATAACAACGAAATGAAAACGGTTTCTACAGATGAAGCCATGATTTTAATAAGGGTGCAGCAAGCCCTAAAAAAAGTAGAAAAACAACTAACTGCCAATATGGGGACAGTGTTTTTCAAATAATACAAAATACATTGCTACTCTTATACAAACAGCAATAAATACTAAAATTATTGTTACATTGTTTAGCATCTAACCATTTCAAAATCATTAGCACATCTTTAACAACATTTTATCGTGAAAAAGCGTCTAATGTACAAAGGTATCATACTTATCATTTATCTTTAACCTATCAAAATTTTAAAAGATGAAAACATTACTACTTATATTATCCATTGCTTTATTAGCTTCTTGCAGTACTGCTTACAAAAGCGGGCAAACACCTGATGATTTGTACTACTCAAAATCTAAAGTAATTGTAGAAAAAGAATCTGAAAATAGATACGAACGCAGAGAAGATTATTCAAGCGAAGATAGGCAAATTCGTATGGCTATAAATGATCGCAGATGGAGAAATTTAGATTACGATTATGATTACGATTGTCGTTATAGCCCTTATGCCTATGGCTACAATTACGGTTATTATTACAATCCATTTTATTATCCTTACCCAGTTTACTCTGCGGGCGTAAAATATGTAAATCCTAAAAATACAACCATACGCAGAGCTAATCTTGGTGGATATGGTAATACAATAACTACTTACACCCCTACCAAAGGATATGGCACCGTGAACACTATTACTACTCGTCGCTACAACAATAGTAACACACAAAATACTAGAAGTACAAATAACGAAACACGTACTTACACGGAGCAACCTAGAAGTGAAACAAGAACATACTCGCCTACACCAAGTAACAGTAGTTCAAATTCATCAACCCCAGCACAAGGCACAAGTGTTCCAATGCCTGGCAGAGGGGGAAATTAATTTTCACAAAAAATAAATCTAATTGCTTTTTTACAAAGTGAAATGTAATTATTATGCAAAAACTTTTTTCAATATTAATATGTTTTGTTGCAGCAAAATCATTTGCGCAAATACCAGAAGATGCCATACGGTACAGTTGGTTTACACAAAATGGCACTGCTCGTACACTTGCCATAGGCGGTGCTATGGGCTCGCTTGGTGGAGATATATCGGCTACATTTGTAAATCCTGCTGGTATTGGATTTTATAGAACCAATGAGGCGTCAATTTCATCTGGTTTTTTGATGAATAAAATAAAAACAGATTATAGAGGAACACAAATAAATGATAGCAAAAATAAATTTTCTTTGGGTACTTCTGGTTTTGCTTTTGCATTACCAAATATGAATAATGATAATAGAAGCAGCGCATTTTCCATTGCATTTACACAAAAAACAAGTTTCAACAACGTAATACATTACAAAGGTTTTAATAATTATAGTTCTTACAGCGAAGCTTTTGCAGAAGAGCTATCAAAACAAAATATCAACAACGTTTTAAGTACACAATCAATTGCTCCATATACAACAGCACCTGCATATCTTTCTTATCTTATATATTTTAAAAGACGACCAGCAGGAGATTCAATTGTAAAAACATTAACCGACAACGTTATTGATGCAGGACGAAGTTTGCAACAAGAAATGACAAAAATAACCAAAGGTGGTTTATATGAACTAGGTGGATCTTATGCAGGCAACGATGGCGATAAATGGCTTTGGGGAGTTGGCATTGGTATTCCAATTGTAAGTTATGAAAGCAATTCTGTTTTTTCTGAAACAGATACATCTTCCATTACAAGTGATCAATTTAAATCATTTAAATTCACAGATAATTTTACGACAAAAGGCGCAGGTTTAAATGGTAAGCTTGGCTTAATTTTTAGGCCCAAAGAATATATACGCATTGGTCTTGCGGTGCACACACCTTCATACATGTCCCTTACAGATGAGAGAAAAAGTTCTTTAGCTTCTGTTTTAGAAAACCCTGCAAAAGACACAGTTGTAAACTCTAGCACATTTACCAATGGGCAAGAGAGAGGTAAAGCAAAATACATACAAAACGGGCCGTGGAAAGTAATGCTAAGTGGCTCTTATGTTTTTAGAGAAGTAGAAGATGTAACAAAGCAAAGAGGATTTGTTTCTGCCGATATTGAATATGTAAGACACAATGGCACTAAGTTTAGCAGTGATGCAGAGCAACCAACGCAGGATGAAAAAACATATTACAAACAATTAAATGGGGTAATAAAAGATATATACAAAGGCAATATCAATGTACGTGTAGGTGGAGAAGTTAAATTCAATACCATCATGGGTCGCCTTGGTTTTGGTTATTATGGCAATCCATATAAAGATGCACCATCAAAAGCAAGTAAAATGACGCTGAGTGGTGGTTTGGGGTATAGAAACAAAGGTTTTTTTGCTGATCTAACCTATGTACAACTAATTACCAAAGATTTTGACATTCCCT
>JANOZW010000214.1:0-4570 GCA_031429575.1 Ferruginibacter sp.
TACAATGCAGTATCATCTTTAAAAGAATATGGGCCAAAAGTTTTTGATAAAATAGACGAGGCGGAAGGAATAAATAAGCTAAAAGGTAGTGGTTTTGATGCAATAGTTACGATAGTTTTACTGAAAAATGAACGAGAAAGAAAATACATTCCTCCAGCTTATAACAATCGTATTTGGAATTATAGATACGATATTTATAACCGTATTTACGAACCAGGATATTATGTGACTAGCACAAAATATTATTGGGAAAGTAATTTTTATGATATGGCTAATCAAAAATTATTATACTCTGTGCAAACACAAACTTTTGCACCTACCGATGCAGAAAGCATGGGCCACGAATATGGAAAGATGATTGTAAAAAATATGATAAATCAAGATACATTAAAAGAACAAGTTGTACCATCAAAAATTAGTAATGATTAAAATAAAAAATTATGAAACAGAATATGGGTAAATCAGATAGAATTTTTAGAATGATACTAAGTATCGTAATTGCTTTTGTAGGGTACTATTACAAATCTTGGTGGGGCTTGGTAGCCTTTGTGCCATTGATTACAGCATTTACGGGTAACTGCCCATTGTATAGTTTGCTGGGGATGAATACTTGTGAAAGGGAAAAGAAATAGTTTTAACATAACCAATACTTTTTTGCATAAAGGTGTTTAAACTAAATATACACTTTATGATATGTTTGCAATCATATTAATTATTGGGTGCTGTACCTAAGACAGAATATTCTCATTGAAGTTTCGGTTGCTGTATCCATCAATCCATGAGAAAAAAGAAAATTTGAGATTTTTTATGCATGTGAAGAAATGTTTGCTATGGGTTTACAAACTACACAAATTATATTTTGTAGGTGAAACACTACAAATACTTATAAAAAACAAAAAAACTTTCTTGTAAGTAAAAAATAGCATCAAAAATATTTTGCTAGCTTAAAATATTGCTTAACTTGTACTAATATAAACTAGCTGCTAAACTCCCCACTTTATAGCTTACTGTTTTATTTAAAAAAAAATTGATATATAGCTGTTGCTATTTGTTTTTAACAGGTGTTCTCAAAAAAGAATGAAGGAAGATGGTGAATCATGAAGAAATGAAGATGCACCGATGAGTTCTTAGGGTAAAAATTTTTAAAATAAACTTGGTGAATTATAATTTAACTTTTATTATTGCATTAGCAAATCACAATAAGGATCATTCCGTAATGATTTATACGTGCCTCGACGTTCTTCGGGGCATTTTTGTTTCTACCCCTCAAAATATTTTACAATTTAAAAATATACTGCAATGAAGAAAATTCTAGGACTAGATATTGGTACAAATTCAATTGGTTGGGCATTTATTGAAAGTAATGCTTACGAAAACCCAGAGACTCTTGATGGCAAAATTATTCAGATGGGTAGTAGAATAATACCTATGGATGCTGATGCCATGACAAAATTTGAAACTGGAACACCTGAATCAAAGGCAGCAGGAAGAAGACAAGCAAGGGGTGCAAGAAGATTAAATCAAAGATATAAATTAAGAAGAACAAGGCTTATTGAAGCATTGAAAATTCTTGAATGGATACCAAAAGAATTTCCTGTTGAATTTAAAAAACTTGAAAAACATAACATAAATGAATACTTACCGTTTTCTCAAAAATTAAAAGACGAAGCAGCTACTTTTTTTGGTGTAGCCAATAAAACAACCACAAAGGGTGAACAATATGAAATTTCAGAAGATTGGATTATTTACTTTCTTAAAACGAAAGCAATGTATGAGCAAGTAAACGTAACCGAACTTGCAAGGATTCTTTATCATTATAATCAAAGAAGAGGATTTAAAAGTAGTAGAAAAGATGTAAAACAAGAAGAAGAAGCAAAAGAAATAAAATATCCTTTATTAGAAAAATGGATAGAGATTGTTAATATATTTTCTATTGTTGAAACTGGCAAAGGAGAGGGAAAAGATAAAGATTATACTTTCTATGAATTGACTTGCAAAGCAAGTGATTTTGAATTTAAAGCAATAAAGAAAAAGAAAAATCCTTTAGATTGGCAAAACAAAAATATAGAAGTAGAGATAACTAAAACAACTACGAAAGATCTTAATATAAAATACAAAATAGCAGAAGTAGACCCTAAACAATGGGAAAATAGAAAAGCGGCTCTAGAAAAAGATATTGCAAAAGAAAATTTATTTATTTCTGAATACTACCTAAAAAATATAAAAACAGATAGAAATTACAGAATAAAAGAAAGGATTGTAGATAGAACATTTTACCAAAAAGAATTAAATAAAATATGGGAAACACAAACTAAATATTACGAAAAAGAATTTTCAGACAAAAATAAGTTGGCTCAAATAGCAGATTTATTTTATACACACAATAAAGAAAAAAATAAAGAAATTAAAAGCAGAGATTTATTTCATCTTTTTTACAGTGATATTATTTATTATCAAAGAGCTTTAAAATCGCAAAAAGGTTTACTAGCTAATTGCCAGTATGAAACAAAATCTTATAAAACTAAATATGCAGAAATTAAAAAAGTGGGAATAAAAGTAGCTGCAAGGAGTTCTCCTGCTTTTCAGGAATTTAGAATTTGGCAAACCATACATAACTTAAAATTAATTAAAAAGGAAGAGTTCTTAAGCGGTAAAACAAAACTAAACATTGATGTTAGTAGTGAATTTTTGACATCTGAAAATAAAGAAAAAATATTTAACATATTTGATAATTCCTCTGAGATTACTCATGATAGTATTTTAAAAATATTTGGTTTTAAGAAAGATAAAATTGAAAACGGTGAAAAAACTTTTGGATATAAATTAAATTATCGTGATGAAAATTTCTTAGGCAATGAAACTAAAGCATTATTTAGAAAAGTTTTTAAGAAGCATAATTTTATTGAGGAAGGTGAAAAATATTTAAGTGATGAAATACTTTTTAATCAATTATGGAATATTGTTTATTCGCTACCCGAGGAAAAAGATATTGAAAATGCTTTAATGAATAAGAAATATTTTGATTTGCCTAGTCCTGTAATAACGCACATATCAAAATTGCCAGAATTTAAAAGCCAGTATGCTTCGTTATCTACTAAAGCAATAAAAAAACTCTTACCCCTTATGAGAGTAGGTGATAAATATTGGGATTTGAATAACTTTAAAGCTGATATAAAAAATCGTATTGAAAAAATAATTAATGGTGAGTTCGATGAAAATATTAGTGATAAAGTAAGGGATGAAATACAGAAAAGGAATTTGACTAAAATAGAAGATTTTGCGGGGCTTCCCACTTACATAGCTTCTTACATTATTTATGGACGCCATAGCGAAAGAGCAAATGAAGATAAGTATGAGACCATAGATGATTTTAAAATAAAAGAAATAATTCCTTACAATTCTCTTCGTAATCCAATTGTAGAAAAGATAATAAGAGAAACGCTCAGCTTAGTTAAAGATATTTGGGTGAATGATAAACTTGGTAGGCCTGATTATATTCATGTAGAATTAGGTAGGGAAATGAAAAACAATAATGAGGATAGAAAAAAAATATCAGAAAGTAATACAAAAAACAAAGTTGAAAAAGAGAGAGTAGCTAATTTGCTAAAGGAATTAAAGTATCCAAACTTTAATGCAGACTCCCCGTCAGATATTGATAAATTCAGAATTTGGAAAGAAAATGGCGGAGTTAAAGGCGAAGAGAATTTTGAAGTGCTTTTCAAAAAAAATAATGCAGAGTTTGTAAAAGATGCTGAAATAGAAAAATATAGAATATGGGCAGAACAAAATTATCGCTCTCCATACACAGGTAAAGTAATTCCACTAAGTGAATTGTTTACAGAAAAATATCAAATAGACCATATTATACCTAAAGCAAAATTTTACGATGATTCATTTGGCAATAAAGTAGTTGTGGAAGCAGAAGTGAATGCGGAGAAGAGCAAAAGATTAGCAATACAGTTTATAGAAGAATATCAAGGCAGAGAAATAAATTTAAGTAATGGACAAACTGTATTGGTTTTATCATTGAAAGATTATAATGATTTTATAGAAAGTGTTTTTTCCAATAAAAAGAAAAAAAGATATTTAAAATTATATGAAGTTCCCGAAGATTTTGTTGAAAGACAAATGAACGATACTAAATATATTTCAAAAACGGTTGCACAATTTCTTAGACCTATAGCAATTGGTAATGATACAGATGAAGGAATTATTTACACCTCTGGTAATATAACTTCTACATTAAAAAACAAGTGGGGTTTAAATAAATTATGGAAAGAAATACTGAAACCTAGATTTGCAAGATTAGAAAAAATTTTGGAAGAACCTTTAATAATAGATAGCGAAAATGAGAATGGAGATTATCATTTTGCAAAAGATTACAAACGTATTGACCATAGGCATCATGCATTAGATGCACTTGTAATTGCGTGCACTAGTAGGAGCCACATTAAATATTTGAATAGCTTAAACTCACTTAGCAATGATAAAAAAGATATTGCAAAATATGGAGAATGGGAAAAGTGGAAGTATTTGTTAAACAAGAAAAAACAATTAGAAAATAAAGAAA
>JANOZW010000215.1:0-16623 GCA_031429575.1 Ferruginibacter sp.
TGTTCCCGCATCATATTTACCATATTGTTCATAGCCTCTACAGCATCTAACGCAGAGCGACCTTGCTCAGGCGAGCCTGCTGCGTGTGAGGCAATACCATAAAACCTAAACTTAGCAGACTTATTGGCCAATGCACTTGTATAAGTTACCGAATTTTCATTGCTTGGATGCCAATGCAATACTATATCTACACCATTAAATAATCCTTCTCTTACCATATATACTTTTCCGCTACCGCCTTCTTCTGCAGGGCAACCAAATACTTTTATGGTGCCTTTTATTTTACCAGCTTCTAATAATTTTTTAACTGCAATACCAGCAGCTACCGAACCAGTACCAAACAAATGATGCCCACAAGCATGTGCACTCGTTTTATTGGCAATAGCTGTTTTGGTGGGAGAATTATCTTGCGACAAACCAGGCAATGCATCGTACTCTGTAAGTATGGCAATAACAGGTGAGCCACTACCATACGTGGCAACAAATGCAGTAGGCATGCCTGCTACACCTGCTTCTACCGAAAAGCCATTTTCTTTTAATGTGGTTTGTAATAGTGTTGAACTTTTATTTTCTTTATAACCCAGCTCTGCATAATCCCAAATGCTTAGTGCAATTTTTTTATACGCATCATAATCAGCTTGTATGGTTGTAGCAGTTTCGGTTTTTAAAACATCGTTTGCTTTGGTAGAGGTATTTTTTTGTGCAAAAGCATTACAGCAAATTAGAATGGATAAAATAGAAAGGGTATTTTTTTTCATATATTTTTATTGATGATGAAAGGTAAGTTAATTTTATGCTCAAATAATTTAAGCTGTATTTTTGTTAGTCTTTATTTAAAAGTGCTTGAATTTTTTAATCTTTATTTTTAAAACTGGCTTTTTTGATTAAAAAGAGAAAATATTAGCCATTTTAAAAAAACATTTAACTTTGTACTATTATAAAATTAATCAATTATGGAAATCATTGATGATAAAATATTTCTTTGGGAAGATATAAAAAATAAATACCCGGATGAATGGGTGGTAATTGGTAATCCAGTATTTGATGGTATGAAAATACTACAGGGTACTGTTTTGTCTCACCATAAAGACAAGCGTGTAGCTAGTATTGAAGGAGGTGAACATCGTGAACGTTTTGAAAAGTTCACTGTTTCATTTACTGGGCAAATAAAATCAAATGCACATATTGGTTTATTAAGAACAATACAAAAATCACTTTGAAAACATTCTATCCTTTTGAATGGCTCGACAATGACAACCTGATGGTAGTACACGTCGAAATCAATGGCGAAAGCATTTTACCTTTTTTATTAGACACTGGTTCAACTGATACTTATCTTGACAAAAATGTTTTATACATTGAACAAATAAACCTTAAAGAAGCCATAGGTCAAGTGGAAGTTGAAACTGCCAACGGACGTATGTTCGCCGATGTTTTTAAAATTGACACTATTGAGGTTTTTGGTACTCAGTTTAAAAGCCACCCCATTCAAATAATAGATTTTATTGCCAACGGTATCATCTCTAATTATTCTGGCGTTTTAGGCATGGATATTTTACGACAAAAAAATCTATGTTTTCAATTTGATAAAAATACCCTCACTTTTTCCTAATTCAAAAAAATAGCACCACTAGTATTTTCCTTTATAACATTACTGAATAAAGTAAACCTTTTTGATTTTATTATTTTCAATATGATAAATAGCAACTGCTTCTATTGTATTCTTTCCAAACTGAACACGCTCTTTATCTATCACAACATTGCCTTGTACAATGCGGCCTAATAATTCGCAATGTAAATCTGGCGTTCTTTCAAACATCTCGGAATAGATTTTACGCATTTCCGCCTTACCCTTGTTTTCCAATTTATCCGGATAAGTGTAAATTTCAACATCGTCTGCATAGGGTTCTAAAAATGCTTCAATGTTTCTAACATTATAAGCATTTAATTGGCGTTGTGCCAAGGCTGTAGGTGTTTCTTTTATCAATTCATTGGGACTAAAAACCACACCACGATTAATAACTCGGTTAATTTTTGAAATATTATCAAGGTTTTCGATGGGATTATTTTCTAACAAAACAAGATTGGCTTTTTTGCCAATAGTAATCGTACCAAATTCATTTTCTTTATTCAAAATTTTAGCACCGTTAATGGTAGATGCTTGAATGATTTGCCAATTACTCATACCAGCTTTTTGCATGGCTTTTAACTCAGGCAAATAAGATGAAGCGTGCAGAGTGCCTATGTTTCCTGCATCGGTACCTGTTGCAATTAAAACCCCCGCATCAGATAATTTTTTAAGGTTTTCTAAAGTAATGGCATTGGTTTTATTTCCGTTTGCAACCATAGCTTCAGCATTAAATTGTTTTTTATATCTCTTTATAAGCAACGTATCTGGTAAATGTTTTAAGTCTAATAACGAACCCAATTGATGCGGGTCAGCTTTCAATAATTCATAATTACTAAAATTATTCTTCTGGCCAAAAGTATTTGCATAGCCATCGTGAACGACCAAGGTTGGGCAAAGAATGGTTTTATTTTTTTTGAGCAATTGTATAAAATCATCTTTTACAATTTCATCATCCACACTGTGTACTAAAAAATCACAACCATTTTCTACCGCCAATTGTGCCGTAATTCTTTCTGTAGCGTGTACCGCTACTTTTAAATTATTTTTATGTGCTTCGTCAATAATGGCTTTAATGATGGGCAAATTTTTTCTTGCGCTTCCTTCAATACCCAAACCATCTGCACCTGCTATGTACCAAATTTTTATAAAATCAGGATGGTAAGGCAATTGTTGCTGTATCATTTTTATACCGTCATCAATGGTTTTTACCAAACTAAATGGCTCATCATCTTTTAAATTTTCAAAAGCTTTTGGTTCGTATGTAGTCAATAGCGGCCCAGTCATAAAAATCGATGGTGCATAATTAGCATTTTTAAATAATTCTCTTTGCTTTAAAAAATTATTGGTTGCGCCTACATCAATTACATTGGTGATGCCGTTTTGCAAATACCTGCGCAATTTGTCTTCCATGGTTTGATGCGATAATTCAATTTCTTTATTGTATGGCATTTTATTTCTTAAATCAATGGCATCGGGGCGTGCATACAAACCACCATTTTGAAAAAAATGAATATGCGCATCTGTCATTCCTGGTAAAAGGTATTTTCCTGTACCATCCACTACTGTGGCATTTGCAGGAATTTTGATTTTGTTGCTTGGTTGAATATTTGTTATCAAATCATTGGTAATAACCACCGTTTGATTGGAAATTAATTTTTGCTTTTCTACATCGGCTATTGTTACATTGCTGATGTAGGTTTGCGCTATAAGGGCTTTACTCAACAGGAGCAATAAGAACGTAATGGTTGGTGTTTTTTTCATGCTGTTTGTTTTTAATATTTTTTTATAAATTTATTTTATTAAATTTCGTTATAAAAGAATCATTACTCAGTTGTCCTAAGAATTCGGACAACTGCTACCCCGCAGAATGTAGCAGCCATTTTCAACTGTCCCAATTTATGGGACAGTTCACTTCCTTATTTACCTTGCTTTTATGCCTGTCAAGTTATTTTCAATTGTGCTTACCCAGCATTTTTTTTATTTCTTTATCAAAATCACTTTCAAACAATTGGTCTTGTACAATCTTATATTTATCATATTCAGTTTCTGCCTTTATCTTAGCTTCCATAGCAGTTATTGAGCCTTTATGTTGTAAAATAGGTGAGTTAGATAAATCTAAAAATTGGTTTAAGAATTTCTGCCAATCTTCCATATTCATTATAATTCCACTTTCGGCCCTGCTTTCAGCTAAGTCAAGATATGCAGATACAATTCGGTTTAGTTTCAAAATATGGTTTTCACTCAAATAATTTTTTGCAATGGTTACATCTGATTTTAATATTTTACCATCAGGTGATTGTTTCCAATTAGTTAAACCCATGTGCAACTGACTAGCATCCGCAGATTTGTAAATAATTTCGGCAGCAGTTTTGCCGGTTATAGCCCAATGTAATTTGTTTTGTACTGTAGCAAAAAAATCTTTTGTAATTAATGCATCCTTGCTATAGTCAGCGGCAAGTGCATAAATATCTGTAATTTTTTGATAAAAGCGCCTTTCGCTTGAGCGTATATCACGAATACGTTCTAAGAGTTCATCAAAATAATCTCTGCCAAATTTCTTTCCTTGTTTTAATCTTCCATCGTCTAAAACAAAGCCTTTTATAACAAACTCTTTTAGCGTTTGTGTAGCCCAAATTCTAAATTGAGTGGCTCTGTGGCTATTTACACGATATCCAACTGCAATAATTGCATCAAGATTATAATATTGGGTTTGATATTTTTTACTATCAGCGGCAGTTGTTAGAATTTTTCTAATAACTGAATTCTCCTCTAATTCATTACTTTTAAAAATCTCTTTTAAATGGTAATTTATTGTTGGTATTTCAACGCCAAATAATTCAGCTATTCTTTTTTGGCTTAGCCAAAAAGTTTCATTTTCAAAAAGCACCTCTATTTTTACTTTACCCTCAGCGGTGGTGTAAAGCAATATATCATTGAATTGGGGCATATCAGACATAAGAAAATTTTAGAAACATATTTTGTGATAAAGATACCAACTTTTATTTGAGCTTGCTAAAAATTATAGTATTTTTTACACTTATAAATAACTCAACAATCATCTTTCTCTACACCTCACTTCAAATATTTATCCAACCAATCCAATATAAACTTATTCATTTCTTTAGTTCTAATTGGGTCAGTTGGGAAGTGTCCAGAGATTGGGAAAGCAATAAACTTTGATTCGATACCGTTTTCTTGCAACGCCCTGAAATATGTATATGATTGAGAAATGGGTACTCGTTCATCGCCTGTATTAGATAAAATCAATGTGGGCGTTTTTACATTTTCAACATAAGTAATTGGAGAATTTTTTACCCAGTTTTCCTTTACTTTTTTATCTGTAAATGGTGATATGCCTTTGCCAACTTCGAACCTAGACATACTTCCCACATCGTTTTGGCTATGTTGAGCCAGCCAATCTGTAACTGCGGCGCCAGCTACTGCACATTTCCAACCTTGGTAGTTTCCTATAAGCCATGTGGTCATAAAACCACCATAACTCCAACCAGTAACTGCAATTCTGGTGCTGTCAATGTAGCTACGCTTTTTAAGTTCTGCCAAACCTTTCATTACATCTCTGCCCGGTCCTTCACCTGCATCTCCATTAATAGATTCGGAAAAACGATAACCCATATTATCGCTGCCACGGTAGTTTGGTTGAAAAACAATATACCCACGAGCTGCTTTTAGTTGTACCGATGAATTGAATGATTTTTTTGATGTTGACCTTGGTCCGCCGTCTGGTTCCAACACCAAGGGATATTTTTTAGTTGGGTCAAAGTCGGGTGGAAAAGTAAGAATGCCGTTGGGTGTAAATTCATCCGATTTCCAAGTGAACGTTTCTTGTTTTCCTAATGAAATATTTCGCACTTCATCATTAAAGTTTGTTAGTTTTTTAGGAGTGGATGCTGGTGTTTCCAATAAGTATAATTCTTGTGGAGATTTTGGTGAACTGGCTATAAACGCAATAGCATTATTTTTTCCTACATTGTATTCATACCAGTATGCACCTGCGATGCTCAAATCATTTAGGTTAAGTTTCTTTGCATTACCAGTAAGCGGTTGCATCCACATTGAAGTAGTATTGAAGTCGTTCGCAACTACAAAAATAGCTTTACTATCCGTACTCCATTCTGCCCTAAAAAAACATCGGTCCAGTTTAGCAGTCAGATTAATTCCATTGCCTCCATTGAGTGCCGTATGAAAAACATCAAAGCCATAACCTACATTTTCTAGATTGCGTTGATAAACAATTGACTTACCATCAGGAGAAAAAACGGGCTGTCTTTCTTTATGCATTGCATCAGGTGAGATTCGACTGTTGGTAATTCTATTCATTTTTCCAGTGGCTATTTCTACCGTCTTAATCGTAAAAATAAGTTCACCAGAATAAGGCGATTCATTGCTTTGAAATGCGATTTGTTTTCCATCGGTTGCCCAAGAAATACAGGGTGAAGATGTGATTGTCCAAAGCCCAGCCGTAAGCCTTTTTGCTTCGCCACCTTCAGCAGCAATGAGCCAAATATGAGATGGTGAAGGTTTGGCATTCATAAACATACTATTGTACTTCACGTCAAAGGCATCGTAACCTTTCTCCATTTCTTTTTTATTGCTTACTTCGTCTGCTTGTGTAAATGCAAATGTATTTCCGTCAGGACTCCAATTAAACTGTTGTACACCTGTAGTGGAAGAAGTGATTTTTTTAGCTTCACCTCCATTAATAGACAGTACAAATAGTTGACCTTTACCTGCTGCATCAGCCGATATGAAACCAATAGCATTACCAGATGGCGACCATCTCGGAAAACTTACAGAAGCTCTTTCAAAAGTGAGTTGCTGTGTTCCACCAGTTGCTATATCTACACTATAAATAAATGATTTATTTTTATTGCTTATGGTATCGGGTTTAGATACCACAATCAAAACCGATTTTCCATCAGGCGATATTTGAGGGTCGGTTAGGGAATAGAGTTTGTACAAATCATTTAACTCAAATTTCTTTTGAGCCAAAAGCTGAAAAGAGAATAGATTTATAAATACGATAAATACGAGGGTTGTTTTTTTATTTTTCATTTTTAAAAATATTGAATTATTTTTTACTTGGTTGCTGTTGTGTTTTCGCAATGGTTCAGGTCTCACGAAAAATTACCTTCATTCATAAGACACGAACGCAAGCGTGTCGTTTTTTTAATACCTAAATCTCTACTTTATTTCACTATCAAACATGTGTAGGAAACATACCCTCCATTGCAATAATATATCTAGCACCTCCCAAATTTTCTTCGGCTGCTTTAAAATTGGGAAGAGCAAAATTCGATGTGCCATCTCCACCATACTTAGTACCCAAAAGCGTAAAAAGGGCATAATTTTCTACAATGCTCACGGTTTGCCCTTCGCAAAAAGCGAATCCTTTTGGGGCAAAATTTCCAGCAAATAAAATGATGGTTGCTAAAATTGAATCTCCCATTTTTTAAATTTTAATTTTCAAAAAATATGTACAGAGTCTATAAAAAATTAGGGCTAGTAATTTTTATAAATACTAACCCTAATATGATTTATTTCGAACTCAAATCTTTTCGCATAAAAAGCAATTCACTCCAATTTTCTTGTACAAATTCTGCGGCATCTTTTAAATATTGTGCATAAGAGCCTGCTCCATTTGCAGCTTCGTAAGCTTCTTTAAATGGCTTACGAAAACCCGATTCCCTTTCTTTTAACCCTTGCTTGTATCTTGTAACAATTGTGTATTGAGCAGGGCCGCTTGAGCTAGCAGAATACACCGCTACTGTTAAACCAACAGACGCCCAAGTCTTTTTCAATTTCTTTATCATGCTTACCACATTGTCGCCTTGCCCTATTTTAGGATATACATGCGCTATATTTATTTTGTCGGAAAAATCGCCTAATGCAACTGTGCTCAACGAATCTTGATAAACAGAATAACCACCAGATTGCTTATCCGTTAAATGGACAGAAATGTTTTTATTCCAATCCAATTTATGTTCCGCACCCAAATCTCCTCTTGCATCTTCACCTTCCCAGCTTGTAGGCCCTTCGGTAATGTGAAAGCCGCCCATATCAGGGCCAGATTGAATAGCAAAAACTCTCCAAGTGGCATCACCAGTATGGTATTTTTGCGCATGGCTAGCTATTGCTTTTTCAAACTCTAATACTTTATCCATTTTTGGAAAAATTCTGTGGTAAGAAATTAAATTTTTTGTTTGCCCAATACTTGCAAAAGGCAAAGCCATAATAATTACGGCTAAAAGAAAAAGATTTTTTGTCTTTAGTTTGAAATTGTTGTTCATGATAATGTTGTTTATTGGTTAAAAAAAATGATATAGTTTAACAGAAGGTACATTTTTAAAAAATCAGCTTGCAGTAGCTACAAACCACCCCCCGGAAGTGTATAGCTAATCTGCAAATTGATATTGCAAATCTCCAAACGAATGGAAATTTTGGGGGGTAGATATTCACCATTAATTTGTACTTTTTCATTTATGTATTGTACAAACTGTGCAGCAATAGGAAAAATCTGTCATTTTTTAGATGACAGATTATTGTTGGGGGTGGGGAAATTTTTTTTGTTGGTTTTTTCTTTTAAAAATTCTATGATACTGTTTTATCTTTCAGCTTCCATCAATTTTTTATGATACGCATTTCTTATCGGGTCTTTGTTTTCTTTGCAATAATTAGTAAAATAATGATGGCTGTTTAAAAAATTTATTTGTAAAGTATTGTAAGCTTCGGCTGTTAAAGCAGGATTTAACGATTGTAATTCTTTAAACAATAAATCTGCTATTTCTGCTGCAGCAGTAGTCCCTAAATATTCTAAATCTGCATCTGCTAATATTTCTTCTAATTTATTTGTGGGCGTTTGTAATATTTTAGTGGCCATTATCATACCGTTTATTTTAGCTATATCGCAATCTGAATATCCATAAGAGGGTAAATGTTTTTTTGCTAACAAACAGCTTTCTTCTTCATGTCCTTTATATGTATTTATGTAACCTGTATCGTGCCATAGTGCAGCTACGGTTAATAATTCTATTTCGTATTCGGTACATTTTTCCTGTGTACCTATTTCAATAGCATTTTTTAATACATACAACGTGTGTTCATAATTATGATAGTAATAATTTACTGGTAGCTTTTCTTTTAGCATATCTATTACAAATTGTTGCATGGTTGTTTTATTTTGCATGTGCTTTATGTTTTAGTATTCCACCAGAAGCTTCTTTGATGCTTTGCACATACATAAATGCTTTGGGGTCTATTTGTAAAATGGCATCTTGAATTTGTTTTATTTCTAAACGAGTAATGATGGTTACAATAATCTCGCATTCTGTACGAATTTCAAAGCTGCCAGGTAGGTAACCTCTTTCACCTTTGTAAACAGTAATGCCCTTGCCCAACTCATTTACCAAAAGGTTTTTAAGTTCTTCATGATGAGATGAAACGATGTTCATGGCGGTAAATTCTTCTATACCATCTACCACATAATTTATGGCACGTGTAGCAGTAAAATATGTAATGATGGAATACATGGCTGTTTCAATACCAAATTGAGATGCAGCCACTGCGAAAATGATAACATTGATTAATAAAATAATTTCGCTGTTGGAAAAGCCAGTTTTCCTTCCTGTAAAAACAGCAATAACTTCTGCGCCATCAATTACACCACCTCCTCTTATTACAAGCCCCACACCTGTGCCCATTAATATACCACCAAAAATGGCAATCAATAATTTATCGTGTGTAATGGGGTTTATATGTACAAAAAGCAAGCCTATGGAAAGTAACAATACCGCAAGTGTGGTTTGTACGGCAAAGGTTTTTCCAATTCTTTTATACCCCCAATAAATAAATAGCACATTTAAAATAATGACTAAAAAACTAATGTTGATGTGAAATATTTCGTGGAGTAAAATTGATATACCAGTGATGCCGCCATCTAAAAATTTATTGGGTATCATAAATCCTTTCATAGCAAGTACAGCAAGCCCAGTACCTATCAATATTAGTAAAATGTTTTTTGGCGACTTTACCATTTTCCAATCTACCTTATCGGCTTTGTGTTTATAGCTCATGGTGGTATTTTTATTTTTAACAAAAACGTATTTGCTTGGTATGGTACTCTTTTTTGAATCTTCCATAATCTATTTTTATTTTACGATGGATAATTATTTTCAAATTAATAGAATGTCTCCGCCACGGTGGATGTCGAAGGCGGGTTCGTTTATTACAACGGGTTCGACAAGCTCACCCTGACATCGTTATAAAATTGATTTTTTGTCATGTAAGTTTTTAGTTTGATTGAATTGCCGCATGATAATTGGCAAATGTTGCTACTTCACTTTCTTTGATATCTTCAGCAAAATACATATCAATAACACCTTTATTTTTTGCTTCAATTTTACCTCTATACATACAATCAAATTTATTTTTTACCAATTCATATGTAGTACCACTAATGTTTACTCTGCCTACTTCTCCACTACTTTCCATTCTAGATGCAGTGTTTACCGTATCTCCCCAAATATCGTAAGCAAACTTTTTGATGCCCACAATGCCTGCAACCACTGGTCCAGAGTGAATACCAAGACGCAATTCGAAATAAGGCAAACCATTTTGTATTCTTTCTTGTTTATTTCTTTCAATAAATTTTACCATCTCTAATCCTGCCGATACAACATCAAAAGGATGTGTACTATTGCTTACTGGCAGTCCGCCTGCACACATGTATGAATCACCAATGGTTTTTATTTTTTCTATTCCAAATCGTTCTACTATTCTATCAAATTCACTATAGCAATAATTAATTTCTGCTACCAATTCTTCAGGTGTAAGTATTTCACTTGCTTGTGTAAAGTTTTTAAAATCGGTAAACAACACACTTACTAAATCGTATCGTTTTGTTTTTGCTGTACCTGTAGCTTTTAATTCTTCTGCTGTTTCTTCCGGTAGAATATTTAGTAACAATTTTTCACTTCTTTTTTTCTCTTGGCTAATTTTATTACGTTGTTTAAAAAATATAGAGGCAAATAAAAGCACCGTTAAAAATCCTCCAATAAAACCATATTTTACAATTTTTTGCCGTTGTATTTCTCTTCGTTGTATTTCTTTATTTTTGTTTAATAAACTAATTTCTCCTTCTTTCTTTTCTAGGTCAAAACCAAATTGAAGTGTACCGAGTTTCTTATCTGTATTGATGTTGTAAATAGAATCTTTTACTGCAAGTAGTAAGTTTTGATATTTGAAAGCATTGGTGTAATCTGCTTGTTGCGAATATGATTCAGACAAGCCTTGGTATGCATCTTTCATTTCAACATTAGCATTTAGCGGCATGGCTACTTCTACCG
The DNA here is from genome assembly GCA_031429575.1 of Ferruginibacter sp. Taxonomy (GTDB): domain Bacteria; phylum Bacteroidota; class Bacteroidia; order Chitinophagales; family Chitinophagaceae; genus Ferruginibacter. The sequence goes on from JANOZW010000215.1 coordinate 10,993, forward strand.
ATTGTTTATATGCTTTGATGGCTGAAGGAATATCTCCGCTTGCCTTGTAAGCTTGTGCCAGCGCAACAAGTGACTGTGTTTGATCTAATTTTGTATCTAGCTTTTTAGCCATCTCATACGCCTCTGTATGTATTTGAATTGCCTTATTAAAGTTTTTCTGCCTTGTATATATACGCCCAATAATATTAAGTGCGTATGGTAAGTTTTCTGAACCTTCATAAGCTTTTATAGACTGATTAAGATAGAAAAGTGCTGTAGAATCATCACTAATTCTGTAATACATCTCCCCTAGGTTAACAGTTGATGTTCCAATTAAATATTTATCATTAATTGCGAGACTTAATTTGTACGAACGTAAAAAATACTCAAGTGACTTATTAAATGTTGCTGTTTTATTTGAATACACACTCCCTATATTATTTAATGAAGTAAGAATCCGTAAAGTATCATTAATTGCCTCCGACATTTTTAGCGATTGTAAATGCAGTTCCAGTGATTTAGCATCATCGCCTTGGTTAAAATAAACTGCTCCTTGGTTGCTAAGCATATTGGCAACACCAGTTTTATCATTCAATATTTTATACACTTCAATAGCTTGCTGCCAATTCAAAATAGCTTCCTTATATTTTCCTCCTAAGTAATACCCTTTTCCTACATTTTTAAAAGCTAGTGCTAAGCCTGGTCTGTAATTTATTTTCTCTGCAAGCAATTTTGCTGAGCTAGCAATAATGATAGAAGTATCTGGATTGGTATTAAAAAAGCTTTTGCATAATGCATTCAATATGTCAACTCTAGTACTATCTAAAATGGTTGATGATAATATTTTTTTTAGACTATCAACTTCGTTAGCAAAAACATTTGTATGAAAACAACTAAAAAAAATAATGTTCATTAAAATAATTCGTGCATATTTTTTTATCATTAGATTAATTTTTTGAAGTGTATTTTATGTTAAGACAATTTCATAATAGCAAGTATTATAAAGTAATTACTTTCAAATTATCAGAGTGTTCTCGCATTTCTGCGGAATCGAAGGCAGCTTTATTTACTGCAACGGGTTCGACAAGCTCACCCTGACACTCCAATAAAATACAACTTTCGTTATTTAGAAAGAGTTTAATTTCCTTCTACAACTTTACCAGCTTAATAACCTTTCGCTCTTTTCCTTGTATTACTTCAACCAAATAAATTCCACTCATCCATGTATCTGTATTTATTTTTTGTTGGTTATTAGCCGCTGTTTTTTGTATATACATTAATTTGCCATTGGTATTCATAACCCTCATTTCAACTGGTGTAATGTTATCTTTTGCATTTGTGATGATATCAACAAAACTGATAAAAGGATTAGGCGTAACAAGCACATCAAAAACTGGTTTGTCTAATTCTTTTACATTTGTTTTTGTAATGGATGTAGGTTCAACAGTAGTAACATATTCGTCTGTGGTAGGAATAATTGCTTGGTTGTTTCTAAGTCCGTTGGTATTTACCCTTAGGCAGAAAGCATCCATCTTTACATAATCGCAAGTAATAAAACTTTGCACCCTTGCTTTGGTAGTACCAATAGGTGCTGTAGCGGTAATGCTGTAGAAAGCCAGTTGTCCAAAATTTATATCTACATTTTGCGTAATTACTACATCTGTTTGGCCTAACACCGTACCAGCAGCATTGCGGAATATCAAACTTAACTTCGGATTGCAAGATACGCCAGAAGCATGTGTTCCTGCAAAGCCACTAAAAGTAAGTGTAGTGCCCGCAGCAATGGTTACATCCTGGTAAACGGTAGAATTTCTATTGAAAGAATTATTAAATCCATTCTTAGTTCCGCATGCTACATACCCAGTACCTGATGATACGGTGCCATTAATGGCTGTCCAGCCAGTTGTTCCATTTTCAAAACTACCATTGGTTAATAGATTGCCGGATGTATTTATACAATTACAATCAGGCAACAATCCAAAGTCATAAGAATTATTGGTATTGTTATTTGTTCCTTCTTGTTCGCCTCCTATTGATAATGTAATAGCCAATCCTCTAATTTCATTTCCTACTTGCAACGATCCATTGTCATCATTATTTACATTATTATCGGGGTCAGCAGCATTTATAATACTACTTACATAACCGTTAGGAATAACTGCACCAATAATATAATTATCTGGTGCAAGGTTCGCAAAGGAATAATAGCCATTTGCATCCGTTGTTGTTGTTGCTATCGCTGCCCCGTCTGCTGTATTATTATTGTCATTATCTCTGTACAATTTCATTACTATGTTCCTCATGCCATTTTCGTTATTACCATTTATGCCATTGTTATCTGTATCATACCATACCCTATTACCCAATGCCATTATAGACGGAACAAATCCTGCATCAATGCTATTATTTGTTTGGTTTGTGTTTAATACAATTCCTAATACGGTTCCATTTATTGGGTCACTATCTCTAGTGTCATCCGTACCTACATTACTTAGCGCAGGACTAAAACCTGAAGGTGTTGTAAACGAAACACTATAAGTAGCTACTGCTAGATTATTGAAACCATATGCTCCATTGCTATTTGTTGTTGTGGTTGCTAAAACAGTTCCTGCACTATTTAATAAACGAACGGTTACATTTGCAATACCTGGTTCATTATTCCCTTGAGTACCATTTGCATTGTTATCTCTAAATACAAAGTTTCCGATAGATGAACAATTAGGAGCTGATACAACAACACTTGTTATTAACGAAATACAGCCGTTGGAATTTTTTGCTGTCAAGTTGTAAGTACCTGGTAGAACTCCTGTAAATATTCCATTTGTATTTGTGTAGCCACTACCAGTTATACTAAAAGTTAATCCAGTTTTTGGCGAAGTAACCGTTATCGTTCCTGTGGCTAGGGTGCATGTAGGTTGTGTAGCGCTAGCAGTTGGCGCAGTAGGCAATGTATTCGGTGTTGCTATTCCAGTTCCTGCTACACTCGTACATCCATTTACTGTTGTTGTTACGGAATAATTGCCTGCTGCACTTACGGTAATAGAAGAAGAAGTTGCTCCATTACTCCACAATAAAGAACCCGTTGCAGTAGTTGAGAGTATCGAAGTTTCACAGTTGTTTACTACTGTTACAATGGGCGCTACCGAAAGATTTGGTACCGTTAATATTCCATTTTGATAAACAACATAATAATTTGGTATAGAATCTTGTTGTACAAAACCGGATGGAACAATTTGATAAGCGCCAGGGCTAAGATTACCTGTACCCATATTTACATTCAAATTATTTCGAACAATATATGTTGGTCCTGTAGCCACCACATTACTATCTGCATCTTCATACTGATAAATTGTTTTTGTACTTCTATACATTGGTTGCTGTCCATTACAACCTGCTATGGTATCTTTTGCTTTTACTATTAATGTATCTGGTATGATGGTAAGATTTCCCAAACCATAAGTGATATCAAAATTCTCAGATATCAATACACCTGGTGCTATCAACCAATTGCCCACTGTATATCCAGAAACCATATTCATAGATTGGAAGCCCGATAAAGAATCTGTAGGATTTGTATATACATCCAATGAATCTACAATTAATACTACATTTTCATTGGTTTCGTTGTTAAAACTATTACTATTTACTGCTTGCTTTGTGTTTACTGCCTGTTTTGTATTCACCAATTGTAGTCCGTTTACAGAAGCGATACCATTAACTGCCTGCTTGGTGTTAATGGCGGCATTGGAATTAACCGCCTGCTTTGTGTTAACTGCCTGTTTGGTATTCCTTAAAATACCATTAGCCGAATCAATCTGATAGTCAAATATTGATTCGGGGGCAAGCAGAACAAATGTTGAAGTGTCAGATATAAAGCCGTTTACCGCCTGCTTAGTATTTACCGCCTGTTTGGTATTTAGTGCAGTATTATCTGTTGCCATAAAGCTCATATTGAAGAAATCGGAAGCACTCAGATAAACTCCATTTACTGCTTGTTTAGTGTTGATCAAAATCAATGTATTGGACATGGGTCTTTGATGCAAAGCTTTTAATGAATCTAAGAATGCAGGGCGCTCCAAAGAATCTACCAACGAAGTGTTGTAAGTATAATTAAATTTTAATTGTTTTCCTTTAATGGCTCTACCATACGCAATGGTAGTATCTTTTGGCGTAATGGTTACGGGCATACGATTGATGGTTAACAATCCATCTACAAAATTATAATTATACAATGCAGATAATGCAATAGAAGTAGGCAAAGAAAGATTGGTAACAGAAGATGAAGCTCGTCTATAATACAAACCAATATTGCTCTGGCTATTAGCAGAAGATGAGTACGTAATGTCTGTTAATCCAAGATCTGCCAATGTTAATCCTGTAGAGTCTAGTGGTACATTATTTATTTTTACTGCAACGGAATATGCTGGTATTTTTTCACCAAATTTTTTCTCTGCACTGTTCACCGTTACCGTTACATTGGCAGGCATTGTTCCGAAGAAATACAATGAATCGCTTTTGCCTCCATCTAAATTATTGGTAGTAATGCCTGGGTTATAAATTACCAATGGAGGATTACCTACAAACGCAGGAATATTTGCAGTAAGTTGTTTGCCATTGTTTGTAACCACTGTTGGTATTGTATCGTAGCGGAAAATTACTTTTGCATTATTAGTAAAATATTCACCTTTCACCATAATATTTACTGGATTTATTCCCGGTGTGTAAGCAGAATCTTGCAAGCGCATACTATCCACCAATGGAAAAGAAGTAGAGAAAGTTTTTAATGCTGCATCTGCTTGTACAAAACCGTAACCACTGTTTACATCATAGCCAGGCGTATCCATATCTATAGCACTTGTTTGCAACAAAGTTTTCATTTGTGCACCAGTAAAAGATTCGCCATTAAAATATTTTTTCTTTGCTTCCATTAGCAAAGCAGCTACTGCGGCGGCATGTGGCGCAGCGGCAGATGTCCCAAAGAAATTAGGGAAAGGATCGTTATCAATATTTACGCCACCAAAATTTACGGTTGTGTTCACACCATTTGGTGCAGTAATGTCTGGCTTAAGTCTATTGTTGCCATTTATTATTGTACACAAATACACCTGAGTATGGTAACAATCCAACAGTTGCTTCGTTCTCCTCAAGAGGTGGTACTTTGATAAATGGAAATAACAGATTTAAGCCAGACATTACTGCACCAAATGGTGTAAACACAACCGTAAATTTTGGAGGTGTAAATATAGATAACGACCCATTCCCTAATTTCTTTGGTACATCGGCAGCTGCGCCACATGCCGCTGCTGTAGCTGCTTTGCTAATGGAAGCAAAGAAAAAATATTTTAATGGAGAATCTTTTACCGGAACACAAATGAAAACCTTGTTACAAACCAGTGCCATTGATATGGATACACCTGGCTACGATGTAAATTCTGGCTATGGCTTTGTACAAGCAGATGCTGCTTTAAAAACATTCTCTACTTCTTTTCCATTAGTGGATAGTATGCGCCTGCAAGACTCTTCTTACACACCAGGTGTAAACCCTGTTACAGTAGTATTAAAAGGAGAATATTTTACCAATAATGCAAAAGTAATTTTCCGCTACGATACCATACCAACAGTAGTTACAAATAATGGAAAACAACTTACAGC